>DATNQY010000051.1:0-2523 GCA_036703785.1 Candidatus Obscuribacterales bacterium
GCAGGGCTGCCTCGACTTTGCCGTCATTCTTGAGAAACATAACATTGTTTCGCGCCAGCGCTTCCACAGTAATGGTGCTGTTCAGTCCCTCGCGATAGAAAAGCATCACTGCACCACCGGCGGAGCCGACCGCCTGCACGAATTGGTCGCGATTAGCACGCGCAATCTCAGAGGGAGAATAGAAGCTGGGGCCGGCGGACATCATCGCCTTGTCCCAAGCAGGCTTGAATAAAACCATATCGAGCATGACGGCGAACGCCACGAAGGCCGCCACCCCGATTGTCAACGCCCGCGTCTCCTTATCGCTCATGTACGACGCGCTCCAGGCGGCAAACAAATACATGGACAACGTTAATAGCAGGCAAACGTACAAGATCAAACTCGCTTGCATGCCGCTGTCGAATAGCTCACCGAGCTTGGGAATCAGCACAAAACCGGTGATAAACGCACCGGCGATACAGCCGGCATTATTGGCAGCAGAAAGTAAGCCTACGAAAAAGGTTCGCCGTGCTTTATCTGCTTCATCGAATATCGATAGCAACAGCGGAAACACCATTCCACTTAATAGCGAAGGAACCGCCACCACCAGCGATGCCACCGCCACTCGGGAAAGCAGCGAAACGAAAACAATGTGCTCAGGAAATATTGCTTGCAGCAATTTGAACGTCGCCAGAAAGCTCCACGGCAAGCCATCAGCCGAATAAATGAACACACAACCGTAAACGGCGCACGCCGTGAGTACCGCCGCCGATAAAAGCAGAGGCTGCCGCCACGGCAGGAGGAACCTCGTTGAAAGCGCCGAGCCGACTGCCAGCCCGGCAATCAACAAAGCAAGAACAGTGCTCATCGAATAGGTGGATGAGCCAAGAACAAGACTGAGCAAGCGCATCGACACGATTTCGTAAACCATGAACAGCAGTCCGCTGAACAGCGCGCCGATAATCGCTGTGCGCGCAACTTGCCGGCGTAAACGATCGTTGTCTGGCGGCGGCCCGGGCGCGCCTGCATTCCAGGCATTGTCCGGGGCGCCGACTGCGTCTGGCGGGCTTTCGACTTCCGCGCATCTGCGTGCCACCATGATCGACACGATTGCCGCCACGATGTGCAATCCGGCAGCCAGCCAACTCGATGCCTGCAAACCCAACTGCGGCAGCAACAAAAACCCACAGCCGAGCGCTCCTGCCGCACCGCCTATGGTATTAACCGTATACAACCATTCCGCGCCGCGTGCGGTTTTGCTTCCAACTGCGGCCACCAGTACTGGGAAAGTGGCACCCATGAATGCGGTCGCCGGAACAATAAGCAATGCGGCGTAAAGAATGCGGGCCACGGTAGACGCTGTCGGATCACCGATAGAAAGCGCGGACCAAAGCGCTTCCTGGGTGTCAGCGCGGAACGCCACCGGCATCAGGATACCGTAAGCCGCGATGATAATCTCAAATGCCGCGAACATGCGCAGTCCGGGCGGCGCGGTGGCAGACCATGTCTGGCGTGCGCAAAGTCGGCCCGCGGCCGCGGCGCCGAGCGCCAAACCTCCGAGGAAGAGCCCGGTGACCGTCGAAACAGCGTACAAAGATGCGCCTATGACCTGAGTCAGCTCGCGCGCCCAGACAATCTCATAAACTACTGCCGCGAATCCAGACAGCAGATAGGCTGCGTACAAAACTAAGAATTTGAACCGCAAATATCACCTCGATGCAATCCGTCATTGTAACCGCGGCCCTAAGCCCGCTGTGCTATGTCTTTGGTGGCAGGCGGCCAGTCCGCGCCCGCTCGCATATGCATCGCATATTCAATAATGAGCGAATCCTTAGCTTTCTGATTGAACTTTTTGCCTGCAAGGAACGTATCAGCAATACAACCGGCAATATGAGCTAGAATCACCATAGTGATTCTCAATACGATCACACTGCATAATTTCATGAGCTACGGCGATGCTTCTCTCGATCTGTCGTCGTTCAACGTGGCCTGCCTTTCCGGGCTGAATGGCGCCGGAAAATCGGCCGTTCTTGATGCCGTCACTTGGGCCCTGTGGGAGTCGGGACGCTCGACGTCCGACGAGATGATTCGCACCGGACAGCAAGAGATGTGGGTAGACCTCACCTTCGAGCTGGAGGGCAACTTCTATCGCGTTCGGCGGTCGCGCCAACGCAATTTCCCTCGTGGCGGCGCGAAAACAGTTTCGAAGGGGACGCTTGATTTCCAAGTTCGCTCAAACCACACAAATGGTGACCGCAATGGCAAAGGCTCCAACGGCAAATCGAGCGGAAAATCCAACGGCCGATTCAACGAAACATCCAACGGAAACGGCGGCGGCGACCAAACGACGGACAATCCCGGATGGCACAGCCTTACTGCGGCAAACACCCGCGAGACACAGACGCGAATTTGCGACGTGTTGCGCATGGATTATGACACTTTCGTCAACAGCGTTTATTTGCGGCAAGGGCGCGCGGATGAATTCACGACGCGACCACCCGCCGAGCGCAAGCAAGTACTTTCAGAAATATTGGGGCTCAGCTA
>DATNQY010000052.1:0-4143 GCA_036703785.1 Candidatus Obscuribacterales bacterium
ATTATGCTCAAAGACAAGAGCTACATGTTCATCACAGGACCCGAGATTGTCCGCACGGTGACAGGCGAGGAAGTAACGTTCGAGGAGCTCGGCGGCGCCCTGGTGCACAACGAAAAGAGCGGCGTGGCCCAGCTTTTAGCCGAATCGGAAGATGATTCTTTCTGGCTTATCCGAACGCTTTTGTCTTATCTGCCCTCCAACAATCTCGAGCATCCGCCTCTGCTGCCTGCCGATGAATCTGCGGTGCCGGATGACATGGCTGCGCTCGATACGCTGGTGCCGCCTGAACCGACCAAACCGTACGATATGCATGAAGTGATCGCGCGCATCTTCGATCACGGTGAGTTTTTCGAGATCTCGCCTTTATTCGCGAAGAACATCATTACAGGCTTCGCTCGGTTAGGTGGACACGCAGTCGGTGTGGTGGCAAACCAACCGAAATTCCTGGCCGGAGTTCTCGACATAGATGCATCGACTAAGGCAGCGCGTTTCGTGCGCACTTGCGATGCGTTCAATATCCCGGTTGTTACTTTCGTCGATGTCCCGGGATACATGCCGGGAACCGCTCAGGAGCACCACGGCATCATCAGGCACGGGGCGAAATTGCTCTATGCATATTGCGAGGCGACGGTTCCTAAGTTGACGGTGATCACGCGTAAAGCCTATGGCGGCGCCTTTGACGTGCTCGGTTCGAAGAACGTCGGTGCCGATCTCAACCTGGCATGGCCAACTGCTGAGGTTGCCGTGATGGGCGCCGAAGGCGCGGTCAACTTGCTGTACCGCAAGGAGTTGAGCGGGGCAGGCGGCGCCGATAAAGGGAAGGCGCTGGTTCAAGAATATCGCGACCGTTTTGCCAACCCCTACGTTTCAGCGCAACTCGGTTTCATCGATGATGTGATCCTGCCTTCCGAAACACGCCAAACTCTGCTGGCATTTCTCAATGTTCAACAAAACAAACGCACCGAGCGTCCCGCCCGCAAGCACGGCAATATTCCGCTTTAGTTAAGACTGGTCCGAAACTGCGGATTCTTGCTGGCCCGATTCGCGCTGCGCCGATTCAGGGGCTGCGTCGGTATCTTCTTCGGCTTCGCGTTCTTTCTTCGGCTTGGGCATGACCTTGCGCATGACGCGTGTCGGTTCTTCGATCTTTTGTTTGCTCGTCAAATCCGGATGCACGAGTGAAAAGACCGTGCGCAAACCGCCTGTGTCGCTGCCTTCCTGTGAATGCTGCATGAGATTGGCGACATTCATCGATAATAGATCGAATGGCACACGCACAGCCGGCAAAACTGCCTCGTAGCGCATGATTGCATCTTCAGTCTCTGTTTGATTGCGCAATTGGCTGATAACTTGCCCGGGCACCGGTGCCGGGAAGCAAGCCAGGACGCCGGTTAGGGAGGGTTTGCCCTGCGCGCGTCCGATGAATGCCTGCAAAAGCTTCTCGGGTTGGGCTTTAGCAGGCACTTGCGCCACCAAATTGGCATAGATGAGCGGCTTGCCTTTGTAGTCTAAAAACGAAAAGTCAAAAATCGGCAAGTCCTTTTTCCGGAAAACGCCGTCGCTGAGCTGATAGATGTGGATGGAATTGACCTGGGACAGCGATTCCCAAAGCTTGTGCTGACGATTGTAGAGTCCGGTGCCGTGCGCCATGGCGAAGAAGTCGGTCATCACATATGTGGCCAGGCTGACCACAGGCGGCGGCGGTTCGCCGTGCTTGAGAACCAATTCGTTGTTCTGGCAGGCGCTCTGCACGTCTTTGGGCTTGAAGGTGCGCGGATTGCGCACGATCGAATCCAGGCTAAAAGCCTCTGGAATTCGGATATGCACGTCAAATATAAAGTTGGCTTTTCTGGGCATAAAGTGGAATAGACGGGGAACGTACCTTTAGGCTTTACCTAATCGTGGTACATCATCTTATGGTAGCCCTAATTGTGCCTGAAATTGGAGGTATGTGAACGCCGAAAAGGCAAGAGCTGTCCCGAACTGACGTGTTGGCGGGAAATTGTGTTAATTTGAGGGGGTGTGGCGTCGCCTGCCGGTCTAGATAGGCATTGACGTCCCATAACTGTTTAGGAAAAGGATTCGGTAACTTACAAAATGCCATTACTACCGACCAGGACGTATTCTGACCAGGCTGCGGCCAACATCTTGCTCGAGGTGAAGAAGGGCGAGCGCAAAGCTCTTGGCGAGTTTATTTGGCAGCATCAGGAGCGCTTTTATTCCATCGCTTTCTTGGCGACCAATGATACGGAATCCGCTTCAAAACTTACTATTCAAGCTTTCAAGAATGCATGCGCGGCGGTTCGTCAGATGAACGCCAAGCAACTGCAGTCACAACCGAATGTGTGGGAATGGCTGGCGCAATTCATTGTCGATGAAGTTGCTGACTGGCACAACGGCAGTCCGCAGCGCACTCCCGCGGAGCCACCCGCGACCGATCCCACCGTGGACGGTTCGGCGACGATGGACTGGGAAACGACGGTGATTCTTGGTGCGCAAAGAGTCAAAAGATGTATCAACTCGTTGCCGCCGGAGCAGAAGGATGCTTTTGTTCTGCGGCATCAATTGGGACTGAGCTTCAAACAGGTGGTGGCTGTGTTGAACCAGAATCCCGACAATGTGATGGCCAATTTGCACCGCGGGCGAGTGCAAGTGGTCAAGTGTCTTGGTCGAGGATAATTTAGAGCCACTCTGGGAAAACGATATGAACTGCAGCCGCTTTCGATTTCTGATTCAGCAATGGTTTGACGCACCGCTGTCCGCGCAGGACGAACGTATGCTCACCGCCCACATCGAATCATGCGATTCGTGCGCCCGGTTTCAACACCAACTGGATCAAGTGGTTCAAGGCACGCCCGACGTCGCTCTGCCCGATGAATGTTTGCCCTCTAATTTGGAAGCTCTCGCCAAACGCATTATGGACCAAATTCCGCAGGAAAAACCCGGATTCATCAGCATGCTGAAGAATCTGTTTGGTGGCGGCGCCGGTGGTGGCAGTAAAAAAGCCGCCGCTTCCAGCAAAGGCGGCAAGCAAGCTCCGGCTAAAGCCAAAGGCAAACCGGAAAAAGGAAACGCTCAGAAGGGCAAGTCAGGCAAAGCGGCACCGGTGCTAGCGGAAGAGTCCGAGTCGGGCGATTCGCTCGCCGGCGGATCCCAATTCCCGCACGTGCGCAGACGTGCCGATGATCTCGCCGCGAAGGAAGCCAAAGGCGGTAAACGGCCGGCTGGCGCTCCGCAAGTCGACGAAGAATTACTGGCCACCAGCACGCGCTTGAAGAATTTGCAGCAAAAGTTGCAGCCGGTTGACGAGCCGCAAGCCCAATCGCAGGGCATGTCGTTGGGCAGCAAGTTCGGCATGAATGTGCCCATGCGCGACGGAGCGCCGCAAGAAGATGCTCCTTTGACTTTGGCTGAGTCTATTCGGCGCAAAATGGTCGAAGATAAGGCGCAAGGCGATCAGTCGACATCAGGTTCGCAACAATTCGGACAACCGGCCGATTTTTCCCAGCAACCCTCATATGGACAACCGCAAGGGCAATTCGGACAGCAGCAGCCCGCGCAGTCGGGATTAGGACAACAGTTTGCACCACCGGCAGGATTCTCTGCTGAACAGGCCGCTTCGCAGTTTGCCCCGCCCTCAGGATTCGGGGCACCGCCATTCGGACAGTCGGGTGGATTCCCGCAGCCCGCCGATGGATTTGGGCAAGCACCGCAGGCCCAACCGGCTCAGCCACAGCAACCAGCTCAAAGCGGACAGCCGATGGTCGGGCAATGGGGTGAAACCGTCAGCGCGCCTCAGCCGCAACCGCAGAGTTGGAACGCCGACCCGCCGCGCCCGGGCGTCGGGGGAGATAGTGATTGGAAGCCGGCTCCGCCGACTGCCACAGATTGGTCTATGGGCAAGCCACAGCCGGCCGGTTGGTCGGGCGGTGGCAACGGTAACTGGGGTGCTGAACCACCAACGCCGGCACCGGCACAACCGGGCTGGCAAGGACAGCAAGCAGCGGCCAACCAGGGCTGGGGACAACCGCAGCCGTCCGGCTGGGCAGATGGACAGCAGCAAGCTGCGCCTCAACCGATGCAGCAGCCGATGCAACAGCCGATGCAACAGCCGGCAGCCAGCAACAATCAAGGCTGGGGACA
>DATNQY010000053.1:0-22027 GCA_036703785.1 Candidatus Obscuribacterales bacterium
CAGGAAGTGCATGGCTGCACCGTGCCACAAGCCGCCGAGAGCCATCGTGATGAACAGATTGCGATAATTGAGCCATTTGGGGCAGCGCGAGCCGCCCAACGGAATGTAGAGGTAATCGCGCAGCCATGTGGACAGACTTATATGCCAGCGGTTCCAAAACTCGGAAACATTGGCCGCCATGTACGGCAGGTTGAAGTTGATCGGTACTTTGTAGCCAAACAACATGGCCGAGCCGCGTGCAATATCGGTGTACCCGGCAAAATCAAAGAAGATTTGGAAGGCGAAGGCATAGGTGATTAGCCAGAGGTCTACCGATGAAAAACGCTCGGGATGGGAGAACCCAGCCTGCGCCACCAGCGCCAGATTGTCGGCTATAAGCACTTTCTTGCTCAAGCCCATAAGGATAAGGTTCATCCCCTCATCGAGATATTGCCACTTAAACTTCGCCGGTATGTCGAGCTGCGGAATGAAGTCCTGATAGCGTTTGATTGGTCCGGCAATTTGCGTGGGGAAAAACGAGGCGAACAAAGCGAAGTCAAAGAATTTTTTGACTGTCGGTTTACCGCGATACACCTCAACTGCATAGTGGATGAATTCGAAAACGAAAAACGAGATGCCCAACGGCAAAATGATATGCAGATGCGGCTCGTTCCAGTTGATGCCGGCGACGCCGAGCGTGTTTTTTACCGTGTCGAGCGTGAAATAGGCGTATTTAAAGATGCCGAGCGTGATCAAGTTGGCGGCGACTACCAAGGCCAGCCACCATTTCTTGCTCTTTTCAGTAGCGGCAGCCGCTACCCGCGGCACCAGCAAGAAGTTGCCGACGGTCAATCCAAGGATGAGCAAACCGTAAACCGGGCGCCACGACATGTAGAAGACGTAGCTAGCCGCCAGAAGCAGCGGCACGCGCCACTTGTGCGGCACCAGCCAGAACAGCAGGAAAACAATCGGTAAGAAAACTAGGTACTGCAGACTGTTAAAAAGCAACCCCGTATCTCCTTGAAACGCCTGCGCTTATCATCCGGGAAACACCTAAACGAGTCATTAGATGGCATTAAATGAAGTTTCTAACAGCCTCATACCGTACCGGCGGGCGTTAGCCCGCTTTTCCGAGCCGCTACTGGCATGCTTCCGGCGGGGTTTAGCCAGCTTTTTTCATCCCTACCTCATCCATAAAAATATGCATAAGCTTGGAACTTGACATCCGAATCACGTCGTCATGTTGAAAGGATCACATCCCTATCACAAACGTCGACTATTTTGGTCACAGGAAGCCCGGGCAGCTCACTGAAGCGATCGCGCAAGCGAGGCGATCCGAAGAACCAGCGGTTGTTTGGCTATGAATAAATCTCGGATTCTGATTCTCGAAGACGCCCTACCCGCAGTCAAGGTGCTGCGAGCGTCATTGGGCGAGCGACACGATCTGGTTTTCATTCCAAACGAACATCACGCGCTATCGCTATTACGCAGCGAGCACTTCGATTTGATCATTTGTAGGGTCTTTCTAGAGGAAGCCGATCCCTTCCAATTTCTGCACGCGGTGCGGTCCGACGAGCGACTACAGAAAGTGCCCTTTATCTGTTTTGCCGGACTACAAACGAAACGTGCCCGCCAGCTAAACGAAGCATTAGCAAAATCATTTTTAAAACTCGGCGCCGCCGGCTATATAAAAATCGACGACTATTGCATCGATGAAAGCTTCGACATCGACAAATTGCGCGCCGACATCGAGCATTTTTTGCTTAACAGCCACGTCGCGTGAATTGAAACGCGATATTTCGCATTGTAGGGGCGATGCATGCATCGCCCCTACACACTCATGTATTCCGATCTATAATCACGACAGCGGCCTCGGCCCGCACTCGGCTAGTTGCTTCTCGAAAGCGACAACGGGCGGCATACACGCCCCCATTGAAGGATTTTGCATAATGAAATTTTCAGGACCCCGCGTCTCCTGCTCTTCGAATGACGGGAGGCGCCAAGCCCGATGCAGTCACACGTTTGTCACGCCCGGCGTGATATGGAAAAAATCGACGGCATCACGGTTGGTGGCAACCTGTCTTTCAGCATTCTTTCTGCTTCCGTTTGTTGCAATGGAAGGAAAGGCAGCCAACGCGGGCGATCTATCGTCCACGCAAACCAACGCCACCGCCGCTGCCGCGGGCGCAATTCGAGTCGGCGGCCACCTTATGCATGTAACGCAGGGACAAGCGCTGACTCCGGCGGAATCTTTTGCATTGAATCAAGTGTTGCAGACGGGGCGGCAAACGCTGCATATCGGCGCGCTTGGAAATGCAGTGAGCGGATTGCTAAACATCAACGGAATTTCCGGAGCATCGCTGGGCAACCTTGTGATTCCGAGAAACGTGCACGTGTTGGATAACGTCGCTGCCTCGCAGCTCAATCTCACGGGAGGCTTGACCAACGCCGGAAGTCTATTCCTCTATTCAACGAATTCGTCGTCGCCATCAGCGCTGATCAACGCGACGGATATCATCAACCGACGCGGGGGCTTGCTTTCGTCGATTGTTCCGTCCAACTACCTGAAGGGACTGTCGCCGATTTCAGGTTTGAACCTTGATCTGACCGCATTGAATAACATCATCAACGCCGGCACCATTCGCAGCGCCGGTAGTCTCACCCTCACCGCCGGCAATACCATCAATAACAGCGGCATACTTTCGGCGGCCGGCACCGCTGGTGACGTCAATCTTTCCAGCAACAACATTATCAATAGCGGACTCATCCAATCACTTGGCTCCAATATCAATATAAGTGCGCCGAATACAGCGACAATAACAGTCAACAACGCCAACGGTTTACTGCAAGCATTGCTTGGCGATATCAATGTGCGCGATGCTTCGTTTACGGCGAAGTCGGATTTTGATCTGACCGGTGGAAACTTGCTGTCGAAGGTGTTGAACATCAGCACGGGCAATGGCTCTGCCAATGTTGACGTAAAGAACATTACAGGTATCGTCAACATCAATGCTGGAATCGAACATCTAGTCGCCGCAACCCGGAATCTAAATATCGGAACGCAAAATCTCACCGGCGACCCAACAATTTACAACCTTAACGGCAACATCAATCTCACCAACACGCTTACACCAACCGGCGGTGCTCCGTTGGCCATTATCGCCAGCGGCAACATTACCAGCGGTGGCACGACGCCGTTCGCGATTGATACACATTCGGCAACTGGTGCCGGCGGCAGCATCATGATAATCGCCGGCGCAAAAATCACCGCCAATCCTTCCGGATTGCCGGGCACGAACACCGACACGAACAACACTACATTCACCATTACCGGAGGCTCCAAAACAGGCGGAGAAATTGACTTACTGGATGTCCCTGTCACGGGAATCAATTCCTCAAGCACCAGTGGCGCGGGCGGTGACATCACCATCGCCGCTTTCAAGGGCAGCGGAGCAGGCTCGGGCTTCGTTCTGCTCCCGGCATTCGCCACTTTAAATAACGTCACGCAGAATGGAGTCAACATCAATGCTTCAGGCACGACGACAAATGGCAACGTCACCATAATTGGGAGCGCCATTGAATTTACCGGGGTAGCTAGCTCTACCGGAGGAGTTGGAGCGAACAATGTAAATATCATCGCCGCCAATCCGACCTTGACCAACGGCACTCCGATTCAAATCTTGAACGGAGCAGTCACGGCTGGTTCGTTTAATGTGAACCCAACCGTGCTGAGCACCGGCAACATTGTCGAATCATCAAACGTTGCGGCATTTCAAGGAATCAACGCCGGCGGCAACATCAATATAAAGACAGGCGGCGAAATGCAATTGGACAACCTCACCGCCGGCGCGACCGGCGCGGGGACTGTCAACCTGCAGACGGGCGGCCTCATGATTCTCGATGGCCAGATTACCGCGCCGGGCAACGTCACTGTCTCGGCGACGAAAGGCGGCACCATCGAGTATTTCGGCAATATCCAATCTACAGCCGGCAATGTCACCATAAATGGTGGCACTATCCAGGGAATCGAACATGCTCTCAATCAGCAAATATCCAATGGTAGCAACTGGAAGTTTCTGCTCGGCGTAACCGCCGACAACCCGACGAATGCGCACTTCCTTTACGTTCCGGACTTTGAACTCGGCACTATCACAAAGATAAATGCGCAGACAGATGCTGTTGTTAGCAGCGTCCAGCTCAACAGCTTGAATCCAACTGCCAGCAAGCCGGAAGGCACAGCTATAAGTCCGGATGGTTCGACATTGTATGTTGCAAACTCTGGCGATGGAACGTTCTCCGCGGTCACCACTAGTGGTTCCATGACTGCGGGAGTGCGCGTTGGGGTGAAGGACACATCGGGAAATGCGCTGCCTGGGAATCCCAATCCTGAAGGGATCGCCGTCAGTCCCAACGGAAATCAAATCTACGTTCTGGTGAATTCCGCGCCCGTGTTTCAGACGACGGGCACACCTCCGAACCAGACATTCGTGCTCAATCCGAAAACTCACACGCCAGTCATCACATCATTTGGCCAAGCGACCGTACTGGTGTACAACACCTCGGGTTTGAGTACAAGTTCGAAACCTGTCGCGGTAATTCAGTTGGGAACAGCCGGCAAGGTTCTCGCAACTCAGACCGGCGGCATCTCAATAAATCCGCAGGGAACGCTCGCATACGTTTCCGCCTCGGGAAGTAATGCAATTTCCATAATCAATCTGTCGAATAACAGCGTTTCGCGAGTGATTCAGTTGCCGAAAGAAGGAAACGAGTATCCAATCTTCACGGCTATGGATCCCAATGGGAACCATCTGTATGTCGCAGACGGCTTCAGCAACAATCCATTCATCACGACCCAAACTGTTAAATTTGCTTCGACACAAGGCAGCATTCTTGTCATCGACACTGCGTCCGGGTCGCCAACGTTTGATTCCGTAATCGCCAATATTCCTCAGCCGCAAATCGGTAAGGGAACTGGGACGTTTCCTCAGGGAATATCGGTGAATCCCGCAGGAACCGAATTGAGCGTCCAGGCGACATACCTCAACCAAATCAACATCATCTCTACGGCGTTGAATCAAACCGTTAACGCGCTCTTTACAGGTGCCGACCTAACTGGCCAGTTTGGCAGCGCACCGGACGGCTACGGATCGTCGTCCTTCTCGACGGTGGTGACAGCACCGGCTGTGCACCCAATTCCAGTCGAAACGACTTTCACATCGAATACCTTCAATCTTCGGCAAGGGGTCAACGGCACGGTCAGCGCCATGGTTAAACCAACCATCCAGGCGAACAATATTACATTGACGAGCACCGGCAATATCAGCGTCGACTACGATACGAAAGGTGGCACTTTTATCGCCAACGCCGTCGGGCAAGTGATGGCAGACGACCTGGGTTCGGGCGGCAGCCACGTCGGAGCGAGCAGGGCCGGAGCCCTGTTCCAAATTGGCGCGATGGAACCTCTGACTATTGATGGAGCGGTCAGCGCTCCAGGCGTTTCTTTGCAAACGTCCGGCGCAAGCAATATCATTTTGAACAATACCGTTGGTCAATCGAACGGAACTGTCGCGATTCAAACCGGCACCGGCAGCATATTGGAAGGAGCGAGCGGATTTGTCGTCGGCAAAGGCGTTTCGCTGGTAAGCCAGTCCGGCAACATCGATACGAATTTCACTTCGGGTACGTTCACGAAAAAGGACGACCCCAATGCTCCTGGATCGGTTGCGAGCTTGCAATTGTCTAACACCGGACTCGGACCAATCAGGCTCGAGAGTTTAACCGTAGGCGGCACGCCGCAAGTTGAGGGTGTCGACTACACATTCAACGATTCAACTGGCGTCGTCACATTCTTGACCGGACATGAACCATCCACGGCGGCTGCAATTGTAGAGACCAGCCAAACAGGGTTTCAAACGGCCACTCAATCATTGACGGCGCTCACAGCGAATACGGTGGCACCATTGCCTATTCAATCAGGCAGCGTGTTCGTCAACAATACCTCATCTGCTCTTACGCTCGGCGGAGCAACAGGGACTGCGTTGGGGACTGAAACTTTCCAGGTGGCGAGCACAGGCACCATCACAGTCGGTTCGGGCGGCGTTGTTGCACCAAACGTGGATCTTCGCTCGGTAGGCAACCTGGCGATCGGCGGACAAATTGGATTCGCGAATACACCGGGAAATGCAATCAATCTCGTAACTGGAGGTAAGGGCGCAATAACGGATTCGACGGGAGCAAAAGTCCTTGGCGAAACGTTGAACTTAGCTGCCGGTTCCACCGGCATTGGAACAACCAAGGCACCATTGATTATCGACGTGAGCCAGCTCATCGGTGCGACCGCCACGGGTACGTCGGCGTCCATCTTCTTAAGTCAGCCGGCCTCCGCCGTTTCCAATATAACGGTCGGCAACAGCGCAGCAACTGGTGCCAGTCCGATTTCAACGCCGGGCACCTTCGCGCTAGTGAACAACGGTGGCAACATCTTATATGCGGGCACTGACGTCGCGAATAGCAAGACGCTGATTCTGACCTCATCCGGGTCGATAGGAGCGCCTGGGTTCCCGGCGTCTGGGACTTCATTCTTAACTGATGCCAACTCTGCCACCATACAAGCCGGCGGCAGCGCCTATATCGGAGCCTCCGCGCCACCATCCATCCTCGGAGCCTATACATTCACGATCAATAAAGGATCGTCTGCCGGCGGGACATTCAGCGTCAATACGGATCTTGGTGCATTCAATACTACGAGCAATATCAACGTAGCCGGTATCACCGCGTCGATCGTTAATTTGACGACGGACCGAACGGTTGGACTAATTCCCGGAAGCGGTGGCTCGGTTACGATTGCTGGAAATATCAACGCCAGCTCGAGTGTCACCATAAACACAGACGCGGTCGTCACGACCAATTCGTTGGGTGATACTTTCCTCGGTAATGCAATCGTGCAGAAGAGCGGCACTATCACGAGCCCGGCGGTGACGTTGATAACGGATTACGGCAACATCGGGAGTGCGAAGGCGCCAATATCCATCACGGCACCGACGGCGGCCACGAGCACCGTCATCGTGACACCAGGACAAAATGGCGGCACCGCAACTGGTGTGTCTCAAGCATTCGTCAAGGGCACAGGCAACGTCAACATCACCAACGATGGCAGCGGCAGCATCGGCACTTCCACAAATCCAATCAACTTGAGCCTGAGCGGCATTCTGACGATTACGGCTCCAACCGGCAGCGCTTATATCAACCTCACCAATGGCAGCACGACAATAGCCTCCGCATCGTCCGTATTGAATGTTCTTTCGATTGAGAACACGAGCGGTAGTCTGACCCTCGGCAGCACGGGCGGAACTCTAGCAACCACGCCAACTGAAATAGATTTGTCGGCAAAGTCTAATCTGAGCTTTACCGGGGGATTGGCAAACGCCCAGCCGAATGTCGAGAGCCTCACTGCCGGCGGCAAGCTAGCGCTGTCGAATAGCACCATCACTGTGGGGGCAGCACCTACGACAGGCGACGGCGGTCAGATTTCGATTACGGCAGGTTCGGTGTCCATCCCGAGCAATATCGTGCCGCTGACACTAAATGCGAACGCCGATAATGGCTTCGTGACACCGGGCACGCATGCCAATGGTGGCAACATTACCTTCACCATCAAAGGCTCGCAACCGTTCATCATAAGCAGTGCGGCCATCACTCCGCCGGCAGGGACGATACGCTTGCAACTCGACGCAGCCGGCGATGCGGGGTCCATTTCGGCAACAGGGCTGACGGGAAATGGTGGAACACTCAACGTTGCGGTCGGCGGCAACGTCACGGCAGACCAATCAGGATTAAACAATGCAGCGCCTCCCACCGTGGGAGGCAATGGCGGCACCACATCCGTTTCCGCCGGCGGACTTCTGCTGGTAAACGGTGGGCTTAGCACCGCGAACGGTGGCAGCGGCGCTGCGGACGGATCGATCACGCTATCATCGAATGCCGCCAAACCGTTCTTCGTCGGTGGCAGCGGAACGATTACGAACGGCATAACTGGCACGCTCACAGCAGCCAACGTGACCATCGACAATCCTAAAGGCATCACGCTTTCTGAAGCACTGCCCGTCAGTGGTGGCACGGTCGAATTCGACACCGCGAGTTTGGTGAACAACAGCAGCGTCAGCGGCGAGAGCAAACTGACGGTCGATAGCCTAAAGGGGAGCTTGGTCGTCTCGGGCACCGGCACGTGGGGAACACCAACTAAGGCGTGGATATTCTCGCACGGTAATATCGCCACCGGTCCGCTGTTCACCATCGCGGCTCCTCTACAAAACACAGCATCTAACATTGAGATCGAAGGTTTCGGTGTCCTAACGCTTGGTTTTTCGAGTCTAACGGCTGCCAATCCAGGCGGTCTGAACGTCTCAGGCATAGTGCTTCAGGGCAGCACAATCAAATTTTCGGACACCGCGACCCATACGCTCACAGCTGGATCCACCAACTCAGAAGGGCTGATTCAATTCATCCAAACAGGCACTCAAGCTGTCAACGTCGGAGGCAGCAGTCCAAACAACATCGTGATTGACATCCAAGCTACCAGCACTCCAATAAATGGTGGCGGACTCATCAACGTAACCAGCGGAGGGAAGCTCACGGTCGACGCAACCAACGGATTGTTCACATCGAGCGGCCCGAACACCAGCCTCACGCTCAGTTCTGGTGCAAATCTTTCTATGTCCGGTTTCTCGCAGAGCTTGGTCGGGACAAGTCCGAATCTGATATTCGCGTCGAAGAGCACGACACCGTTTACGATCACCACCGACGGCACAAATCCGATTAACGGAGTCGGCCTACCGAACGGCGCAAGCCCATTATCCGCGTTTGTCTTAAACATCACGAACTCGGGCGGCAGCGTCGGGACGAGTGCCACGCCCATCACGATCAACGCTACGAATGTGGCTTTCAATGCAGGGAAGTCAGGTTTGGTCAACGTTGTTGATACAGGTTCACTTACTTCAAATGTAAATCTTGATGGTTCCAGCGCCGGCACGTCATTTACTCTGTCCGCCACCGACGTCGGTTCAACATTCAGTCAATCCTCAGGAATCATCAATACGCCGTCGTTGAGTTTGACCGTCCGCAATATGAGCGGTTCAGTTAGCACTAACGCGACGACGATTACGGGATTCACCGAGATCGGCACCTCGGCAGCAAACTTCAGCATCATCGACTCGGCGACTAAGACGCTCACGATTCCGTTAACCGGCATTGCGAACAATGGCACGCCGGGAAATACCGGTTCCATTTCACTGCAGACCTCCGGTCCTGTAAACATAATCGGATCGCTGGTCGCCGATAACGTGTCCGTGACATCGGTAGGCAACATGTCAATCGGCAACCACATTGGAACAATAAACGGCTCCGGAGGCGCGATCAACCTCGATACGAGCGGCGTCGGTTCGATAACGATGACGCCCGGCGGCGGTGGTCAGATTCTCGGTGATAGTTTGACCCTGACCGCAGGCACCGGAATCGGTACAGCCGGCACACCATTGACGACGGACGTGAGCACCCTCAACGGCGCCAGTTTGCCCGGACTAACGGGATCATCCAGCATCTTCATCAATAACGTTGGTACCGGACTCTTCACGATAGCAGGCACTGGCGTGACCGCCCCTGGCACCTTCAAGTTGGTCTCCGCCGGCGGCATCACTATTGCTCAAGCGATCAACCAGACGACTGCAATCTTCCTGCAATCCGGAGGCGATATCACGATTAGCGCCAACTTCGGCAGCACGCCCGAGCCTTTCTTCGGATTCGCCGGGAGCAACGATACGTTGATCGCGAGCGGCAATATCATCAGCACCGGCAATTTTTCTGTGCGCGGCAACAATGTCACGCTCACTGCGAGCGGAGCCGGCGGCGTTGGCTTCGATGGAACGACTGTCAGTCCAATTCAAACAACAGCGAGATTACTGACAGTTAATGCGACCGGTGGTCCAAACGCCAGCGCCTACGTCAACGGCACCGACGACTTTGCGTTGTTCGGCTACGTGCTCACTGTCAAGTCCGCGAACGCGAATAACGACCTCAGCATCACTACCTCAACCAGCGTCAACCAACCGTCTGACATTGTAGTCTCAGGAGTAGTGAGCGCGCCGCATTCGATAACCCTGAGCACGGGACTTGGCACCGACGGATCCATTAGTCTCGGCAGCGTGGTCGGCGGCTCTCAGGGCAGCGCGACAGTGAACATATCCGCCGACGGAACCGGCAGCATTACCGCCACCAGCGCGGGAGGCATCGCCGGTAATACCGTGACCCTTCTTTCCACCGGAACAGGCAATATCGGAACACTAACTGCTCCGATAAAAATCACCGGTGCCAGCACATTGAGCGCGAATACCTCAGGCACCACAGGGACGGTTGTCTTGATCAATACTTCCGCGACTACCGGGCTTACTCTGAATCAATCTTCGAGCGGTGGCGTCTTCTCCTTGACGGACAACTCACAAGGCGTGACACTGGCAGGTTCGGCGCTTTTGGTGGCAGGTTCAGTGACAACCAATGCGCCGCAAAGTTCGGCATCGGCCGGCAATCTCACAATCGTGGAAAAAGGCGGATCCATTGATGTGGAAAACAACCTCACGGCACGTGGCGGCAGCATTGTTGTGCAAGATCTAAACGCTACCGGTGCCGAGATAGACATTGGTAAAACGAGCACGGCGAATATAACCACGTCCGCCGGCGCTGGTGGTGGCATGGTGACGATAGCCTTCGGCACCGTTCCTGCACCAAAGACCAACCCGAATCAAGTTCCGGTTGCTCCCACGGGTACTTCCGGAACAGCTTGGGGCGGCATCAACCCTTCAGTGATTACGCATCCCTCGGGCACGACCAGTTTGGTGCTTGATGGAGCTGATATCGTATTCAACGTGCCAGCCTCTGGCGCCATAAAATTATTCAATACCACGATTACCGCTGATCCGACGATTCTGCCGTCCGCGCCGGTCACGGCTCTGAATGGAAGCGGGCTTACGCCCGCCGCTACAATGCCGGCTGCGACCGTGCCGGTTGCAACCATATCCGCTCCGCAAAGCGGGCTTACGCCCGCCGCTACAATGCAGGTGCCAACCGCCGTGCCAGTGCTGAGCGTTCCCCTCGCCATTCTGAAACCATCCATCGTTCTTCCCACCGATGTTCAACCGCTTCGCATGCTGGTGATGGATACCCAGGAGGATCCCGCGGCTCGTCCCATCAAAACGACGACGCTGACCGACGCGTCCGCACGGCACAACAATTCGAACAGCGACGACCTGGTAGTCGACACAAGCGAAGACTAAGCGCGCTAAGCCATGCGCGCGGGGTTTTCACAAGCAGTGCACCGCGTGCGGTGCACGAATCAAGCCTGATGCGGTCTATCGTTCATAGTGTGGCACATCTCTTGTGAACGCCTTCGGGCAAATTTTTGCCGGTTTGTTTGCCCGCAGACGTTCACAAGTGCCTTCAAAAATGCGGTCGAAAGTTCGGACAACACAACCATACCGATAGAATGAAAGAGATGAAAGTCTCCGTCCGTCTATTGTTGAGCTTTGCCTGGCTAACCGGTTGCCTGCTCTGCGCAGCCCAGCTCGGCAGCGCGGCGGCGCTGGCGGAGCCAACCGCAAGCACGCAGCAAGCGGCAAGCCCAGGCCCAGGTGGTCCGACACAATCGGCGATGATTGCGGGCAGGCAAAACAAACCACAGCCAACAAACGCCGGCACGCCGGCACCACCGCCGATAAATGTCGACGATATGACGCCGATGCCGGAGGCGCTGCGGCACCAACTAATCATGCAAGAACCAAAACTCGACCTCGCTCCCCCGGTTGTGGCGCCTCCGCCAACCCAGGGTAAGCCTATGAAACTCACTGCGGGCATCGAAGAAAAAAATCTCGCCATCGAATGGGACGACTGGCACAACAAAGTGGCAAACGCCGTTTTGCCGCACATATTCGGCAATGTCGTGGATTCCATTAACGTGGCCGCGGGTGCCAGCACTATGGTGCACTTCGTAGTCACCAACGATAGAAAAATAACATCCGTGCAAGTCGTCAAATCGTCAGGGAATCTCCAATACGACCGTGCGGTGCGCGATGCGGTTTATAAAATCGACGGAAATTACGTTCTCAAATTTCCAGCCGAGTCGAAACGCACTGAAGTGGCCACTAACGTCGCCTTCAGCAAAGGCGGCGGACAGAAAAACTACATCATCTTCGGAGACGTCGAGTATTCGGAGATGGATGGTGCAGGCACCCCGCAGGCAGCCGCATCGCCTGCGGCGCAAAATGCGGGCGATTCAGAGTCGGCGAAGAAACGCCACAGACTGTGGTAACGACAGCGGTCGGAAGGTTTGCCGGGTATATAGTCGAAAGCTTCAGGACTGCAATCGTGGCGGCAACAGCAAAGTTTATCTCCAGATGCACTGTACGAGCGATCGCGGCGTTGGTGATTGTCGGGGTGGTGTGTGTGCAGTTGGCGCTGTCGGCTCCGCAAAGCGGGCTTAAGCCCGCCGGTACAGAGGAGCACAGGCTACCAGCCTGCACAGCTACGGTGAACAGCGGGCTTCCGCCCGCCGCTACGACAGTGCGGAACGGAATACTACTCTGCGAAGCACTCAGCGGCGAAGTGTCGGAGTCGGACTTAGCCGCCGACCTCGACGCGCGATTCGGTATCACGGTACAGAAAAGCAGCTCGAAGCAGTTCAAGGGCGTCATCACCAAAGTTCGGCTCGGAACCCTAGCCGCTTACTACGGACTGCAAGCTGGCGACCGAGTGCTCAAAGCCGAGGTAAAGAACGACCAACTCAACATCACCATCGATCGCAACGGCAAAATTTTCGGCGCTCAATTGCAAGCGAGAAAGCCGGTGTCGGCTCCCGCCGATTTAACAGCAACAGCATCGACTAGAGAAGTAAGACTAACCGCCCAAGAAAAACAGCCACCCACCACAGACGAGAAGAAGCGCCTCATCGCAGATCACGACATCGTAATCATTATCGATCAGAGCGGATCGATGAATACGCAAGATTGCCCAAACGGGCTCAGCCGCTGGGAGTGGTGCGAGAAACAGACGCAGAAATTCATGCGCGATCTCGAAGGTTATGTGAAGACGGTAACCATATTCACGTTCAACAATAACTTTACCGAAACTCACAATGCCGGGATGTACAAGATCGCCAAGATTTATCATGACGAAAATCCTGGTGGCATGACGTGGACCGCTGGTCCGCTCGATCAAGCGCTCAAGGAATACTTCGCCGCGCGCACTGCAGGCGGTGCCGTCAAGCCATTGCTCATTGCTGTGATTACCGACGGCGAGCCCAACCTCCCTCGCGGGCCAAGATTCGCCGAGGACGAGGTGAAACGTATCATCGCCGATGCCATCGCCAAAATGAACAGCCCAAACGAGATAACGATCACGTTTCTCCAGATTGGTGCCGGCTTCGAAGGCAGCGAATTTCTTTTCGCTCTGTCCAAGGACCCCACCGTGCGCTACAGAATCGTCGACACTAAGCCCTTCCAAGACGTAATCAAACTCGGATTAATGGACTCTCTGGCCGCCGCGATAACATCACCGCATGAGAATGTAACGGCGAAAACGAACAAGGAGCTCGACTCAGAACTCACAAATCTCTCACGGCAGCGCGATATCCTCAAGTCACAGGTCGAAAGGCAGAATGAACCGGCGGCGAAATAAGATCATAATGGCGATCGGACTATCGGCGACGCTCTACGTCCCGGTGGCAGCAGCCGAACTCGCGGATGTTCATAAGCTATACGAGGGAGGACGTTTCGACGAGGCGATCACTATCCTCACCGATGAAGTCAAACAGCTACCGACGGATGTGAGCGTTCATTACTATCTCGCTCTCTGCTACACAAAGAAAAACGAGCTTGGACTCGCAGATGAACAATACCGATATGCGCTCGCCCATACAACCGACCGCGTGGTGGCAAACTATTGCTTACAAGCGATTGCAGCTCTAGAGAAAGAAAAGCGCCGCGGGGAGGTTATCCTTCCGGGCGCAGAACCGGCACAGCACGCCGCCGTCGAAGCAGACGAGCGCGCGACTGAGGAAAAGCTGGCTATCATGAATGAAGCCAAAGCCCGCTGCGCCACCATCGATAAAGATACCGCCCTTGAATGTCAACGAATTCGCTCGAAAGGATATGCCGATTTCGATCTGATTGCATTTACCGATGACAACGGAAATCAGGTCGGTGGCCGCGCAAAAGGCTTTGGGCGCTCGCGGGTCGAGGCATGGATAGTCTCAAGACAATCGGAAGCGATGAAAGCTGCCGAGGAGAAGAAGCAAGAAATCATCGACGCGGCAAAACAGCGCATCGCCGGGCTGGATGATTCCACTCAGCGAGTACGCGACGAAATGTACAACCCAGGCACGACCACACAGCTTCTCCCACAATCAAAAACTTTCATTGTGCGCAACTACGTTCATCTGGGCGACGAAGAGCAGCCCGAGCCGCCGGAGCCGATGACGGCGAGCCCTGGCAAATACAAGATCGAGAAGAAATAGGCAGGCAGCTACCACACGCCGGGAATCCAGCGGTAGTGCACTTGCGCCATGTACTCGCGGTATCCGGGCAATCCTTCGCGCAGCATTTTCTCCTCGAGAAACGTGCGATAAACGAGATACAACACAATGAACACGGTTGGAATCTCGGAGATCCATGAACCTAACGCGATGCCCTGCATCACGAACGCAAGCGAAGCGAACGCATAACCAGGATGACGGATGAACGCATATGGTCCTTGGTCGATCACACGTTGGGCACGGTCGGGTTGCAAACGAATTGCCGACGAGAAAAACTTGTTGATCGTCATAGCCCAGAAAATTCCCAACCAGCCGAGAATGTGTCCGACCAGCCCGGCAATTTGCAGCCAAGTGGGGATGTAGGAAATGTGCCAACGTCCGACGTCAGCGGCAGCGAGGAAAATGCAGGCTGGAAGAATAATGCTCAAGACCATGCGCGCATGAGGATCTTCGTCCTTGCCGCGCGGGCGCAGGCGTTCGGCGATGAGATCCGGGTCGAGCATGCCAATGCCGAGGAAGCAGATAATGAGCTGCGAGCCGAAAACCGCCCAGAAGAACGGCAGGCGCCAGGTTCCGGCGATCGCAAACGTGATGGCGCCAAAAACCGCGTAAATGAGGAGTCCGTATATCGTGGCGAGTAGAGCGGGGTGTTTCATGGCTCCAGTTATACACTGTAGGGGCGAGGCATGCCTCGCCCCTACAGACGAGCGGGCTTTCGCCCGCCGCTACCATGCCGTGCCGGCGCGCCGAGCAGGCTTAATTCCGCTTGACAATACATATATATGTAGTATTTTCTACGTAATACTGTAGCGCATAATCCCGCCATAGTTTTAGTAAGCCACACCTGTGGCGACCAATCTCCGTTTCTTAAACCACATGAACGCAGCTCATGAAGCGGCGCGTACTTACGCGTCAAGACAGCCCGATAAAGCCACGCTCAGACTGCCAACACTGGCAGATGACGCCACGGCCGGTACGCGTGAAACAAAATCCGGCCGCCTGGTGGCATTAGCAATACTCCTCGGATTGTCGGTGAGCCTGCTCTGCATGGCGGGCGGCATAAGCCACATTTACCAAGACAAAGGCATTCCCGCAAAAATCCGGACCAAGATATCCAAACCTATTAATGAGATCTCGTTTGCGCTCGTTCTGCTTTCTGTGGCGCAAGCTGTTTATGGCATTGCGCTGCTGATCAAGTCCAAGCCGAGCACCTGCGCAACGCAGTCGAAAGAAGTCTCTGAAGCGCTGGAGAACCTCAGCGTCTCTCGCATCATAAGGAAGAGAGATAGTCTTTCTGCCCATGAACTGCTGAAGCTGGTTCAGGAGCAGTCACTAGAGCTTAAACAAGCGAAGACGTTCCAGCGCTACCTTATAGAGAAGGCATCGCACGTCGTTTGCATTCTTGATGCGAAAGGCAATTTCTTATCCGTCAGCCGTGCCTCACTCTCAGCATGGGGCTACCCCAACCAGGAGCTCGAAGGGCAGTGCCTGTGCGATTATATTGAAGACGCCGCCAGGGTGTTCAGCGGACTCATGAGTGTTGCCGGCACCAACGGCAAAGTCGAAGTGCAATCGAAATTGATCGCACGCGATGGCGAGTTGCTGGACATTGTTTGGACGGCCTATTGGTCGAAGAGCGACAACGCGCTCTTCTGCGTGGCTCAGGATTTCACAGAACGCAATCGCACCGAACGCGAGCGCCGCGAATTCATCGCCATGGTGACGCATGATTTGCGAACGCCAATCTCGTCCTTCCACTGCATTCTCGAACTGTTGAACAACGGCGTGCTGGGCAGCCTCGACGAAAGAGGCAAGCGCCTGGTCAACAACGTTTCGCGCGATTTCGGACGCCTCGAGCGTTTGATCAGCGACATGCTCGACATCGAACGCGCAGAGTCGGCGCACGCGCTTTTCGAATGCGACATGGTATCGCTGGACGAAATTGTGACGCATGCTGCTGATCTAGTAGCGGTGCAAGCAAACAACCAGGGCATCAAGGTGAACGTGTCAGGACCCTCGGTGAGCGCATGGGGTGATCGCGATCAGTTGATGCGTGTAGTGCTAAATCTGTTAGGCAACGCGGTGAAATTTTCGCCGGACAATTCGGTTATCGAAGTACGGCTGGATGACGCCGACGACATGGTGCGTGTGTCGGTAGTCGATTGCGGACCTGGAATCAGCGCGGAGCGCCTGAATCGTGTGTTCGATAAGTTCGAGACGGAAAAATTGAGCGCCGCCAAACGCGCCGGCGGTACCGGACTCGGATTGGCAATCTGCAAGGCGATTGTTCGCAATCACGGCGGCGAAATCGGAGTATTCAGCCAGGTAGGACATGGCAGCGAATTCTGGTTTACCGTCCCGAAAGAACGCAAGCCGACAACTTCAGGCTCGCAGCCGGTAGTCGGACAACCTGATCAGGCGTCGCGCGAACTGCTTTCCGCGTAACAGCGGGCTAAAGCCCGCCGGTACCAAGTCGCCCGCCTCTGTAGCGGCGGGCGGAAGCCCGCTAGTCGATGTCCTTGTCGTTGGCGCCTTTGGTGAAGCCTTCGGCAATCAATTGGTAGCCGCCACCATAGACGGTGCGGATGTATTTGCGGTCGGCAGTCTCGAGCCGGGTGCGCAAGTGGCGAATGTGCACGCGAATGGTGTCCACGTCGTCGTCCGGCGAATAGCCCCATACTTCCTCGAGCAATTTGCCCGTGGAAACGGTTTGTCCGTGATGCTGCATCAAGCAATGCAGAATCTCGAATTCGGTCGGTGTCAGTTTCACCACCCGCTCTTTGACCTTCGCCTGCAGATTCTCAGGAATGAGAGTAATCTCGCCGGCCGTCAAAATCTCAGGCAGAGAAGCAGAGGGCGGAACAGATCCCGCGCGACGCAACAACGCGCGCACGCGCACTTGCAGCTCGGGAATCTCGAAGGGCTTCACTAGATAATCGTCGGCACCGGAATCGAAGCCTTTGACTTTGTCGCGTGTCATCCCGAGCGCGGTGAGCATCAGAATCGGAATGTTGTTGGTGTGAGTGTTTTGCCGCAGCCGCTGGCAGACGGTGAAACCGTCGAGGTCCGGCATCATGACGTCCAGCACGATTAAGTCGGGACGATTCTGCTGCGCGAGCGCCAACCCTTTGATGCCATCATTGGCAGTTGTGACTTGATGTCCCAACAAGTCAAGGTTGACTTTGATTAGCTCAGCGATCGCCTGGTCGTCATCAATAACGAGGATTCTACTCATCGGTTCCTGTATCTTTCTGCGGGCTACTGGTCGTTAATTTTACGGGAACTTTCGCGATTTTTCCCTGCCGCAAAATAGTCAGTGTTACCACTTGACCAGTCTTCTTGTTCTCGATGTATGACAGCAGGTCATCTACTGTGACAACCTTCTTGTCGTCGATGCCCGTGATCAAGTCAGCGGCGTCGGTGTCGATGTTCTGCACGGTGAAGGGCCCCTGGTGTGTCACGGTTACTTTCACGCCGTTTACGCCAGCGCGCTCGGCGGGTCCGCCGGGAATCAACGTGACAACCATCAACCCGCCTGGTATCGGTTTGACTTTGTCAATACCAAGCTCAGGACGAATGACACGGTGGTGAGCGATCAATTGCGGGAAGATTTGCTTCACCGTGTTGATCGGAATGGCAAAACCAATACCGCCCCACTGCGCGTTGCCACCGCCGATTTTGCTGTAAATGGCGGTGGTCAAGCCTATCATCTCGCCGCGTGTATTGAGGAGAGGTCCGCCTGAGTTGCCCGGGTTGATTGGTGCATCAGTTTGAATAATGCCTTTCACTACCCGACGGCCGTCGGCGGAATTGAGTTGGCGGCTGGTGTTGGACACGATGCCTGTGGTCATTGTGTGGTCAAAACCGAATGGAGCGCCGATGGCGAAAACGCGCCTGCCGACTTCGAGTTCGGCAGAATCACCCAGCGCGATGGGAGTGAGTAGTTTCTTGCCGGGATTTATTTTGATCACCGCCGTGTCATAGTCGGGATCAACGCCCGTGATTTCTGCAGGGAAAGTTGATCCATCCCACAATGTTACTTTGACGTTGGTGGCATTTTTCACGACGTGATTGTTGGTGAGAATATAGCCGTCCGATGTCAGAACGCAACCGGAGCCCTCGCCTTCGACCGGCACCACGCGATAGAACATGTCGGTGGTTGGTGCCACCGTCGATATAAACACAACCGAGCGATTGGCAGTCTTGTAGACATTCACGTTGACGCGCTCGTCTGGAGTGAGGTTTTCCGAACGACTGGAAGCGACGCGGACTTGCGGCGCGCCGAGTCGCACAGTGCTTTGCGCCGGTGATGCGACCAAACGCACACCGCCCGAGGGAGCAATCGTCGCTGCGTGCACCGGCGAAACTGAGCCGTATGCGTGCTGGCTGCACACAAGAATGGCTGTGTTTACTGCCGCCAAAATCAGAGCCCCCGCCGACACAGATAAGACGGGCTTCAGATGTACGTTTCTCATAACACCACGTATCTATGGGTAACGTGATGCATTGTACAAGAGCCGCCGACTAGCGGCGTCTATCCTATACCCCGATCTTGTCGCTTGGGGCTCCGGAGGCGTCGTCCTGTTGCTGTAACTTTTGGCCGATGCGAGGCTCTGTACCCTTCAGCAGGCGCTCGATATTGGCTTTATGCCTGGTGATGACATATAGCCCGCCGACCGTCGCGTAGATGCTGAAGCTGATGTGAAACTTAGGATCGCCCTGCGTGTAGAACCACATGAAAACACCGCAGGTGGCGGCGGCAGCCAGAGAAGCTACCGATACAATTTTTGTCACAAACAAAACCAGCCCCCAGAATCCGAGGCTGGTGAAGCCGGAAAGCGTGCTGCAGCCGATGAGTGTTCCGCAGCCGGTAGCGGCGCTTTTGCCTCCTTTAAACTGGAGAAACATGGATTTGCTGTGGCCAATCATCGAGATGATGCCGCAAATGCAAGGCAGCCAGGCATCGAGGCCGGGCACCGCCGCAAGCTCAGGCACCCAATTGTGGTGCACGGCGTAAATTCCCAGCGTGACGGGAATGTAGCCCTTCAAAATATCGATGAGAAAAACGACGATCGCCGCGCCTTTGCCGGCGTTGCGCAGCACGTTGGTAGTGCCGGTGGAACCGCTGCCCACCTTGGTCAAATCGATGCCCTTGAGCGCTTTCACCAACCAGTAGCCGGTGGGAATCGATCCCAGAACGTAGCTAAACAAAATCAGCAGTGCTGTATTCATTTGTCCGTTTTCTTCGGTCGCAACAATAGTCTAATCGGTGTTCCCTTGAAGCCGAAGGCCTCGCGGATTTTGCGTTCTAAATAAACTTTATAGGTGGGCGTGAGCAATTTACTATCATTGACGAACAAAGCGAAAGTTGGTGGCGACACCGTCACCTGCGTGCAGTAATAAATTCGCAAACGCCTGCCTCGCGAGCCCGCCGGCGGCGGCGTGATGGTTTGCGCTTCGTTGACGATTTGGTTTAACAAACCCGTGGAAATGCGGCGCCGGCTTTCTTTCCAGGCGCGCTCGGCTGCTTCAAGAATCTTCGGCAAGCGCTGTTTGGTTAATGCTGAGGTAAAGACAACTTCGGCAAACTTCAGGTGCGGCAACGATCGGTAAAGCTCATCCATAAGGTCATTCATAATCTTCGAGGATTTCTCCGTGACGAGATCCCACTTGTTCATGACGATCACTGCCGCTTTGCCGGCTTCTTCAATCTTGCCGGCGATTTTTTGATCTTGATCGGAGGGAGGCTCGGTGGCGTCGAGCATGAGCACGGCGACATCGGAACGATCAATAGCGCGCAGCGAACGGACAACCGAGAATGCCTCGACACCATAATCCACCTTCGACTTACGCCGAATGCCCGCGGTGTCGATGAGTGTTACTTCTTTCCCATCCCAGCTGATGATGGTATCAATGGCATCACGGGTGGTGCCGGGCATCGCCGTGACGATGGTGCGGCGGGTATTGCTGAGCGCGTTTACCAGAGATGATTTGCCGACGTTAGGTTTGCCGACGATGGCGACGGCGAATTCGTTTTTCTCGACTTCTTCGGCGTCGCCGTCTCCGTCGGCAACGGCGTCTTCGGTTTCATTGCCGTTGCGTTTTGCGTACTCAGGCAGCGCATTGACGATCTCGTCGAGAAGGTCGCCGACGCCGCCTGAGCCTCTCATCGCCGACAACGCATGCGGCTCGCCGAGCCCGAGCTTGTAAAACTCGGGGACGTTGGCCTCGTCTTTGGGATCATCGATTTTGTTGACGGCGAGGATGATACGCTTCTTCGTCTTCCTGAGCATGTGCGCCACATCTTCGTCAGCGCCGTGCAGTCCCTGTTTGCCATCGACAACAAAAACGACGACGTCCGCTTCTTGCACTGCCAGCTTTACTTGCTCGGCAACTTCCTTCGACATTTCCTCGGTGGCATCAGGCATGAGCCCGCCGGTGTCGACAAGCAAAAATTTGTGCCCCGACCATTCTGCTTCGCGGTATAGCCTATCGCGCGTCACGCCGGGGTGGTCGTGCACTATAGCCTCACGGGCGCCCATGATACGGTTAAAGAAAGTTGATTTACCGACGTTGGGACGTCCGACGATAGCGACAATTGCTTTCGCCATGATTCACCTCGGCATAATCATACAATGCCTGCGGCGATTTACCGCCTGGGTGTAACGGTTGAATGCCGAAGAAATCGCGACGATCCATGGCGAAAACAGGGCGAGGCACGCCTCGCGCCTACTCTTTGGGCTTTTGCTGGTCGGCGGCGTTTTTGTGGCCGCCGAATTTCTTGCCTAGTTTCGGCGCATTCGCTTCGACCCAACGCAACAGTGCGTCTTTGGCCGTGTTCAAATAGATAGCCATTTCCGTATCGCCGCCGGTGTCAGGGTGAACGCCCGGCTTGGACATTTCTTTCTTCCAGGATTCAAGCACCATCTGCTTGGTAATACCGTCTTCCGGCGTCAATCCGAGCAAACGGCACGCCTTGCGAATTTCAGGCGGATATCCGCGGGCGACAGCGGGCATCGGCTCGGAAGAGCTGTGTTTGCTGCCCACGAATTTCTTCATCGGCTGGCTATCCGCAACTTTCGGCGCCGGAGGCGGCTGCTCTTGCGGCTCTTCAGCGCGCACGAATCGATTGCGGAAAAGACTGTGCAGCTCGTCGGCATTGTAACGAGAACGGATGCGCGCGTCGCCTTCTTCGTCATCTTCGTCGTCGCCGTGATGTTCGGGGTGCGCGGCAAGATCCCCGGGCTCAGCGGCGTGCGTTGTGTTGTCGGCGCTCGCGCCGTTCGGCTCTGCATGCGGGCTTGCGGCGTCCGGTGCAGGTGGTGGAACGTCTGTAGCGTCTGGTGCGTTTGCGTACGCCGCTACAACTTCCAACGCCGGCTTGGGCGTCTCTCCGGTTTCTCTTGCAGCCAGCTCTGCAAGCGGGCTTCCGCCCGCCGTTACAAGTGGAGTTGGCTCCGCAAGCGGGCTTCCGCC
>DATNQY010000054.1:0-22423 GCA_036703785.1 Candidatus Obscuribacterales bacterium
ACACCGGACATCCATTTTTCGGTAACGCCTGATGAAACGGCGCGGGCGCCGCACCTCAATTATGCTGCTTGCTTCGCCCTGGCTAATTTCTTCTTGAGATAGTTCTTCAATGCCACTGCTTGATTGTGCTCCGGATCTCTGGCACTGTAGAGCAAGATCACCGAACCTTCTTTTGCCGCTTTTAGAATTGGCTTCCACGCTTCGGGATGCTCGTCGAGCTCCTCGAAATAGCGCCGTTGAAATTCGCGCCATCTATCGGGATCATGTCCGAACCATTTTCGCAAGGACGTGCTCGGCGCAACCTCCTTAGTCCAGGTCACGCGCGCCAGTCTTTCTTTGCTCATGCCGCGCGGCCACAGCCTGTCGACGAGAAAGTATTTCGCCTTGCTGAAGCGCATGAGATCATAAACCCTCTCGATATTTACGGCCATGCCGCCTCCTCGTCGCCTCGACTGACCCGGCCGGCCCGCACACCTTCCTGCCGAGCTAACATCGAGCACACAATGGTACCAATCAGAAAGACAAGCGCCGCAGACAAACGTTCCTGTGCTACCTCATCATCCAGCATGCTGACGACGGAGCAAATCGCAAATTATGGCCGTCTCCGGATGTGGTTCGAGTTATTGAATCACAGAAACGGCTGAGGCTGATGTCGCCAACGTCATGACTTATTCAACCATAAGGCTCAATCGTTCCGACCCGGAGCACTTCACCGCAAACATGGCGACGGGTATCGTATCCATTGCGGCATTGTCGTCCAATTTTCATGCTGTCGCCTTCGCACTTTTCTGGGTCAATATCACGCTACTCATCTATTTCATTCTGCTTGCGTTAACCAACGGCGGCGTGCTCAATCAGAGAAACAAAAGCGCTCTCACGCGTCGGCGCATCGTTGAACTTCTGGCGCTCCCCACGGCACTCTCCGTCTTGGGGAGTCAGGTATTGTTTTTATGGAACAACCCGTCAATTGCGTTTATGATTTGGGTGTTTGCCGCAGCTTTATGGGCGTTTCTTACGTATTCGGTGTTGCTGTCCCTGGCTGCGCTCAGGCAAAAACTACCATCAGCTGAAACGATGAATGGAACAACGCTATTACTGGTGGTATCAGCACAAGCTGTCTCGACTCTTAGCTGCGAATTATCGCGATGGATGCAAACAACTGCGCATGCTCAAGGGATGTTGTTCTTCGCCTTAATCGTCTGGCTGTCCGGATGTATGTTGTACCTCTGGATAATCACGTTGATCTTCTTCAGACTCGAGTTTATCGGAATCAAGCCGGCAGATCTTGCGCCGGCATTCTGGATCAACATGGGGGCGACAGCGATTTCGGCTTTGGCCGGCAACAGCCTGTCCTCACACTTTCAAAGCGCCGCCTTTCTGGCCGGCATGCTACCGTTCATCAAAGGGCTCACTCTGCTATTCTGGGCGACGGCCACATGGTGGCTGCCATTCCTTTTCTCAGCCGAAATCTGGCGCTATTCGCAGGAGAAAATCACACCCGGCTATGACCAGTCATTCTGGAGTCTCGTATTTCCATTGGGAATGTATGCATTCTGCACTCACGAGATTGCAGGCACGTTGAACCTGAATTTCTTATTGCCGGTATCATTTTGGGCAGCGATTGTCGCAATTACCGCCTGGACACTGGTATTCATTGCGATGATCCTGGAAAACGTCTTTCATTTGTTTCCCTCAGCCCACTCGACAGCATGATGGCGCGCCTCATGGAGGTGAGCCACGGTGGAGAGCTTTTCTATCTCAAGAAGTTTTAGCTTCGAGTATATGGATTTTGGCAACTCTGTATTAGTATGGTCTAGGTGTTGAGCGCGAGGTGTCGTCGCCATGTCTAGCAGTCCGATAAAAATGCCGGTTGAGTTGAAACAGCAATGCGAGCAGGTTCTCTCGCACATGCAATTGGCGGCCGCATGTGGCGACGCCGAAGGAGCGGCCAGGCAAGCGCAAAAACTCATCGATTTAGCACGCAGCATGCGCGATAAATTTTTGCCCGACGGCCATCCACGTTGCGATCAGTGTGCCGAGCCCCTGAACACGCACGAAGCACATGCCGGCGAACACTGCCGAAAGTGCTCCTTATTAATGTCGATGGGCGCGCAGATGGCCAGCTTCCGCGCAAGAGCAGAAGCGGCGCAACGATCGCCAGTGAAGGCCGAAGAACCCGCCCTTGTCAAACGAGAAGAGCACCCGCAGCCCAAGCGGCAAGAAGCACCGCCGGCAAAGCGGGGCGAGGCACCACCTGCGAAACGGGAAAAGGCACCGCCCGTGAAGCGCGCCGAACAACCACCCGTGATGTCAGCGGAGCCGGCCACAGAGCCAACGCCACCAAGAGCAGCCGTCACGCCGTCGAAATCGCGCAAGCAAACTGTACAAAAGGCACAGCCGCACCGCGAGCCGGTTCAACAGCTGCTCCTTGACACCGCGATGGCTCGATAGCTAGCTATTTCATCAATGCGAATTCGAGATTTCTCTTGAATTCCGGCATCAGAGCAATCACATTAACGTGCTTCGCAAGCTGCGCTATGGTGTCGGGCATTTGCCAATTCATGCGCGCACTGCAGAAATCTTCCGGCAGACCGGCGAAACAACAGTCGCGACGCCAATTAAACACCCGACAATCATTAAAACAATTCGCACGGGGGTATTCGCCTGGCTCGGCGCACACAAGCATGCTACGAATACAATATGACCAAAACGAACGGCAAGCAAATAAAAGCGAAGGAAATATTCACGTGGATATTTGATATTACGTTTGTTTCGTGCCTCATCTGGTACTTCGCAATTCCAGGGCACACGGAAGTGTTTTGGTCAGGTGCTTCATGCAGCTTCCACAAAGCGGTAACTTTCGTCGCTTCCAAGCTGCACTCATTTCAGACGTCGATGCACGGCGATCAAATTGCTTTACCGTCTACGGCGGCAAGTTCGACTAGCACAGCGCCGACTACTACGAGCACGCCACCACCGCCGATGTTTACCCCTCCACCGTTGCCGACGGCCGCGCAGTTAGCGACTGAAGTCAATGGCGATTGTTTTCCGCCTGAAGTTAGAAGCGCCGCGGATGCCCGCGCTATCGCCAATCTTTTTTACCAGCCTGATGCGATTCCGAAACCGGAACACAAACGGCGAGATCCGCGTGGCAAACCAATTCAAATCACCAAGAAAAAGATCAAAGGCGTGCCGTTGTACCTGGTGACGATTGATCTTCAGGACCCCGAAAGTTTCATTGTGATTCGCTTGCCGCGCGATTCTCAACAAGCAAACTGCACTGACTTCACCGCCGGGCATGAGGAACTGAATTCATTCGTCATACGCTGTCACGCTGCCGCGATCATGAATGGAACGTTCTTCAGCAAAGACGAGCAAGAGCGTGTAATGGGAAACATGGTATCAGAAGGCAAATCGCTCAAATACAGCCAGTGGGAAAACTATGGCACCACACTTGGATTGCGCGAGGGTAACTATCCGGAGATGATCACGGCGAGAGCCGAAGGCAAGCCGGATTGGAACTCCCACTGGTTTTCGCTGACCTGCGGACCGCGCCTGCTCAAAGAAGGCGCGGTGTGGCTGAATCCGGAACTGGAGGGATTCACTGATTCGCACGTACTGGGCATAGGCTCGCGTTGCGCAATTGGTTTTCCAAAAACGCGGGACAAACTTTATCTCGTCAGCTTCATGCGCGGGCTTTCTTTGCAGAAAGAAGCGGAGCTTATGCAATCTCTCGGCTGCTATGAAGCAATGAATCTCGACGGTGGTGCGTCCAAGGGATTGGCGCAGGATACGAACATCATCATGAAGCCCGGACGTCCGCTCACCAACGTTCTCGTCATCTATGACAGCAAGCACAAGGCACCGGATGATGTAGTTGCCTCGTGGCGTCAGTTTCAAAAATCCGACGCCCTAGACCCAAACGCCTTGCAGTAACCAACAGTTTTCGTGTTTTCCGCACTGAGCGCGAAAACTGGGTGTTGCAATGCGTCGCAAACGGGCGGATACTGAACACCGCTCACAGTTACTAGACTCTCAGCCCGCACCCAAACACTCCTGGAGGACAAAGCCATGGGTGAGGAATCCGTGCCGCCGCTCGGTGGCAAATCCGTCCCTGATTCTCAAGCATCAGCCTTCGCGCAAGCCGCGGAGCAAATGCGCATGCGGCTCGCGGAAAGTGCTCAGGCTCAAGGTCCGCCATGCGCACATCCGGGCACTCCCGATACGGCAAGCGAACTCTATCGCGGGCCTTATCAGCGGTGGCTACAAGATCACAACCGCGCTGCGCAAAGTCGCAATCAAAGAATTGCGCTGAAACCGCGCGCTGCATTGGCAGCCGATGCAACCGAGCATGGAGAAACAACTGCAGCGGACGAAACCTTGTTTCCCTACTGCACCACAAACGACCCGATAGATACTGCCCTGTACGTCAAGTCCTACTGCGACTTGTACAATCTGGATGGCGCCGGAACCTTAAATGCACTGCGGAGGCTGACGACGAGCCTCGGCGAAGCACTCATTTACGAGGCAGTCGGAATTCCGATCACCGAATCCGATCGCGAGCACATTCGACAAATGAGCGTGAATGCAGCGATGATGCGTCTGGGGATTGCGTTGTCCGAAATGCAACAAGGCAATAACCAATTCGCTGCCGACATGCTGGCCCGAACATTCAACGCTAGTGTCAGCGACAATCTCGAGACCGCACGTCGTCACCGCCTGAATCCGGAGAATCTCAAACAACTCAGTGACCTACTCTTTCAAGAGCAGCGATGTGCGCAGATTCTCCAAGCCCAAGGTGCCCGATAGGTTTTTGCCCGCCCCGACAGACAAGAAGAACAGTTCCTTAAGTGATCTGTCAACCATTGGCCCCAGGGTCGCAACTTCGGTAGGCTCGCTGTATGGTCATGCAAGCGTTTCCCACTGCGAGTCCGGCCGTGTCGAGCCCAGGTCTGAAGTCGAGACTGGATAACTTTGTCGCGCGTTCCGCTCGGATATGCAGACTACTGCTGGCGGCCTTTCTGTCGTTTGCCCTTTGCGTGTATGTCGCCGCTTCACCGATTGGATCCAAACCGATCTATGACATGCTGCTGTTTCCCAGGTGCATGAAACAAGCAGTGCCGTACGCGCCTGTCACCTGGCAAGGCGTGAAAAATAAAGACTGCTGGATTGAGGTGGGCAGCCGAAAGCTACATGGCTGGCTGTTCGAGCGTCCGGGTTCGACATATCTGACCATTATTCATCATGGGCAATGCGGCAACATTACTATCTACGAGCCGTTTGTGGAGTTCATGCTGGCACAAGGGAACATCGGTGCTGGAATACGATTACGAGGGCTACGGACGCAGCGGAGGCAAGCCGGACCTGGCGAATCTCTGCAAGGATGGCACCGCGGCCTACAACTACGCGCGCAACACGTTAAAAATGCCGGCGGAGCACATCGTCCACTTGGGTATTTCGCTGGGCACCGGCGTGGCCTGCAACGTTGCTAAAGACAATCCGAGTGCGGGCGTGATCCTCATGTCGCCGTATGCGAACTTCCTTCAATTAGTAAAAGAAGATATCTCTGCTCTGGCGATTTATCCCGATTTCATGTTTCCCTATCACAATATCGAGACGTTGAACTTCTTCGGCAAGTCGCATGTTCCGGTGCTGATGTTTGCAGGTGGACGCGATGAGTCGATTCACATCACACAGCCGGATGAGATCATGGCAAACGCGGTACAGCCAGTGAAGTATATTCGCATCCCCAAGGCAAAGCATGTGGAGTTTCTCGACGATCGGTATCTGAAGAACACCTTCGATACTGTCAGAGGCTTCCTGAGCGGCTTGCAATCGAACAAAAACATTGACTTGCCGCTGTCGGACGGTTGAACCAAACTCGACCGTCGTCAGACGCCGGATGGTGCTATGACTTATCACCGAATTCGGTGTCGTCAACACACATCTCATCAACACTCGTTGATCGCTCCAACGCCACGCTGCTGCCCAGTTCTACCAGATCCACAGCGGATCCACGGCCGACGGATGATCCCTCCGCCTATTACCGAATTCGGTGATAAATCATAGCGACATGTTAGACAACCTACTCAAACGACGCGGCCGGTAACACTAGCGCAAGACGCGATCGAAGGAAGCCATGAAAACGTCCATCGCGCGACGAAAGAAAAGCAGGGGCGAGGTACGAAGCGCGCGCAACGCGGTGCGGTGATCGAAGACGAAAACGAGGCAGCCGGCTGTAAACAGCGTGAACCAGGCGGCGCCAATGAACCAGCGAACGGCCGGATGCAAGCGCCTCAAATCGCGACGCGCATATTCGGTGTGAAAACGCAGGTGCCCTATTTCGTCTCGGACGAGTTGGGCGAACATCGCAGACAGCGCGCCGTTTCCCACCTGACGGCTCGCCTGTTCGTAAAAGCACCGACCGATCACTTCGGCGACAAACAAAGTCAAAATCGCCATGCGCAGCCCGCAAGCACGGCGGAGATTGGTGAAGGCCCAGTCGCTCCAATGCCAGGTAAGTAGAGGGGCGCCTAACGCGGAAAGCGATAGTGCAAGCAGACGAGCGTGTTCTTGCTCCTCGCGCACGAACAGATCGATGCACGCCATGTACTCAGCATCGCCTGTGGTGGCAGCATAACTTTTCAAATGGATTCCGTCTCCAGTTTCTCCAACTTGAAAGCGTTGCAGCGACCTGACAAGCGGAGCGCGAAGGTTTTCAGCGATAAGAAGCCGCGGCGGCAGGCTGGTGACGTCGCGGGCGAGGCGGTTGCCCTGGAAATAGTGCAGCCATTGCCGACTGTCGAATGAATCCGACGGCGCCGGCATTTGTGTGCGCGGAGCCTCCAAAATAGCCTGAGATTGTTGCATGAGAGCCACCCTTCCGTTTTTTTGGGGTCGGTTGGACCGCCCTGAACTTAATCCTATTGGCTGCCGGTAATGGCGGCGTTGCGCGCCGGTTGCGGCATTGCAAAGCCCGCGTTAAAACTCGCGCAGGTCGCTTCATGTTTTTGATTAAAATATCTGGGAAAATTAAATATAGGTGGATTTAAAGACCGGATGGGATTCTTATGACACGCACAGCAGAAGAAAGAGAAACGCTTACCTTGCAACTGACCGCAGAGGAAATGGCTGCTCTGCGCGACATTGCCAGACGCAACAGCACAACAGCAGCAGTGATGGTGCGAGATTGGGTTAGAGAGCGGCTGGACGAAGAGCAGGAGCGCAAGCCATCCCGCAAATAGGCGACCAGGACAACCTGCTCGAAGTCACGCCGAACATCCGCATCCCGCTGGACGAATTCGAGTTTAGCTACGCTCGCAGCGGCGGTCCGGGCGGGCAAAACGTCAACAAAGTAAATAGCAAAGCCATTTTGCGCTGGAATGTTTCCACCAGCGCGAGCTTGCCACCGGGCGTGCGCGCCCGGTTCATGGAGAAATTCGGCAATCGTCTGACGTCCGACGGCGAGCTCGTTTTAAGCAGTCAAACCTTTCGGGATCAGACGCGCAACGTCGACGAGTGCCTTGAAAAGTTACGCGATATGCTTGCGTCCGTGGCCATACCCCCCAAGCGACGGCGACCGACAAAGCCAACTTTGTCATCCAAGCGAGAGCGCGTTGACTCCAAGCGCAAGACCTCAAACAAAAAGCAAGGGCGCAGGCGACCAGCATTTGACGATTGATTGCGGCGTGGAAATATTGTAGTCTGCCCGGAAGAACCCGACAGAGGCTACATGTCACAACTCGCTTTAGGCTACATAGTGCCGCCGGAATTAATCGCGCCATTGTCCGAGTTGGCGAGCGCGAAAAAGTACGCCGAGTTTTGGAAATCGATCCAGGCGGCGGGCACTGCGGTGCACCCTGCATATCCATACTCAGGTTATGTAGTGGCAGTGCTGCTGCCATTTCTCAGCGACAAAGGCATCGACTTGCCGATGAATCTCGAGACGGCGCCGTTGCGTGCGCTGGCGGGCGCGGACGTCGGCTTGCTTGCATGCGCAGACGGCAAAGATGCAAAAGACGCACTCGACTCGCTATCGAAGTGCAAGCTGGACGTCGAGGAGATGGCGCACTATTTTGCCGAGTTCACGGGCGAAGACTGGGACGATAGCGGCAAGGCGATGACGGAAGCGCGCAGATTCGTCGAACACGGGCTGGAGTCGGTTCGCGATCTCGACGTGTATTACTTGCTGTTTGTCGGATAGCAGCCGCCTGCTAGAATCGATCTTATGGTCATAGTTTGCGTCTTAACCATGGTGGCTCTGATCGCCGCGATCAGGATGTTTCTAGTGTCCAAAAAACGAGCGGTGCAATTGCTGGGGTGCGGCAACCACGGCGGGCAGCAAGATTCGCTGATCGGACAAACTAAGTTGCTGGATGCGCCGGAAAGTAGTTTGCCGAAGGCAGATGGCTCCGTGCAGGCTCAACTCATCGGAAAAATCCGTCCGAATGTGCCATGATTCCCGTATCAGCCGATTTAATCTTGGCGAAAGGTAGTCCCAGTGCCAGAAGACCAACCAGAGAAGCATCTTTGCTGCAGTCCGCAAGGCGCGGATGAGCCATTGATGCTTGGGCAGTCAGGCGCGGACGAGCCCATGAAGGTTGAATCGAAGTCGGTATGCCGGCGGGATAACGTCATTCCATTTCAGGATCCCGAAGACGCACAAACAAATCGACAGCTAAAAGCGATGACTGCAGCGACGATCCTCTGGGTGGCAGTGCTGCTTGCAGCGGCGGCCGCGGTTTTGTTCGCCGTGCCGTGGGCGGTGAGAGGCGTTTTTAGCTGGTTCGGAATTTATTGAACCTGTGGCGTGGTGCCGTCTACGACGCGATCGAATACTCGTTTTCGCCAAGCTGGTCTACGCGATAGCAGCGCAGCGCCGCCCGATATTGACCGATGAGAATCAGGGCATCGCCCACGTCAAGACCGACTTCCGCCCGTCCGAAACGCTCCACGCCTGAGTAACCGCCTAGCAATGCACGCACTTCGGCGAAGACGACGTTGGCTACCTCGGCATTAGGCGCGGTCAGCACCGCATGTGGTGCTTCGCGGCAGGAAACGTTGAGCAGCGACTGCAGACAATGCAGCGCTGATGCCAAATAACTCGCCTTGCTGGAGCTGTCCGCCCCGGACAGACTTTCAGACAACGGCAAAATACACGCCTCGAAGGACTGTTCGTTCATAGGTGCAGAACCCTGCGCTCATGCGCTTTCAAATCTCGTTATATACCAGACGCTGAGCTAGTGCTAGATAGAATTTCCACAGCCGAGTATCTGGAAAACCTGACCAGCAGCCGAGGTTCATAATATTCTGTCACTAAAAACAAACGACAACCCATCAAAACCCGCTCTACGAGCCAGCCCGCACATGATGATCACACTCAAAACGGAGCGCCGTTTACTCAGATGGGTTGGAAAGATTACCGGACGATCGCGGCCTTCTTTGCGTTTTTTTGTATAGGTTTCGCTAGCTGCCCGTATGCGACGTTTGTCTGATTAGCGTGTTGGGCACATCAACCATAGACTACATAGTGGGATCAGTTTCTCCCTATAACTATTTCGCTTGGTTATCCATGACCGACCTTCATCAAAAATCCACGGGCGATTCATCAAAGACGACGCACGAGGGCGGCTATTCGCTACTCGTGGTTGATGGCAGCCCCGGCCACGCGCAGATGGTGCGCATGATGCTGGCGAGCATGGTCTACCCGAAGTTTAACGTCGAGAGCACCACGAAATTATCGGACGCCCTGGAGTTCTGCAGCAAACAGCGCTTCGAGGGCTGCATCCTCGACCTCGATCTTCCCGACAGCAAAGGCATCGACACGCTGATTCATTTGAGCAAAGCGCAGCCGGAGCTGGCAATTGTCGTAATTGCATCGCCCCTGGAAGAATCGCTCGGTGCCCTGCTCATCAAGTACGGAGCCCAGGATGAAATCGCCCAGGATGGGCTGAGCGCCGAAGCTTTGGCTCGAACGGTGGCCTATTCAATCGAGCGTAAACGATCACTTGAACACCGCAGAAAAGCGGCATCTTCGAAAGAAGTGGATGAACTGAAACAGGCATTGCAACAAAGTCGGGAAACATTCACAGCCTTCTTCCGCAGCATTCTGGGCGTGGTCGCTAATCGCACCATGCTGCAGCCACCCGGTATGCCGGCTTTGTCGATGGCGATGATTATGGTTGACGAGGCAGGCACCGTGCAGCAAATCAGCGACTGCGCCGGCAAACTGTTTGCACTCGACATCGAGAAAAGCGTCGGCAAGCCGATCAACGACGTCTTGCAGTTCGGCAAAGAAAAGCAAGTTATGGAATTTCTGCAAGCGCGCAAGCAGACTTCGTTTCCGCTACAAAGCGTGGTCGCTTGCCAGCCGGGCGCGGAAAGAAAGTTTGTCAGCACGCAGATCAGCCCCTTCGAAAACGGGGCGATTCTCCTGTTTATCGATCAGACACCACTGGTAGTATCGCTCAGCGGCATCCGCAGCGAGCTGATCTCCCTGATACCTGAGTAAAAAGGAAGCGATGGCAGTCCGGCAGCAACAATTAAATCGCCATCGCCATCTCGAAGGCAGCAATCAGGCAGCAGACGACATCCCCGCTCGGCGAGTGTCGCTTATCAGCACGGCGGCGAAGAAGCCAAGCGGCGCGTCACCGAATTTCATCAGTTATGCGGGTGCTGATAAGTGGCAAGATGACTTAGAGAACTATAAAATAATGCCCAGCATGCACTCGGACGGAAATAAGCAGTCCGGCAATGCTGCAAAAAGCGAGTTTGCCACGAAGCTATCATGACCAGCTACGATCCTACACATCATGCGGAAAACGGCGATGCCACGAGCCACTACCAGCTCGCGCTTATGTACCATAAAGGCAACGGCGTTCCCAAGGACTTGAAACAAGCCATCCGCTGGTACCGCAAAGCCGCCGAAGAAGGACTGGCAAAGGCTCAGGTGCAACTGGCATCGATGTACTTCCGCGGCGAAGGCGTGCCTGCCGCCTTGGATAAGGCCGCATTCTGGTACGAACGCGCAGCCGAACAGGGCGACATCGAAAGCTGCCGCCAAATCGCCGTCATGTACGCCGAGGGAAAAGGCGTCACCGCTAGTTTCGCCAAGGCCCTCGAATGGTACGCGCACGCTCAAGACGCTAAAGCGGCATTCGAAACTCTGCTCGAGCTCTTCCGTAGAACTGCCGATCAATCCGACGCCGGATTGAAATTGGAACTGGCCAACATTTTGCTCAACAACAGCAATGCAGACAAAATGGAGGCCACAGAATGGTTGCGCAAGGCTGCCGCCGACGAAAGTTGTGACGCTTGCTTGCAACTTGCCCATCTGCTAAAAGCTGCAGGCGACCAAGAAAGTACACGAGAAAGTTTGTCCTGGTTGAGAAAGGCGGAGGTCCTGGGGTCGAAGGAAGCAGGCTGGTCGCTTGTGGCGATTGAATTCGAGCAATCAAGCAATCCCGACCTCTTCGATCGGCTGTCCGAGGCTGCCGAAGCGGGACACGTTCATAGCCAGTTTCACGCTGCACGCGCTTTGCTGGAAGGCATACCGGGATACAAAGACGAATCACGCGCCAAAGGCTGGCTAGAGCTAGCGGCCGCAGCCGGTTCTGCGCCGGCAGCCTATACGCTATTTAGAATCATGCACGCGCATAACGGCAGCAGCGATCCGACGCCGGCCCTGAAGTATCTGGAGCAAGCGGCCGCCGGTGGCGTGTCCGATGCGATGGCCGAACTCGCTCGCGTGCTTGGCACCACATCCGGTGCCGGCTCAGATTGGCTGCGCAAAGCAGCGGAGCTTGGGCATCCCTGGGCGCAGTTTACGCTGTCGCAAAAACTGCAGACAGAAGGCGCGCCTGATTGGGTGCAATGGTTGCACCGCAGCGCTGACGGCGGATTAGCGGAAGCGCAAGTGGCACTGGCTGCTCACTATTTGGAAAACGATGCTCATCACCCGGACATCGAAAAATTATTGCGCCTGGCGTCGGACGCCGGCAATGCTGAAGCGGCGTTTCGCTTGTCACAGAGCAAGTACGGCAATTTGCACCAAAAACAACAATGGCTCGAATTGGCGGCAAACCGCCAACATCGCGAGGCATTGTGGGCCCTCGGCAAGCAATTGTTCGATCGTGCCGAGCAAGACTCGAAAGAACGCGGTTTTGGATACTTGCTCGAGGCAGCCGCGCAAGGTCATCCTCACGCTTCCTCCGAAGTAGGTTTCGAACTTCTCAAGCTAACGGGCTGGGATGCAGCGCAAATTCACCTCGAGGCCGCCGCGCAAGCCGGCATCGCCGATGCTTGCTACGCAATCGCCCAGCACCTCCTCAATGAAGAATTCTCTGCCGAGAAAGCGATACCGTATTTGGAAACGGCAGTCAACGCCGGCCACATCGCAGCATCCTATGAACTGGCAGTATTGCTCGCTCGCGGCGAAGGTGCGGAAGCCGATTTTGAAACTGCCGCCGAGCTGTTTTTGATCGCCGCCAAGGCAGGCGATAGCGAAGCGCAATACCGCTACGCCATGATGAGCATGGCCGGCTTGGGCACAGAACAAGACATAGAAAATGCCCGTGACTTTTTGATCACGGCACACGCACAGGGACATGCCGGTGCTGGATTAGCGCTCGCCGATTTAAAAGTAGACACCGGAGACGATGCCGACTTGACGGATGCGCTGCGCATTTATGACGAGCTTGCGGATAACGGCTCGGCGCTGGCATGCGCTCGGCTGGGTGAGCTTTTCCTGGGCGGCATTTTTACCATAGACAACGATGCGTTGTGCAAACGATTGGCACTTTATGCACAACTATCGCCGGAAGCAAAATATGTGCTCAAGATATTTTACGAGGCGCCGGTGGAAAACTTCCCAACGCCTGAAGCGGCTGTCGTTTGGTATAAACAAGGCGAAAGTGATGGTGATGCAGATGCAATATTCCGTCTGGCAGAGTGCAAATCATTAGGGCTTGGAACTCCCGCAGACAACCTGGCAGCCATGGCTCTTTACGCTCGTGCCGCCGGCATGGGGCATTCCGGTGCCCAATTGGCGCTGGCTGATTGCTACTACTTCGGCGAAGGTTTGCCGCAAGATGTGGCTCAAGCCGCAACCTTCTACAAGAAGGCCGCCGACAACGGCAACGCCAAAGCACAGTTCAGCCTTGCCACCATGTATGATGCCGGCGAAGGCGTCGAGAAAGATCAGGAAGCCGCGCTCGATTACTATCGCCTAGCCGCGGAAAACGATCACGGCTTTGCCCAATTATCGCTGGCGCAACATTTCGAAAGGCGCCAGACAGAGAAGGCGCTGACAGAGGCGATCACCTGGTACGAGCGTGCCGCCGAAAGGGGCATTGCCGAAGCGCAATTCAAACTTGCCTGGATGTATATCGAAGGCGTGACACAGGCTCCGACTGCTGATTTGCCTCGCTCTTTGTTGACGAGGGCAGCCGAGCAGCAACACGGCGACGCCAGCTTGGCTTTGGCCAAGGTGCTCTTAGCTGAAGGAACGGATGAAGCAATCGACCAGGCTGTGAGCTACTTGCGAGTCGCCGCTTCGTTCGATAATGCTGAGGCTCATTACCAGCTCGGCACTTTACTGTTGAACGGCAACTCGCGCAACAGCAGCAACCTGGATGCGGCCGAACACTTCTCGATTGCCGCCAAGCAACACCATCCTGGCGCGCAGTTTTCCCTCGGACTGATGCATCTCAATGGCGTGGGAGTCGACGAGAATACCGACCTGGCGGCCACTCTCTTTGAACGTGCGGCCGCTCAAGGACTTGCTGATGCTCAGTATGTGCTCGGTTTGATGTATGCCGAAGGTACTGGCAAGAACAGAGATCCCGAGCAGGCTGTCTTGTGGTTCCGCAAAGCGGCCGACAACAAGAACGTCGATGCCTGTTTCATGCTCGCCAAAGCATACGCCGAAGGCATCGGCTTGCATCGCGACAAAAAATCAGCCATTGCCTGGTGCCAACGCGCGGCGCAATGCGGGCACATGGAAGCCGAGCGCTTGTTGAAAGAACTGGCGACGGCAGTGAATTAGTACGCGCTTTGCTATTGCGCCGTCATCAACGGCTCGACAGAGCTAGTGATGGCGAAGCGAAGGAATCCACATGCCCAGTCGTGCAATCTATTCCAGCCGACCACGTGACGCATCGATACCATGCGGCGGCGTTTTTCTTCCACCGGCATCGTCAATGCTTGGAACAGCTCTTCAGCGATGCTTTCGGCAGCAAGTGCATCGACGATCAGCGCGCCGCTGACCAGTTCGGCAGCGACGCCTGCTTGCCGGCTCAAAACCACTGCACCTTGCTCGTCCAGACGGCAGGCCACGTATTCCTTGGCGATCAGATTGAGCCCATCGCGAACCGGCGTAACAACAAGCACGTCGGCAGCCTGATACCAGGCGGCGAGTTCGGCATGAGAAAGTTGTTCTTCTATATATATGATCGGCTCCCAGCCGTCGACGCCGAATTTAGCGTTGATCGCTTGGATGCGCTCGACAACCTCTACTCGGTACTCTTCGAAGGCTGTGGTTTTCAGATCGGTAGGCTGCGTCACCTGTACGTAATGGAAACGACGCACCCAATCCGGATGGCGCGTGAGAAACTCCTCGAGCCCCGCCAGTTTTTCCAGAATTCCCTTCGTGTAGTTAAGACGATCGATGCCGAGCATTACTTGCTGGGCGAGGCGATATTTCACGAGCAGCGACTCGGCGTCTACGCGGCTGCTGCGCGAGACGCGCTGCCAATATTGCATATCGATTCCAAGCGGCATCGCCACGATGCGGGTGACTTGATGGCGGTATGTCACGGCTAGCTTGGTTGTATCGACGTCTGCTCCGGGCACGAGAACACGCACCGTTTCCATAAAATTGAGCGCGTATTCTTGCGTGTGGAATCCGAGAACTCTGTTGTGCAATAGCGACTCGACGATCTCCTTGCCAACCGGTGAAGCGGCCATGACGGCAGCTTCGGGCCATGGAGCATGCCAAAAATGAGAAAGGAGCACGCCTGATTCCGTGGGCAGCATCGGAGGAACCAGCGCCATTTCGAAATCATGCAACCAGATAAGCGTCGGAAAGCTGCGTGAACTGACACGGAACGATTGTGAAGCGATGCTTTGACTCAGTTGACGAAAACTCCGCCAAGCGTCAACGTCAAAGCGGGCGCGTGATTCGAGTCCGTGCAATAAAGGCCACAGATATTCGTGAATGACCCGACCTTGGGATTCGGCTTGTTGCTGCGGAACATCAGCGCGGTGGAAGCTGAAACCGGCAACTTGATTGCCATCCGATGATGGCACACCCGAAAGAGCTATCCAGTTAACCTGCGTGCCTAGCTGCTTGGTCAGTGGTGAAAGGCTGGAAACCACGCCGCCCGATTGCCCCGGGCCTCGGTAGGAACTGATTTTCAAAGCAGGCAGGTGAACTTGGAGATGACCGAGATCTTCTTGGGTCAATGGCGCCAGGAGAGGCGGTTGCGTGCCTGCTTGCATGAGTTGGTGGTCCCTCGTTCAGCCAAAACTTAGGGTTGACAATATGAATCTGCCGCCCGGCGCTTCCACGCCTGCGAGCCGCGATGTTTTCACTGCCAAAGTATATCCAAGGTCATACAGTAATGGATAGCCTTACCGATATCAAGTACAGAATTGTGTGATTAGCTAGAAATTAAGCACTTCACACAACAGCTACAATCAAGTCACCATGCGGGTTTCGCGCATCACAAACCCGCAACCCCACAACCTGTCAAGCATACCGCCAGGCCAAGAGGTCGATACCACAGGCGGTATCACTTTCAAACCACCGGCGTGTGCACTGGTAAGACGACTAGCGGCCAGCGGTGACGCGCTCGGACTTGTGCGCGGGCTCGGGCATGGTGCGCAGTAGGTTGACCATTTCTATCGCTGTCATAGCGGCGTCTGCGCCTTTATTTCCAGCTTTCGTTCCGGCGCGCTCAATTGCTTGCTCAATGGTGTCGGTGGTCACCACGCCGAAAATGGTGGGGACGCCTGTTTCCAGTGAAACAGCACCGATGCCTTTGGCGCATTCACCGGCGACGTAGTCGAAGTGCGGAGTTGCCCCACGAATGACAGCACCGAGGCAAATCACGACATCGTATCTGCCGCTCTGCGCAGCACGTTTTGCCACCAGCGGAATTTCATAAGCGCCAGGGCACCACATCACATCGATGTCTTCGCTTTCCGCGCCGTGTCTGCACAAAGTATCGACGCACGCACCGAGTAGTTTCGACGTGATGAACTCGTTGAAACGGCTGATCACGACACCAACGCGGATTCCCGATGCCACCAGATTGCCTTCGATTACTTTCGGCATGACTTCTCCTTTACTCGCCCAGTCCTGTTAGCCAGTGACCGAGCTTTTCTTTTTTCGTGAGCAAATACTTGAGGTTGTGACTGTTGCAGGCAGGCGGCATGCTGACGCGTCCGGTCACTTGCAAGCCGTAGCCTTCAAGACCGACAATTTTGCGCGGGTTGTTGGTGATAATGCGTACGGAACTCAAACCGAGATCGCACAAGATCTGCGCACCGACTCCATAATCGCGAAGGTCGGGTTTGAATCCCAGTTCTTCATTCGCTTCGACGGTATCACGTCCCTGCTCTTGCAGCGCGTAGGCTTTGATCTTGTTCAGCAAACCGATGCCCCGACCCTCTTGCCGTAGATAAACGAGAACACCGCAATCTTCTTTGGCGAGCAGTGCCATCGCTGCTTCCAACTGGGGGCCGCAATCGCAGCGCAGACTGGCGAAAACATCACCGGTCAAGCATTCGCTGTGCACGCGAATGAGAACGTCCTGTTTGCCTGTGATATCGCCTTTGACGACAGCGATGTGATCGCGCCCATCAAGCTCATTGTGATAGGCATGAATCGTGAAATCGCCGTATGCCGACGGCAATTGCGCGCTGGCTTCGCGCACGACGAAACGCTCACGCTTCAAGCGCCAAGCGATAAGCTGCGCGATGTTGATGACTTTAAGGTTATGCTTCTTGGCGAATTCGAAAAGTTGCGGCACGCGAGACATGGTGCCGTCGGGGTTGATGATTTCGCAAATGACGCCGGCTGGCGTAAAGCCGGCGAGGCGCGCCAGATCGACTGCGGCCTCGGTGTGTCCGGCACGTTGCAGAACGCCGCCCGGCTTGGCGATGAGCGGAGATATATGACCGGGCCGACGCAAGTCAGCAGGAGTCGTCCTGGCATCCACCGCGACACGAATAGTGGCGGCACGGTCGTAGGCGCTGATTCCGGTGGTGACACCAAATTTGGTATCAGCATCGATGGTAACCGTAAACGCCGTGGTTTGAGATTCATTGTTGCGCTCTACCATCATCGGCAGATTGAGCTGCTGGGCGCGTTCTTGCGTGAGTGCCAGACAAACCCAACCGCGCGCTTGGCTGATCATGAAATTGATCATCGCCGGTGTGACAAGCTCAGCGGCACAGATGAGGTCGCCTTCGTTTTCGCGTCCCTCGTCGTCAGCGACGATGACAAAGCGACCGGCGCGCAACTCATCGAGCGCTTCCTCGATGGTGGCGAATTCAGCGGCTTCGCTCAGCGGGCTTGCGCCCGCCGCTACCATGCTGACGGACAACGGATCGGCCGCGGCGGCCGACTGCACTGCTGAGACGGATGAGGCGGTGCTAATCTCGGTCATCTGGATTCCTGCGTGGCGCGTAGCAACGAGTTTAAGTGTAGCCGTGTTCCTGCAGCAATTGCAGGCTTACACCGCCTTTGTTAATGTTCTGTCCGTAGCCGAGCCCAACAAGTCTGGCGATGTATTTTCCGACGATGTCGCCTTCGATATTGACCCTGTCGCCGGCTTTGAGCTGACCAAGCGTGGTCACTTCCAAGGTGTGCGGAATCAGCGCGACAGCAAAAACGAATTCACGGACAGCGGCAGCCGATCCCGAAGCAGAACGAACATAGGCAACGGTTAAGCTCACGCCATCAATGGTGACGGAACCTTTCTCGACAAAAAAGAGCTCAAGCTCAGCGCTCACGGCAAACTCAACAACGCGGCTGGCACCCTCGGCTTTGATTGAGCGCACGGTACCGAATGCGTCTACATGACCGGATACGATGTGTCCGCCCAGCCTGTCGGAAACACGCAGGGCGCGTTCCAAATTTATGGCGTCGCCAATTTTGAGTGCGCCGAGTTTCGTGCGGCGCAACGTTTCCATCACCGCTTCTACGGAGAACCAGTCCCTGCCGAAATCGGTAACGGTAAGGCAAACGCCGCCGCAAGAAATCGAATCACCGAGCTTCACGTCGGTAAGGATTGCGTGCGCTGAAATTTTGAATTTACGCCCGCCCGCTTCCTCGGCAATGGATGAGATGCTGCCGATTTCTTCAACGATTCCCGAAAACACTAGTTGCCCCCCCCGATACCTGGACGGTCATTGTACTATTCATCTACTTACAACCAGCCAAAAGTAACGGTCGGTGAACCTTGGATATCTCTTAGCAACCGGGCGTTTCCGGGCTTTATGCGTGTTTGTCCCATTGAACACATGTGCGCAAAAGATTAGCTTGCTGCCATGGCGGTTTTCCTTTTCTCTCTGGACGATAGTCTCGTAGCCACAGGCTACGCGTCTTGGGCTGCCTGCACGGATGTATTGAACGATTTCTTGCGCTCGAAGGGCATGACCCGCACCTACTGCGTGGAAGAACTGGCAGCGCAATGCACCGGCATTACATTAGATCGCTTCGTGCAATCGCTGGCAAAGATCTATAAATTCCCCCTAACAGGCAAAGATCTCGCTGAACTCAATGCGGCTGCAGAGCCGATCATCCTTGAATATTTGAGCAAAAATCTCAAGCCCGATGAATCCGTACGCGAAGTGCTTGCAGGATTACGTCGGAGCAATCACAACATTGGGATCGTTTCCTCCAATTCAAATGAATGGATTGATACGTGTCTGACCGCTGCTGCAATCCGCGAACTGATAAACGTGCGGCTGATTTTCTCCGCGCGCTCTACGCAAGTTCCACCGAAACCGGATCCTTCTATCTATCGACTCGCGCTGGCAGCGATACCTAGAGGAACCAGAGTAGTTGCCGTCGAGAATTCTCCTTCGGGCGTAACCTCAGCCGTGATCGCGGGCGTTGCTGTGGTGCTCGGATGCGCACCATTCATCAGCGCGGAAACGCAACAGTTTCACCTGTACAAATTGCAGAGGGTGGGAGCAACAGGCATCTTCGACACCTGGGAAAACTTCCGCAACGTGCTCGACGAAACGCGCATTTTGCAGCCCCATGCCGTGGACATCGAGAATATCGCGCCAATCCACGGCCTTGGGCTGCAAACATCCGTCCGTCCACTCCTGCGCCGTCCTGTGCCGGCAATACGCTTCTTGCAAACACGCTATTAGCTTGTCTGCGCGTTTGTCACACAACTATCGCGTACCTACTTTGCTGTCAGAATTTCTCGTTTCTCGAGATCCGAGAAACTGCCGACGGCAAACCCCCACAGGGCGCGGGTTGCAAAAACGAATTTCTCGTTTCTCGAGAAACGAGAAATTTTCGGCCAATGCGACAGTGCAAATCCGAACACGCTCATTGCTGTTCGAATTTTTGAATCTGCTCTTTGTTTTGCTCAGTGGCATCGCCAAGCGTGCCGTCCGGCAGGCGAACCTTTTTGCCTGCGCCGAACGTTTGATCGATATCTCGCTGATCGAGATGTTGAGCCGCCCTGTACAGTTGCGGATTTACTTTAAAAAATTCATGACGCGAGTGCTCACTGACACGATACGCTCGTAGAGCCTCGGCCATCTCCTCACCAGGGCTTGGAAAATATGCACCGACCGGCGGCACTTTCGCAGTCTGCATCATGCTCAGCACATCCACGTAGGCAGCCTCGTCCGGCACTTCATTACCGTCTTTTGATTGGGCAGGTGTTGAAAGCTGCTTGCCGTCAATATCGACATAGTGTCCCTGATAATTACCATCCTTGTCGTAGCCCAAGCCACCTTCGAGACGAACCCATTTGTCCATAGGATTGCCCTGCTCGTCAGCGCCTTTTATCGGCTCATATAAAAAACCGTCCTTCCCTTCCAAAGCCCAGCGTCCGTCGGCAGGATCGTGAAGCGGCCGCCATCCTGCTTCGCGCTTGTATTGAGCGTCCACGACCGGCGACAACCCTCCTGTGCGATCCTCGGTGGCATGACCAAGCTCGTGATCGATAGCCGCTTCTAGAGACATGGTACTTGAAATTGCGCTAGCGCCACCGCGCAGATCGTTGTGCGTCGCCGGCAGCTTGGTGACGTTGGGATATACCGTCACGTCCGAAAAACAAGGATGATCAGAGCCGGCTTTGCTATAAATGGCTCCGACAGAGTTATCGCTTGGATCACGATCGGCGAAAGCGATCACGAGTGGATTGCCATCACTTTCCCGATAGGCGGGATCGGAATGTTTCAAGGCAGCCTCTACGGCATCGAGCTCTCTTTGCATCGGTAGCCGCGAGTGAATACCCTGCGATGCGGCCGTCTGTTGGGAGCCGCCGTCGGCTTGCGAAGACCCGCCAAAGCCTCCTCCGGACGTTGCGTCAGGCACGTCGACTCCGGGCAGTTGAAACCTTGCACCCGGGTAAGCTTGTTCGATTCGGCGCTCACGCTCAACCACGGCCTGTTCATGAGGGTTGTGCTGACTGGTCAAATTGAGATCTGGGACCGAACAGTGCCCGCCGCCACGCATCATTTCGGCCATTTCAGCGCGCGACATCTTGTGCATATTCAAGCCGTCGGGAAGTTCTTGCTGCCAGGTGCCTGCGGCGACCTGTTGCTGCCAGCCACCCTCGTCGGCAGCATGAATCACAGCTGGTTTAGAAACGTCAGCCATCGTAAGCGCCTCCCAAGGGATCGCTGTCGTGGGGCTAATCTCGGTTGTGTGCGGGGCGGCCGACACCGAGGCGAAGTAGCTTCGCACTGACATGATAACGCCGCAAAAGAGCTACGGCAAGTTAATCCTGGGGCGTTATTCTAGCCCTGATCTGCGGCTTGCTCGAGGTCGACGACAACCGGGTGTGATTCTTTGGTCTTAGGATTGGTGGCCATGCCGACGTAATAACGCAATTTCAGCGCGGTCGGGCGGACGCCTTCGCTATCATGAACGATGATCTGCACGCGCAGATCGACAGGCAGCATGCCGCGGTAATTGCCGGACGTAAGCGGATCGCCGACTGCGACTTGTTCGAACTTCACGCATGACACCGATTTAGTGTCGGCAAGCTGACGAGAAATGGCACGCATGTCATCGTCGCTCTTCGGAATCACTTCCGATTGGCGCAATTTCGCCGCAGCAGGATTGACCAATTCGTTGTTCAAAGCAGCCATCGATTCGTCGACGGTGAGGTAATTGGCGTCAAACAAATGTTGCGTCACTTGCCGTGCAAAATGATCGTAGTCGGTTTTTTGCGTATTGCTCATTGCGTGTCCCGCATTGACGCGCGTGAAGAGAACCATGTTGAACAACACACTCACAGAAAGAAATGCGAAAACGCCGAATTTCTTTACCACTATATCTGGTGTCAGTTTCCGAATTCGCCAGTACATTTTTCAATCCTCGAAAAGTACTTGACCAAGTTCCCAGTGTTCTTTGTCGTGCTCGCTGCGTTTGTAGAACGTCAGTCGTACCTTGCAGTCGGATGCTTCCTCCGGGGTCTTCGCTCCATCCGAGGCAAAGGATGCAAATTGTTTTCCCGTCACCTCAACCACCGCATCATGTTCGTTTTTCGAAATAACTTTGACGTTATCGACATGTATATGCGATGCCCAGTTAACCGGTGTCCAATTCCAGGTAAAAATGCGGCTCGCCCAGTCGGTGGCTGTTTGTCGTAATACCTCGTTGGATACGTACTGCAGAGTCGCGAACAGGAGCACGAACACTCCGCAAAACAAAACCAGCCATTTACCGGGACGAAATAGATTATCCATCACATGCTCTGATCAAACTGTGAACCCAGGAAAAATACAGCCTGCCGACGAGCATCTGTGTCGTTGAGCTGTGGGTGCTTGTGTTTGACTTCCTCGATCATTCTGCGTCGCGTCGGAATATCTTTGATCGGCTCTGATGTACAAATCCAGTAGTCCATCGGACTTGGCACCAGACGGATCGTTCCGTGCACTCCACCAACTATGAGCAGAGCCTGGCTGTCTCGCCGTTTCTCCTCGTCTTTGGTGAAGTTTTCCACTGCGGCAACTTCGGCATCGGTAAGTCGCAGCGTCTCTTTCAATAGTCTAAGGTCAGATGGGTCTTGGCGCAACAACAATTTCATGTGCGCGTTCTTCACCACGGAATCAGCCAGTTCTGCCTGTCTGAAGAAGTCTTTCAATTGCTGTGTAATCGAGACGAGCATCATACCGTAGTGGCGGGCGCGTCTGGAAAGGTCGTCCAGCAGGCGCGCTC
>DATNQY010000055.1:0-6762 GCA_036703785.1 Candidatus Obscuribacterales bacterium
CGAACGCGCGATGCGCTCCGTGGCCGTCGGACGAAAAAACTGGTTGTTCATTGGAAGCCTGGACGGTGGCAAGCGAGCTGCGGTTTGGTGCAGCCTGATCGCTTCCTGCAAGCAGCGCGACGTCAACCCGCTCTTGTACCTCACCGACATGCTCAACCGCTTTTGCACCGGTACACCGGCAGACCTCGATTCACTTCTGCCGGATCAGTGGGCGCTGGCTAAATAGCCTTCACCGGACGGATACTCTGAACTGCACGTATCTTCTTAAAAGCCCCGCTAGTGGTGGCGTAGCGAATAAGAAGATATTCTCTTTATCTTGCCTTACACACTTCGTGTGTTCGGTCCTTGGATTTTGATTGCGCGTAATGGCCAATTCAGCGTGACTTTGATCCGAGCGGTCGATAAGCTCAAAGCGACGGGATGAATCTGCATCTTGCCTTAGTCCACAGAGACTGCTGCTGTAAGATTCGATCTCCCGTCGCTTTAGCTGTTGAGTAGAGGCTGGACGATATCTAAGGCCGTATTTCGAGCCTGCGTTTTCTGTAAGGTTAGCCGAAGCACAGCATCCCAAATATGCACAAAGGATATTTTCATGAGCGATTGTTCCGTTGGTATCGATATCGGCAAATACAAGTTCGATGTCGCTGTCTTGTCTCCCCAGGGCGCAAGCAAGTACAAGAATTTTCCGAATACTTCTGACGGTTTCAAGGAGTTGATCAAGTGGCTCGGAAGCGCTGTCAAACTTGCGCCGCACTTTTGCATGGAGGCAACCGGGAGATATGGAGAGCAGCTTGCATTCTTCCTGCACGACGCTGGCTATTCGGTTAGCGTCGTTAATCCGGTCTGCATCAAGAATTACGGCAAGTCGAAACTCAGACGGACGAAAAATGACAAGGTCGATTCCATGCTGATAGCGATCTACTGCCAGAATGAGTCTCCCAAGCTTTGGCAGCCGCTTCCAAAGGCATCCCGAGAGCTGCAGGCGTTGACGCGAGAAATGTACCGTGCCAAAGACCTTCTCGCGCAGGAAAAGACACGTCTTAAGGCAGGTCAGCATTGCCGAGCGGTCTTGTCGTCGATTGAATCGCGCCTGTTCTTTCTCGAAGCGCAGGTAGAGGAATTGGAAACTCTGATTAATGCTCATATTGATTCGTGTCCTCAACTGAAAAAGCAGAAACGATTGTTGGTCACCATTCCTGGCGTGGCTGAAACGACGGCCAATGCTCTCCTTGGCGAAATACCCGATGTGCATCGCTTTGCTGGTGTAAGACAACTGGTCGCATACGCAGGTCTGGCTCCGAGCGAGCGGTCGTCAGGAACACTGCGCGGACAAACACGACTTTCCAAAGTTGGTAGCAGCAGGCTTCGAAAGATTCTGTACATGCCGGCGGTGTGCGGCAAGCGATACAACCCGGCGATAATCGCCTTTTGCAATCGAATCGAAGCCGGAGGGAAGAGCAAGATGGTCGCACTCGGCGGCGCCATGCGGAAGCTCTTGCACATCGTGTATGGAATTCTGAAGTCTGAAACGCCGTTTGATGCAAGAATCCACTTGCAAAAGGCTTGACTTTGAACACGATATCTTACCGTATGGTGAAGCCATTTGCCAGCTTGCATTTGCGGAGGGCTTGAATTTACTGAATTTACCGGGGCTTAGGTTCGGGTCCATGTTCTAAGGCGAATTGAGATCTAGCTCCCATCACGTCCAGGTGGATCATACCGTCTGCGACCGCATACTCCCAGGGCGGCTCAACAAAGGTCGTCCAGAGTTTCCGACCAGTGATATCCCATGCGGCCAACTCCAACTCGGCCGACATAACTACCGTATTGCCGTGGCGCTGCCACTGCCAGAAGCCACAATCAGCCTCATCCTCCCACAGTTTCCTTGGTGGCTCCAGGTTGTACGCTAACAGCCTCTGACCGGCACCGATGAACAAGATCTCGGACTCCGGCACCAGAATTGCTCCTGGATAGAAACCATGTCCAGCAGGCTCATAGCGCTGGGCAACTACAAGAAATGGCCATCCGCCGCCTTTCTGAACGCCTACAAAGCAGTTGCGTCCCTCGGAAGACTTGATATTGAACTCTTCGGAAAGAGCCGCATGCTTGCAGTAATCGTTGTACAAGTCGGGCAGCCCATCGTGAAGGCAAAGCAACGTGTAGCTGTCGATCGCGATGTAAAACATGTGGGCCTTCAATTTGCCGTGCACGTGCCATTCTAGCAAGCGCGCAATTCCAACAATGCGGTTGCAAAGGGTTGAACACGATATCTTGCCCGATGGTCAAGCCGCCCTCACTCAAAACTGGCAGCCCATGTTCGTTGGCGGATATTTGAGTGCGATTTTCGGAAACGAGCGCTTTGATCACTCACTCAAAAGCCTCACGGATGGTGGCATGCCGAATAATTGGATATTGTCTTTATCTTGCATTACCGTATGGTGAAGCCACCCTTGCGGCATCACTTCTCAAACCAGAACTTGTGCATTGCAGCAAGGAATTCAGGCGAGACCCATGTCTGGTTCGTTGCAGGCAACACGGAATCAATTTGGCAAAAGGGACAAATCGCCGTATCCTCCGCGGCGAGATACCTTTCGATTAGGTTCGGGCTGAAGATTTTCAGGCAGAAGAAGCACCCGCAGAGTTTGCTTTCTGCTAGGGATTGTTTATTGCTAGTAGCACCCTTGTAAGCGTCTTCGAGTTGTTCACGGTCAAACATTGCAGTATCCCATTCTTTCGCTGCATAAACCATATTAGTCTTTCTCAATTTGAGCACAACCACAATGTCGTTGTCTATGTGGAGAGAGAAACAGCAATCGAGCATTGCGTTATGAATGTTCTGCTAAAATCAGAGAAAATGACAGCAGACGCGGCGGTGCGTTAAGATTGAACCTGTAGAGCGAATTCATTCTTGGCGGTGCGTGAAGAAAATGGTGCCACCGTCGGCGGTGCGTTAAGATTAAGCCTGGCTTGCGTCTCGGGGTAACGCACCGCCGCGTTTATCCTGCCGTTGCTCGATCCTCTCGCTGCGCGCTCGGCATTCGCCTCGTCAATGAATCCCGCCTATCGCGAGTATGTTAGGCTAAGATCATGCGAATCATTTTACTATGTTTTGCCTTGATATTTGGGTTGTTCCTTGTCGACATGCCTAGCTGTGTAGCGAGCGGCGGCGCCAAAGCCATTGTTGTTTTGTTCGAGGACGATCCCTGGCTTATGGTGATTGGCTCGGACTCGCCGGTGTTTGTTCTCTATGATGATGGCACGGTCATATTTGCTAAACATCGTCGTGTGGGACCCACTGAGTATTATGTCGCGAAGCTGCCTGAGCAAGAGAAGCAACAGCTAGTGCACTCCCTTTTAGATGGTATTGGTTCTGCCCAGGATCGATATGAGCTTACTCGTGCCACTGATCAACCGACGAACATCGTTTGGGTTAAGGATGGTCAGATTCAGAAGCGGGTCGAAGTTTATGGCGATCTTGATCGTGATTACGCGTCTTTCGGTCCGAGTTCAACTCCGGCTCCGCCGAAGGTTTTGTCTGCTTTTCGGCAGTTGTCTACGTTTGACCGGATTGGAGCAAAAGTATGGTTACCGGACTATATCGAGGTAATGATTTGGCCATTTCCGCTTGCTCGGGAGAAGTCAATCAAGTGGCCGGCTGACTGGCCGGACTTGGACGATCCGCGCACCGTTCGGCGCCGCCACATCGATAGCATTTATCTGAGGTCACAACACTTAGGTGAATTGCGCGAGATGCTTGGAAAAAGGAAGCCGAGCGCTGCCATTGGAATTAGTGGATTAAAGTGGTCAGTTTCATACCGGTATCCATTCCCAGATGAGGAAACTGTGCGGGCAGTGAAAATGGGTTTTCGCGCGCCGCTTCCGGGTGAGTGACTGTTACAGGCAGGTCCACAAATACATGCCTTGCTTGTTTTTGATTGACTTCTTACAGAGCTTCTGCAGGCTCTTGAGATACCGTAAAAACGGCGCCGTATTCGATGTTGTGAGTTTCTTTATCGGATAATATGCCGCATAGCCTTCTTGGAACAGCGCGGCCCATGCTTTGCTTATTGCCTTCAATTCGTCGGCCGGAGTTGCTGCTAATAGCTTTGGTAAGTCGTTCGGTACCTTTTGGATCCACGGACCGTTTTCCGAAGATTGCTTGAGCAGTTTGAATTCCTTCACGACTGATTCGCTGTGTTTCTTTCCTCGCAAAACCGATAACAGTTGTGCCAAATTGGTATCGTATACGCGTTGGGACTGTAGGTGGTCGTAGGTTTGAGAGTCGTATTCATCCCAACACTCGCAATCTCGCCGGCTCTTGCACTTGCACTCTCCAACGAAGTTATATTGCAGCGCCCGCTTTCGGTCGGCTATGTAAACTTCGCAAAAGGCTCCCATCGATTATCCTCATACTTCTCGCTGACGGCGAAGCCCAGCGTACTCATTCCAGACCCGTGTAAACTCCTCTGTCGGCTCGAAGTAGCAGCCTTCTTCTGCACGAAATACCTTAGCCGTAGGGATGTTCTGGACTAGACCCCAGAGAAATTCGAACAATGCTTCCACCTCGTTTGGTCCCCACTCTGGTCCCATCCTGTAATCAAACGACACCGCACCTGGTTGTACCCATATATTTAATTGCGGCAGCGTTACGTCTCGAATCTTTAGATCGGCGAGGCCATGGCTCAACGATAGGATTTTTCCTTCGACGACCAACTCAGCTGCGTTGTTCAATTGCTTCAATGGAATGCCGTGTTCTTCTGGTATGGTCCATGCCATCGGATCATCTAAAATTTCCGCTTGTGACATGACATTCCGATACATTTCCACTGTCTCCGCGCCTGTCAACGGTTCGATGAAAATTTCTGGTAGCGTGCCATGATCATCGTGCTCGAATATGTGGCGCAATTTATTCCAAATTGGTTGCATGGTTCATGTGTTTCGGTTTGGTGATTCTTAGCGGATCGGGAAACGTCGGGATGTGGCAGCTGATGGTGCTCTTAGTGTGGATGGCATCTTACTATGCCGTCAGCGTCTGGAAGGATGAGCGTGACCGCGTTAATTCCGTCGTTGTCGTCTGCCGGGTACTCCCCATAAAATACCAAGACTGAGGACATCAACTCAGATTCATATTCCTCCAGTTCGTCGGCGCCGACATCTACGGCCATATGAATCTCGATCCCATCCGCGTCGAGGTAACCGATGATGATGCCGAATCTCGTTTTTGAAATGAGTTGCTTTGCGTCTGCTTTCACTTCATCAGAATATTTGACTCTTTGTATTCTGTTATCAAAGTAAAAGCTCACAAGGCTTCCTGGGCGTAGGCGATTTTCGATGTACTCAAGACAACGTTCATCGGGGCAGTAGTACCAATTCGTTGTTCCTGCGCCTGCTGCAAGTCGCTCCAGAACTACGGCACCATTTGCTCGCACCCGCTCAGGCACTGAAGTAGCAAACACCCTCTTGTGCACAGCAGATGGGACGTCGATTGGTGGTCGATGCGTTAGCGTTTCCCGACGAGGACCCCAGGAGCCGAGCTGATGCTTGAAACATCGGATAGCTCTTTGAATTCGCAGTCGGTCGCAGCCTGGCTCAACGCAAGTCTCCGGACCACACTCTGGACCAAGGGCCGCCCAGCTTTTGCGCTTAGCTTCAGTCGCTTGCTTCAAGAGTCGTTCTTCGATACCCGTGAAGGCGGTGCTGTCGATTATTGCGTGGATTATTGACTCGTCAGGAGTAATAAGCGTGAACATGAATTCGCTGGCAACGTAGACGATAGGATCGAGAAATTCCAGGGATTTCCAAAAGTTGTCTATTGCGGGATCTTCCACCGTCCCGAGGATTACGTTCGTTCTCTGAAACAGGTCAATGCCGCTTGCTGCATTCTCCAGGGAATCAGCCAGGGCCCTGGTATCTTTGTTCGCGGGAAAGATCAGAAAGTTATCGCCTTCCAGGGCCGAATTGAGCACGTCAAGATCTGTGAGGGCAGGGCTCAGGCAATAGTCATTCGATAGTTTTTTCCAGTGATGCTCGTCCTGGAAATAGTCGTCGGTCCCTTCATATCCAGTCTGAAGAAGCGTCAATACTTGACCGAGATCCGGTGATAGCTTCCAGGAAGAGAAGAAATCTACAAAGCTGAATTGCTTTGATTGCAACCAAGAGTAACGGCCGCGTGTGCCCTGCCACCATTCATGCCGGCAGGAGTGAGGATCTACGTCAAGGTATTCGGATCGTGGTTCAATCATGCGACGTTTTCAGAAGTTAGTTTGACGTTGACCGGGACCAAAGTACTGTCTGCTGTTTACCTAGTACGATCTTGTCGATGTCGGAGTCAACTGGTATGCGGTAGTGCTTCAACGATCCCAACCACGTTCTTTGCGGACACAAGGGGTGTGGAATGCCGCACAGCGCCTTGTGGACCGTTACGATTAGCTCATGGTGGCGTTTCCTGGTGGTGACGCGTGTAATTGCTTCGCTGCTAGAGGCGCTCTGCCCACTCAATAGAATTGCGTTCGGGTTCGCATCGACTCGAAAATCGAGCAATTGATTTGATTCGACCGTGCCATGCCCGACGAACATGAGCACAGGCAATAGAGGGGCAAACAGTATTGATGCAATGAAGTCAGGCATAATGCAACGCCCATGAACCGGATTAATTCTTGGTTCTTTCCCTGCGATGGGCCACCGATAGGCCCCCGGGAATTTTACAATCGCTAAAAGCCTCGCGCCCTGAGGGATTCGAACCCCCGACCTTATGGTTCGAAG
>DATNQY010000056.1:0-6986 GCA_036703785.1 Candidatus Obscuribacterales bacterium
TGACGTCGTCCCACAACTTGGCACCGGGGGCGGTATCGCCTACTCCCGGAATAGGCACGCCGAGATCTTTGGCGATGTTGGCGCCCTTGCCCAGCAACCAGCCAGTGGTGACAGCGGCAACCCGCGCGGTAGGAGATCTAAACGGCAGCATCCAGGCAGCGCCTACCAGTCCGGCCTCCCACGGGTTCGGCTTCAGATATTCTGAGTAAGTCGCATTGTTAGAGCCACCGAATAGCTTATCAATGCCTTTACCGGCGAGAATTGAAGCAGCGGCACCGCCGAGCTTCGTTGCCGGATTGCTGCCCAATATAAGGAATCCTGCCGCCACCGGCCCTTCTGCCAGCGAGGTAGCGATCTTGGCGTTATCCGGATAGTTGTTCTTGCCGTTGAACATCCAGTCGCCGAGCGCGTCTGCACCAAGCACAACACCGGCTGCGATGGCGCCCTGTCCGCCCGCCTTCCAGGGATCGTATTTGACGATGCCTTCCGGTGTGGCCGTGACGGAATTCCATTTGGTTCCAAGCGACTTCCACCACGGTGTTTCCGGCGGCAGGTCGCCGTTCATGATCTTTTCGCCCAGTACGTTGCCTTTGGCGTCGGTATAACCGTTAAAGAGCCCGACCTTCACGGCCTTGGGATCGGTGTTGAGCGCATTAATCTCTTTGTCGTAGCCGGCGACTTTCTCGCGCGCACCGTTGTATACGCCGCGCTCGCCCGTCTTTCTATTGCCGGCGACAATTTGGTCATCCCAATTCTGGCGGTGCGCCTGCAAAATGGCGAAATCATCCTGTGACAAGAATTTGCCAACACTCATGTCTTCAGGCTTGTTATAAACGCGGGACTTGAGTGCCTCGATCTTGACGTTTCTAGGATCCTCCGCCTGAGCAAATTCTTTGACCTTCTCCTGTTGAACGAGAATGCGAGAGTCGGTGCGCTGCGGATCGTCGGGCGGCAAATGCGTGAGTCGTTCCAACTCTGCGTTGGCAGCGTTATAGGCTCCCTTGACGGTTTCGGTGCTTTCGTCAACCGCATGTCTGGCAGCTCGTTCTTCGCGAGCGTAAATCCGGTAGTTCTTCACCGCCTCGGACATTTTTTCTTTTTCAATGCCGGACTGTTGTTGCTTGCCATCGACTTCGGCTTGCACCGGGCTGAAGTGTTCCCGCCAGAGTCCGTTCGGATTTTTGAACCACTTATCGAAAAGCCATGGAATGTAAGTGCCGCCCAATACGCCGCCGATTACACCGCTGCCGAAATAGCCCATGGGATTGAACTGCGTGTACAGCGATCTGGCAATGATGTCAGCTCGACGCTGGTCCAGCACTGCGTTGTTGGGATTGTTCTGTCCCGGCACCCCCGGCACGCGAGTCGGCATATCAGGAATAGAGTTGGTTCCACCTGGCGTCCAGTTGTTTCCATAATAATTTGGATTTGTGTTATATCCAGGCGGTACCTGCGGCCCATCAGTGACGGAGGCGCCGCCGCCGCCGTATGGTCCTTGTTGCGGTGTCACATACTCGTGTCCGTTCCACACCTGGGGCGTCTGCCTTTGAATAATGACGCCGCCGCCATTGCCGTCCGGGGTTAACCCGCTTGGGCCGTAGCTTGCGCGTCCGCCGTGAATTTTGCCGTCCGGGCCGACTGTGTAATTCTGCTGGGCCGCCTGCTGCACTTCCGCCGCTTGCTTGGGCACTGCCCGGGAAGGCATGTCGGCAGTCAAAGGCGAACCAAAGGCCAATACGTCGTATCGGTCTGTCGTAGAGCTGGTCGCGATCTCTTCCAGAGATCGATTCTCCCAGGTACTGCTCATTTAGGTTCTCCGCTGACAAAAAGGGGGGCGCATTCCCCAGTCCGTCCATATTAGGGAATGCGTTAAGCCAGGTAAATTCGTGGATTCCCATGCTGCGTGGGAATTCCCCCCATCGCCAGGCAAACCGCTCTGGAGCGCCGACTTTCCCGACGCACGGTTACGGCCGGGTTGCCCGCTGCAATTTATCTATAGGTGCGTAATTTCCCCACTGACTTTAATATGATTGCGCAATATGCTGCAGGCATACTCGTCCCGATTCTGGAGATTGCCATGCATTCTTTCGAGCAATCGCGTCCAACCAACACCGCCAAAGAGAGCGCCGCCGCCGCCCAATCGGCTCAGACGGTGCACGTTATTCCACCAGGCGCTCCTAAATCGGCCGCCCTTCCAGCCGGCTTGCCCGGCGGCGGCGCCGACCGCGGACAGGCGGCGCCGAATTTCGAACGCACTCAAACACAATTGAGAATCGAGCGTTTTTTCGAACTTATAAATGATTCGCACAAATCGCCTGAGCGGCGCGCACTCAACGAGCGCATGCTCGACCAACTTTTGTGCGCGATCGATCGCGATACCGATGCGGCCTTGTTGCGTCGGGAGACACTGCTCAAAGCCACAGGCGCCAACGAAGCGCTCATCGAGTATCGAATCGCCAAAGCCAACTACGAAGCATGCCTGGCAGAAACAGACGACATGGAAATGCGCCAGGTCGGTAATCTCTATTTGAACGGCTTCGGCAAGCTGAATCCGGAAGTGACACAAAAAATGAGAGATTTTCCCGGACTGATGACGGCTGCAGATCGCCTCGCGGCCGCTCAGCGCAATCCGCTCTATTTCAAAGGCCAAAATATCATTCTGGAGACTCGCCAGGCTGTTCTGCCCAGCATCAACTTACGCGCGGTATATGCGCAAATGCTGTCCGAAACAGGACGATCAGGTAAAGCGGTTTCGTTGATCGTGCAAGCGAAAGAGTTGCGCTCCGGACAACGCTGCTGATCGCAGATACTGATCGTAAGCGATGACCAGTAGTCATCGTTTGCCGATGCGATGACTACCAGTCATTACGAAATCAGTGTTCGGGCGAATTGTATTGAGCCATATTGCGTTCGAGCGAATTGTGTCGCTCGCTGCTATTCCGGGGCGCCTTTGGAGCGCGATGTTTGTGACTGATTCAGGTAATAGCGGCTATGCGCAGCTGCCGGTTGTCCGTTGTATTTGGCGCTCGCCTTCTCGTTGTATGCTACTTCGCACTCGGCAGTGCGGGTGAACACCATCTGTCCGATCGACATGCCGGCGTGCAATCGCACCGGGCGATTGCCGACGTTGACTATCTCGAGTGTGATTTGCGCAGGCGGATGGCTGAATCCCGCATCGATGAAGCCGGCAGTGACATGGACCATCACGCCCAGTCGAGCAAGACTTGATTTGCCGGTAAGCTGCCCGACGATGTCGCGAGGCAAAGTGATCTTTTCCAGCGTCGCACCGAGCACGAAGTGTCCGGGCTGAATCACAATGTCATCTTGTTCGACATGCACAAGTCCATCAAGAACGCTGTCCGATTGATAGGGATCAATTATCTCGGCGGATTGCTCGTGCCAGGAGAATTGCCTGGCTAGACGAACGTCATACGAGTTGGGCTGAATCAGCGCCGGATCGAACGGGTCGAGAATCAGCCTTTGTTTTGCGATCTCGTCCCGGATCTCGTGGTCGACTAGGATTGACATTCAGCTAGATGCTCAAGTTCAAGTTGGAGCTGTGTCCCGGGAATGCCTTGGCAGTCGGATTGACGAAGGTGCAAGCGAAATTCACCGCAGTGGCAGCCTCGGCAGCGCCTGTGGCAATCAGCTTCAGCTTGGCCGGGTGCGAGGCAATGTCGCCTGCGGCGTAGACGCCGGAGAGGTTGGTTTCCATTTTCTCGTTGACGGCGATGGCATTGACGTCCATCTTCAGTCCCCAGGCTTTGAGGAAATCGAGGTTGATCACAAAGCCGACGTTGATCAATATGGCATCGCAATCAATGGCCTCTTCTTTACCGGTGCGGTTATCGAAAATAACTGCGCCATCTAATCCGGTGCCATTGGCGTTGATTTGCTTGAGCTCGTAGAACGTACGCACATCGACGTTGTTGCGCTTCATCTCTTCGACTGAAGTTTGCACGGCGCGGAATTGATCGCGTCTGTGGATGAGCGTCACTTTCCTGGCCAGTTGAGCGAATTCATTGGCCCAGTCGACTGCCGAATCGCCGCCACCAACAATGAGCACATCCTTGCCGCGGAACTTCTCTTTATTCTTCACCGCGTAGAACACCGACTCGCCCTCGAGCTTCTGGTCGTAGTCCATGTCCAACTTTTTGGGCACGCAAGCGCCTGCTCCGAGAGCGAGCAACAGAGCTTTGGTGTAATGCTCAGTGCCTTTGTCCGTGACTATTTTCCAGTTGTCGCCTTCTTTTTTCAGGTCGGTGCACTTTTCGCCGAGAGCCATGGTGGCTTTGAACAATTGCGCTTGCACGGCAAGCGCCTTAGCGAGGTCTTTAGCCAGAATTTTCGGATGGCCGGCTACGTCGTAGACGTATTTCTCAGGGTACAGCGCTGTCAGCTGTCCGCCCAGTTCGGGAAGCACATCAATGACTTTGGTTTTGAGTCCGCGAAGTCCGGCGTAAAAGCTGCCGAACAATCCGGTGGGACCACCGCCGATGATTGTGATGTCGTAAAGATCCATTGTTTGTCAGAGTCTCCAGCTGTTCCTGTGCTTGTTTCTAAACCGTGATTGTAATATGACCGGCCTGCTTAGAATCCCTGGTCAGATTCAGCAGCCGGGGCAAGAGCACTACAAGCGTAGCACCCGAGGGGACACCTGCGTAATATCTTTAGCGATTAACAATTATCCCTTCGGCTTAGCGGTTAACAATCATCTTCAGGCGCGTACCGGCAGACTCCGGCTCGGGCACGAAAAATGCATTGCTCTGAACGCGTTGTTGACTGAAAACCGGCATGTAAGAGCCGGGCTGGGAAAAGGCGGTGTTGCCGGCGAGCGGCACAGGCTTGGGCTCGGGAAACGGCGGCGCCGGCGCAGGCGGCGCCGGAAGAGGCACGGCAGAGAAAGCCAGACGCGAGTGATCGGGATGTGCTTCAGCAGAACCGGCAAGGGCAGGCGCTGGGCTCGGGACGTAAATGTCTCCCATCTCCTCGCAGGTGCGCGTCGGGAATGCATATTTTGTGCCGGCAAGAATTTGTCTATCGGCTGCAGAAGTGGCACAGTGGGCTGCGGCTGTGCCCAAAACGCTATTGGCAAGAGGCTCGTGGTGCCGCACCCAATAAATCACTCCTAGCCAGGCAATAAAGCAGCAAAACATGCAGATGAAGAGCATGTTGGGAGTCACTCTAATGCCTTCCAACGCGTCCGACAGCTTCACGGATTGCAGGGCGCTGTTCCACCCGGCCGATTGTGATGGGGCGCCGCCCATGTCGCCATGGCCGCCGCCGTGCACATGCGCATCGTGATCCAGACCCAGCAAGTGCGAAAGAAAATTGTGTTGCGGTGCACCACCGTCACCGCCCAGACCAAGAAGTTGGCCCAGACTTTGTCCATCGCCGCCAGAGCCCGGCGAATGCATTGCCTGGCCGCCATGGCCGTGCTGATGATGTTGCCCCGCTTCGCTCATCGCGCTGAATCTCCGGGTTGCAAGGAGCGCTTGATAATGGCACTCTCAGCCGCAAGTGTAATGGTTTCACACCTATATAAGGCCGAATATTACCAAAAATGTTTACGTTGGAGTGTTTACAATCCGCATGGAATGCCGATTAGAGCGCGATCAGCATTAGCGCGGGTTAAACTAATCGATTTCGACGCCTTCCAATTCAGCGACGCGAAGCCGCAGATTCTCGACCATCTTGGGCAATTCGAACACTGCCGGGAGCTTTTCCTCGATGGTGGTGATATGGCGAGTGAGCTCAATCGATCGCTCCATGAGGCGAATCAGGATTTGCTGTGTCGCTACAAGCTGGCGCTGATTTTCAATCAGCTGATTAGCGATTTTGGCCGTCTCCACGCGCTGATCGACGCTGAGCGTAATCAGATCGCTTAAGCGACCGACCAGTTTTTCAACTTGCCCGGGGAGTGCTCCTTCACCGGCCGTGGTGGCATCCGACGTCCCTTCAAAGAATTTGTCGAACCCTTCCAGCCCCAATTTCTGATTGGGATTGGCCGGTTGTTCGTCCGATTTCCGCATCGCTTCAGGCATGAAAAACGTTCCTCACTAAGGTGATGAGTGCGGGACCTTATAAATCTGGGTGGTCCCCGCCGGTGGTGGCGCATGCAAGAAATTATAACTTAACGATCAGAATCTGCAAGCAAATTCCCGAAGATTTTTTCTTGCCACCATTTTTGGTGCCGAACTATATACGGTGGCGCACCCGGTTTATATACACACCGGCCGCGGTGCGAATTTATTCGCCGCCGTGTCGATTGTGGACCGGCGATCCGTTTTTAAAAACCATGCTCACAGGGTTCCACCCCATGTTGTACGGAATTTCCTCGAGCGCCGCGACATCGCAGATCAGGAAATCCGCTTGTTTGCCGGCCTTCAATTCGCCAAGACGATCACCCAGTCCGACGGCGTGCGCGGCGTTGAACGTGGAAGCGGTAAGAGCCTCTTCCACGGTCATGCGCAAGTGCAAGCAAGCCAGTCCGAAAATAAGCGGCATCGAGAAGATGTGGCAAGAGCCGGGATTATAGTCAGTGCCCAAAGCCACCGCTACGCCGTTATCGATCATTTTTCTGGCCGGTGCATGTTCTTTCAAATTCAGAAAGAACGACGTGCCCGGCAAGAGAACGGCAATTGTTTGCGAATTGGCCAAAAGACCAATGTCGTCATCGCTGACATTCAGCAAATGATCCGCACTGGCGGCTTTGAGCTCTACGGCAAGTGCGGTGGCGCCCAAATTGGCAAACTCGTCGGCGTGCACTTTGGGCACCGCGCCCAAGCGGGCGCCGGCCGAAAGAATGGCGCGCGTATCTTCCAGCGAGAAATATCCTTCATCGCAGAAAACATCATTGAATAATACCGGCCGATGACCGTTGGCACTTTCATGAAGCAACTTCAGGGCCCGGGGCAGCATGTCATCGATAATGCGGCGGACATACTCCTGCTTATTTTCGCCGGGTGGAAAAGCGTGGGCGGGCA
>DATNQY010000057.1:0-11281 GCA_036703785.1 Candidatus Obscuribacterales bacterium
CCCTGGGTCGCCGGCTGGATCAACCTGCGCGAGATTCTCACTTACTGCGCCGATGTATTTGCCTTCATGCCCGGACTCTTTGCCACCATCGTCGGACTCATTCCGGTGTTGCTGGCGTTCATCATTCCTGGCGATCCGGCCACCTAAGTCGATTTTCTACTCGGTGGTGCCTTCACTGCCATTACCGGCATGGGGCTGCTGTTCATTGGTGCTGTTGCTCGCTTGCTTTATGATTTCACCGGCGTTCTCTCGCGTCGTTGGTCAAGGCTGTTTAGCTATAACCGCGTTGTCCTGGCCAGTGTGTTTTCCATGATCATAGGCATTGGCTTACTTTTTCTGGCGCATCCGCGTCAGCTTCTAACTCCTTCCCCGTCAGACGCATACTTGCATGCTTTGCGGCTGTTCGTCCTTGGCTGCATGCTGGTTGTTTTCTCTTTGTACACGTTCGTCGCCGCACTTGTGTTGCATGCGGCGTCGTTGATCCGCTTCAAGCCGACCGACTGACGGCCGCTGCCGGCTGCAGCAAGGCGAGAAAGTGTAGCTTGCCGTCAAAAATAGGCGACAGCAATGGCATGTACAGTGAGAGGCTGCGGTTGCAGCGGCTGATTTCGAGCGAGCTGTTCGCGTAAAGTTCCAACCATTGACTGTCTGAAAGATATTTGTTCGGCAATCGAATGCCGTGAGCGCGGTTGCCCACCCAGTCCATCAGCGACAGCAAGGCTTGGTCTGCCTGTGATTCGCACACATGATCTTTTACAATGACAAAGCGGCGTGAGATGCGTGCCGATTCTTGCAGCAGTCGCTGTTGATCATCAGCGTGGTGAATTACATCGATGAGCATGGAAAAATCGAAACTGTTGTCGGAAAAGGGCAGCGTCAATCCATCGTAAGCGGTTACCGGGATGACCGCATCGGGTCTTACCAGCACGTCGACGCCGGTAAGCTGCAACCGCGGGCGGAGTTGTTGGAGATATTGCGCTTTCTTCCCTGAACCGCAGCCTATGTCCAGTCCGGAAAGCGCTTCTTCAGCCGGCAGGAATTCTGCTGCCGCTTGCATCAACTGCCGCGTGTGACGATCGGACAGGAGGCGCTTGTGCAGCGGATCGACAAGCAGCCTGGCAAAAGTCTGTTGTATGTCCATAGTACGGCGATTCAGGCGATGACCTCTCCATTGTACTGGGTGTCATGCATGCTGTGTATAATCCTTCTCTAGAGGTTTCCAATGACCCGCCTTGATGCACCCACGAAATTTGTCATTTACAGCTTTCGCGCAATCGCGTGCGTCATCGCTCTTTTGCAAGCCTGGTCTTATCGCCACGTAGTCTTCCAAGAGGATCTCATTTCATATCTTGATATGGCAAGGTCCATGTTGCATGGGCACCTCGGCGCGCTCGTTAATCCGGACTGGAGCCCGCTGTATCCGTTTACTCTCGGCATAACGCTTGGGCTAATTCGCCCGCAGCCGTTGTGGGAGTGTTTCGTCATCAAACTCTTGAGCGTGGTGTTGTTTTTGATATCGCTACTTGCTTTTGAATTTTTGCTGACGCAATCCCTGAAGGTCAGGCAACGACTTCTATCTAGGCTGGCCGGCAGCGGCTTTCACCCGTACCGACTTCCGACCGCCTTAATCGTTTCGACGTGCTACAGCGTGTTTCTTGCATACTCTCTTGCTGTCGGGCACATCAATCAAGATACGCCCGATCGGTTGGTGACGACTGGCATTCTCATCTGCACCGCTTTGCTGATCAAGGTGCAGCTCGGCGAGACCCCCATCTCGTCCGCGGTTCTCGCCGGGCTGACTGCTGGAGTTGGATACCTGGCCAAAACATTTTTTTTCCCGCTAGGCTTGGTGTTTGCGACGCTCGTGGCCTTATACGCTGGAGCAGGACGCCGGATCAGGCTCAGCGTTTGCTGTCTTTCGGCTTTTGTCGCTGTCGGCTTGCCGCTGTTTTGCGCTGTGTCAATGAAAGTCGGGCACCCTTCCTTCGGAGAGATTGGCAAGCTTACTTTTGCCGAGTGCATTCTCTATTATCCGCAGCGCCACGGACATTCGCCGGAACTCAAGCATCCCGATCGCATCCTTTGCCAATCCCCTCACGTGTATGAGTTTGCCACTCCGGTCATTGATGCTACGTACCCAGTTTGGTTTGCACGCAGTTACTGGTATGAAGGGCTGAAGCTCGACATGAATTGGCGCAAGATCTGGACGCGCATCACTCGGATAAATCTCAAAATTTTCTGGGTCAACTTCCTGCGTATTGTCGTTATTGCGCCGCTGTGTTTGCTTGTCTGGATGCGCCGTTTTCCGGTAAAGGCGCGCGCGGTTCTTTATCACGCTCCGTTGCTTCTGCCATGCCTGGCCGGTTTCCCGGCTCTGATCGTGGCATCCAACATGACTCACAATGGGGTAGACCGTTATTTCTATCCTTTCGAGATATTGACTCTCATGGCACTCGTCTTTATGGTGGTTGCGAAGAATACGCGTAGAGAACGTATTGTGATGCAGCTTTCAATGATCGGCTGCACTATAGCGTTGTTGGTTATGCTCGGCTCCTCAGTATTCACCACAGATGTGCCGCATATGATGGCACCGGTGCCGCCGGCCGACTGGATGGTGGCACAGGCTTTGAAGAATTCTGGAGTACGCAGCGGTGACTGCGTGGCTCAGTTGGGATTTACTGAAGAACCGCGGATAATATCTTTTGGCGACTTTGAGACCAAACGAGCGGGAAACCATTATTACTGGGCTTATTTGGATGAAGTGAGAATCGTTGCCGACATCGTCGAACCCTGGGTGTTCTGGCGGGTGACTCCGCAAGCCAGGCAAGAGCTGATAGATAAATTGTCCGCTTATGGCGTAAAAGCAGTCGTTCTCATGCCTGGAGGCCGGGTCATTCAGTCCGTAGCTGAGGCAGAAGGCTGGCACAAGGTGGAAGGCGCGGGCTGTTACTTCTATATTATTGGTGAACATGGCAAAGTGCAGCCATCACACGGCTGATCAACATTTGCAGTTCTAGCCATCGTTGTGCGAGATTATGGTATGGAGGGCACCGCTTATGGTGCCAGAGTCGCCAAATTCTTGGTTCGGTGACAGCGCGAATGGTGCTCATCTATCGTGTAGATGCATATGTCAGGACCGCGAATTCTCAAGAGGGCGGAAAATAACGATGAGCTCGCCTCAAATCTTCATGGTATCGTCGTAGAAAACTGCGGTCACAGACGGTGGGATGTAAGGCGATTCTGCAATGGCGGATTCAGTGCAGCTAGCAAGCAGGGGAATTCAAGGGAAGACGATCGGTCTCGTGCTTCTTCTAGTTGTGCTTGCATTCATCGTCCGGGCGATGACTATGGTTAACGGGTGGACGCTCGACGGCGATGAGTGCCAGATGGTGAATCTGGTTATTACCAACAATTGGGACACTCTATGGACAGCCGTGAACAATGACGGCAATCCTCCGTTGATGTACGTCGTGCTCAAGTTGTGGTCGAGCCTCTTCGGCACCGGCGATGTCGCGTTCAAAGCGGCTGTCATGATCGTATCGTGCGCTATACCGCCTGCTGTTTTCCTCGGAATGCGCGGGCAACTCGGTCAAACGCGAGCGCTCATTATAGGGCTGCTTTGTTGCTTGTGTCCGGCACTCGTCGATGACACTACGCGTGTGCGGTCGTATGGACTGATGGTCCTTATCGGATTCTGGTCGATTCTGTTGTTCTCCAAACTGATGGAGAATCCGAAAAGTAGAGTGAATCAGGTGCTATGGGCTGTATGCAACAGCGCACTTGTCTATAGTCACTTGTCCGCGGCGATGGTGCCGCTCGCGGAAGGAATGTACGTCTGCCTTGATTTTTTGATTCTGCGCCGAGACTGGCACCGAATCAAAGGATTTTTCTGGGCAGGCATAGTCGCTATTATTTTGATTTTACCGCTCATATTTTCGGTGGTGTACGGCGCGCACGGAGAGCCTGTACCATGGCGCATTGTGGCGCCTCTATCGGCCACGCAGTTTTTGCCAAACATTGCTCTGTCGCTGTGGGAGCCATATATGCATATGGACCCTATACCGCTGCTTTTGTTCGTACAGGCTGTGTTTTGGTCGGTGATTATTTTGGCGCCGATTTTGTCCCGTAAGCTCGCGGCGATCTATCCGGCTTTTCCCGCACGACTCTGGGCGTTCACCACATTCGCAATGCTGCTCGTTCAGTTGGTAGTTACATTGGCGATTATCAGGCCAGCATATTCAATTCATTTCACTGTTCCGATATTGATCATGTTGGTGGCAATCACTACCGCATTGTTGCCTATGGAAGCGGTGCCTAAGCTGAAGAAGTATTTGCCGGCGGCAGTATTGCCGCTGCTCCTCGGACTGTGGCTGTGGGAGCTGAGCATAATGCATGATCAGCAATTGCCCACCATGAAGAATCTCATCGATGTGGTGAATAGCGATGTGCCGGACGGCAAGCCGGCACTGCTGGTGGTATCAACCGAGTGGTACGGACCCGTCGTTTATCGGTATCTTCGTCCTGACCTTGACTTTCTTTCGTTTCCGGAAGTCGATAAGGTGCCTGTGATTAACTGGCACAAACTCACCGATCGGTTGGCAGATCAAAAACGCATGCCGCCTTTACTGGAGAAGATCCAAGCCCGTTTGGACGCTGGACAACCGGTTTACCATTTGTACGTGGTGCTGGGCAAAAGGCGGCTGAAAAAACTTTTCGAACTTACGCGAGCCAATACTCTGGCGATTGATTCCTATCTTCAGGCTCACGGACGACGTGTACAATTCTGGCAAGGCCAATGCTTTCAATCACCAGGATATGCTGATTGGTTGGAGATTGATAAGTTCGTTCCACTGACTAATAGCGTCCGTTGAACGCATTGTCGCGTGCCTGTATGTACGCCGGAAGCTGCGGATGGTTGGGCTGACCGCGGTCGTAAAATACGACATTGTACTTTTCGATGTTTTGCGGTCTTGCTTCCAACATCCCATCTCGCATGCCGGCGATTGCCGCCTTTTCGGTGATGCCGGTTAGAGCACCGCCCATGCCACCGCGGAATAACGAGAAGCTTAATGTGTCTCCGGGGCTGGACGTGGCATCGGCAGCGTCGATGGCCGCTTTCGTGTACGCGCTCAGATTGGCATCATCTTTGAAATTATCGATGACGAATACCGCGCGGCTGAGGTTTGCGTTTCCGCGATCGGCCTCTGGTACGTCGACGACAATCGCCTTACCGTCAGGATTTTTCGGGTCAATGTAAGCCGGATCATCGGCGGGCAATTGCGTGCGTCGCGTGAACTCCGCCTTGGCGTTCTGGTACACCTTATCGTTGCCCATGGCATCGAGCATGGCGCCGTCGACCGCTCCTCCCGGTGCAAACTCGGAGTTGATGAGCATGGCCACCGTGCCGTTGGTTTTCGTCAAGTCGCCGGCAACGGCGTTAATTGGACGGGGCGAGCCTTCGGGCAGCTTAGCGCTCTGCAGCGAATCTTTTCCTTCGGGTGGCGTTTCTCGCACCGGTTGTGCAACCGGCGTTTCTCGTGCGGGTTGTGCATCCGGCGTTTCTCGTACGGGTTGTGCAACCGGCGTTTCTTGCACCGGCTGTTTAGCGCCGCCGACTGCCTCGTCGTATTTCCCTTCGAACACTGACTTGCTGGCGATGTACCGCTCGCCTTGGGGACCTGTAATTAAATAATCCCCTGCCTGTCCGGTGCCGGTGCCTTCCAATGTTTTCACCGCGGCCGGGGCGGTAAGTTTTTCCGCATTGGTGATGGCAGTCTTGAGATACATGCCACTGCCGGGGCTGGTTTCTTCGTATGTTTGTTTGAAGATATCCGGTTTTACCGAACGGACACTGCCGTTCTTCCCGGTGATTCTCCAATCGCCTGCGTCTGCATCCATCGGATTGCCTTGCCAGTCCTTCCATTTAAACGGCGCCTCTGAAACCTCAGCATGTTCGGCTGATGAGGCTTTGGCGCGGTACGCCTTCATTGGCTCCGCCGGCGGTTGCTCGCCATTGTCATAATATTTAAAAACGGTGCCATCCTTGCCCGTGTATGTCGGACTCTCCGACTGAGTGCCACGTTCGGTGTCAGGCGACTCCGCTCCGGATTGTCCGGCTTCGGCTGGGCGCGCTCCCGCTCTTGCGGTCATCAGTCCGCCTGCGGCGCCGGCTGCAATGGCGAGAGTGAGATTGGCATCGAGCGGAGCAAGTTCACCCGTGTTCAATAGTGAACCAATTTCTACAGGAGCGGCGCCCACTAGGGCACCGGCCGCGGTATTACCGCCGTAGCGTACTGCCGTCGATGCGATTGCTCCTTCGATGCCATTAGCCGCCGCATTGACCGCTGCACCGGCTCCGACACCGGCCGCGCCGGCGAAGCCGCCTATGGCTGCGCTTTCCAGTCGGCTGGTTAGCAAATGGTTGGGGTCGGCTGACGGAGTGAATGCAGCGCCGTCAATGGCACCGGCTGTGCCGGCGCTGACAGCCAGAGCAGTATAACCGGTGAGCCCCGCCGCTCCCGCTATGCCTCCGGTAGCGATCGTCAGCCCCACCATATCAGCGCCGGTGCCGACTACTTCTCCGATCTTGCCCGCCCAAGAACCATCCACGTCTTTTTGATTGTCCAATTGCACCGGACCGGCTCCAAACAATTGGCCGACTCCGTTGATCGGATTTAGCACCGCTCCGGAAATTGCTCCTTCGGTAAACAGCATGCCTTCTTGTGTGCCGAGCAGTGATGTCGGATTGGTGCCTGTGCCGATTGTTTCGCCTATTTTGCCGGCGAGAGAATTGTCTACTTCGCTTTGATTGCTAAACTCGAGATGGGTGCCAATGTTGGTGTGCAAGACGTGATCTGCAAGTTGAGTTACTCCGTTGACTGCGTTGAACACACTGCCGCTAATCAAGCCCTCGCCGAAAAGCTTGGCTTGATGGAAGAACCCCCCAGAAGAGCTTGAGTCCGGTTGTTTGTCCTGCCTGTCTTTGGGGCTGGATAGCGACTTAACCGCTTCATCGTGTAGCGCCGACGTTGGCGATTGATCTTTTCCGTTCGCGTTGGTGTTGTCGTCTTGCTTCTTCGGTGCATCTTGCGTAGCCATGTCAGTACCTCTTTGTGAGAAACGGTCGCGCCAAAAAACGCCCACGTCACCAGTGCGCGGGTTGGGTGCGAGGTCAAGCTGCCAAAGAAAGGACACAAGCCCTAGCAGGTAAGGGCTCTGTGTGCCGGCTGGATGACCACGTTCGCTGGTGGTGCATACAAGATATTTGAGGCGCCGTGACTTTGGCGTGACCGACCGTAAATGCTATAGCGGCGTATTACTTTGCTGTTCGGAGCGCGTGTTGCGGCTCTCGCGCCGGTGATTGCTCGTCCATGACTCGTTGCACCACAGCCGACGTGATGGTTCTGTCGTCTGCGGCACAGCGCCTTTGCCAGTTCGCGGTAGAGACTACGAATACTGCCACAATCGGTATGCCGACGAGCAGAATTGCCAGCGACAACCAGATGTGCTTCGGGATCGTGGGACGGGTTGCAGATACCGCAGGAGCTTGGCTGACAGAAGGTGGTCCGCCGGCTGCGGCGTACAATTTGTCTTTGAGCTGGCGGGCTTTGAGATGTTCTGCCGGTGGTGAATTATTCGTCGCAGCGGCTTCTTCCAGCTCGGGCTCGGCTGCCGGACCAGTTTCTGGTTCTGCCTGCGGAGGTTCGGCGATCAGGGGTTCGGATTCCGGCAATGGCGGCGTTTCATTATCCGGTGCTTTATCGGACCCCGGTTCAGCAACTTCGAGCGTCCTTTCTGCGACCGGCCAGATGATTGCTTTAATTTTGTCGATAAACTTCGCCTCGTCGTCGATGGCGTCTTTCAGCTCGAGTTGCAGGATTTCGCCATCAGCGAGGTCGCTGGAGGCAGCCAATTGAAAGTGTGATTGCTTGAGCGCCAATAGCTCCAGCAGCGCCATGTAGCCGGTGCTGCCGGTAACGCGCGAAGCAGCGATAATTGTCTTGCCGTCTTTCACCCAGATGAGCCCGCATAGAGAGCGATCGGGATTCAGAACCCGCAGCGTCGATTGCGGTTCTTGAGTCTGCAATAGCAGCCGAAATGCTTCGGTGCAGCTCGCAGCTTCGGATATGCCTTTGGTGATTTCATCCATGGCCGTGTGCCCATTCGTGTCTTATTTGTGCCCAGGAAACAGTGTTTTCCGAACTTTGCCCGAGAAGAATGTTGAAGATTGTGGACCAATGGGCATCTATGGCAATAGGTACACCGGCGACTGCCATGGAAATCAGCAAGGACCAAAAAGTGGACATGCGGTCCACCCAAAGCTTCGGTGTCGGCAAGATAAAGCCGCCGAATTGGCTGTGGTCTTCTTTAGGTGCGGTGCTCGTTTCCGAAAGTGTACGCAACGGCGTGCTGATCATACATTCTGAACAAGTGAGCGGCCGTGTCGGTGTGTTTTGCAATCGCTACATCAGTGGCGCGAAAAGCGATCGCACCGGACTCACCGGAATGGACGCGTTGAAGCTGCTTCTCTCGATAAAGAGCGGGATGTTCGCTTTTAGACCGTGCCTGGCAAGCGAAGGTGCCGAATTAAAACAAGATCTGGCGCTGGACATCCAAGAGATTCTAGACGCACGTTCGACGTCCGGAGAGACGGCGACTCCTGCAGACGTTGTGGCGCCCGAGCTTCGTCCCGAACAAATGGAATCAATTCATTTCAGCGATGGCTCGGACATGTCGGAATTGGCTGATAGTCTTGGCACCGGTGGTCTGTTCTACACGCCGGTGACGGCGGTGCCGGTGCTCAAGCCCAAGGCGACTGTTGGATTGGAGCACGACGACCACAGTGATTCATTGAAGCCGGCGATCTTAATTCCTGAAATCGAAGAAGCGCATTCGCAAGTTACTACGGGCGGATTTGATTTAAGCAAGTACATCGACCTTGTGGAGCATGAGTCCGAAAAGATTTCGCAGCAGCTAAAGAATGCGATGTCAGACTTAGCAGTGGGTGTGACACCAAAAGCGGAGATGATGGACGATCTTCGTTTGTTTGGCGAGATGCTGAAAGCAGAAGGCAACCGAGTGAAGGGTTGGTTGCAAGAGGATCTCAATGCGATCGCCACGCCCAACGTTGGAGCAGGCGGGAAATCCCCGGCGAGTCAACGTGGGCAGTTTGCGGCCGCGTGCGACGATCTTGTCAGCGAACATCTAATAGCCAAAATCAAAGAAAGCCAAAAACCACAGGCAGAGCCGGCACCAGCAACGGCGGAGCAGCAACCCGCCGAGCGCCGTTGGTTACAGCATCCGAAAGTTCTAAGTGCAGCAACAGTCGCGGTCGCTGTGGCGGTGACCGTCATTGGTTATGTGTCGCTCACCGCCCGCGATACCGCCGGACTACTCGACAAGGGAACACGCGCTCTCTCCGACAACAAGCCGCAAGAGGCATTGGTGTATTTCGACGATGCGGTGAAGAAATCGCCGGATTTAGGCCGCGCCTATTTGTGCCGCGGGCTCGCCTATGCCTCGCTAAACCAAGCCGAAAGAGCATTGCCTGACTTGACCAAGGCATTGTCACTGGGACAATCGAAAACGATCGTGCTGCCGGCGCGCGCCTCGATGGAATCGTTGATGCATGATTATGACAAGGCGATCGAGGATTGCACGAATGCGATTGTCGATGATTCGCAAAACGTCGATGCTTATCGCGTGCGTGCGATCTGTCATGTCGGCCAGCAGCATTATGGCGAGGCAATAGCAGATTGTACGTACGCTCTCAAGTATGCATCCTCGGATGCGATGCGCGCTGCTTTACTCTGTGAAAGGGGGTCGGCACGAGCAAGAAACGATGACCCGGAGGGTGCTGTTTCGGATCTTTCGGAGTCACTGAAGCTGAAAGCGGATCAGTGGGCTTACTTCCAGCGTGCGGAAGCTTATCGTTCAATGAAAAAATTTGCCGAGGCTGAAGTCGATTACGCACAAGCTTTAAAATCTAATCCAACGTCGTACGTTGCTCTGGTTGGACGCGGAATTTCCAGGGTCAAGCTGAAACAATATGATGAAGCAATGAATGACTTTGATCTGGCGATCAAGCTGAATCACGCTGGTGTCGAAGCATTGATTCAGCGGGGCAACCTCGAGCTGACCAAAGAGTTGTGGCAAGCAGCAGCGGACGACTTCCAGCAAGCAAACCAACTAAATGATAATCTCCCTGAGTCTCAGCAACAGCTTGGAGTCGCGCTTGCTCACCTGAAGAATGCGCCGCCTCCTCTGAAAGTTGCCGATGTACAGGAAAAGGAAAACGAGATCAAGCTACCGGATGACGTGCCTTCATTGATGAAAGTCGGTTATGACTATTTGAACAAAGGCAATTTCGACGACGCCGTGTTGTGTTTTGATCGGGCCGTCAGCAAAGAGCCGCGCAGTGCCGAGCCGCGACGATATCTGGCTTACACTTACGCACAGAAGGGTGACTACTCACAAGCCGTGATGTATCTGCAGACGCTGCAGGGTATACAGCCGCTAACCTCGCAAGACCGCGTAGTGATGGCGCGCGCGCTGGCAGGATCCGGACAGCCGGAAAGCGCAACTGACACGCTCGCAGAGCTGCTCAATAAAGACGAGAATTATATTCCGGCGTATGCCGAGTTGGCGCGGATTTACATGCACCGCGGCATGCCCGAAAAGGCGAAAGAGATCGTCAATAAAGGTTTGACCAGAGCTTCCAGTCCCGCGGACAAAATAATGATCGAAGGCGCACTGGCGGCAGCGCCGACGCCGAGTGCCAAACCGGCTACAACGCCGAGCGGCGGCGCCGGCGGGAAGAATTAACTTGCCGAAATCAAGCGGCGTGAATATTCTTGTAGAACCCCGTCATTATCCCCCGTTCCTCAGCCACCGCCATGTATATGCGGTCGGTCTCCGTGCCTGAATTTACCAGAGGAATACGATGTCAGCTGAATCAAAAGGCTTTGCCGTTGAGTCTGCGGATCACGGCTCGAGCAAAGGCGCTTCCGCAACTGCAGTTTCGAATTTCGATTTTTCCCAGGTATCGGCCGCAGCTCACTCACCAGTGGACTCCAGCTTGAAACTATCCAGTTCTTCAATGGAATTTGGAGGATGGAGAGCATCCGGACTGGTCGACCAAATGCCCGAGTTGGCAGGTTCTTCGCGGGGGCCGCTGTTCGGCGAAGCCGGCACTCAGTCCGCGAATGCGCTAAGTTCATTAGTTAATGCTGATTGGCAATCAATCAGGCAGGACGTCCGACAAATCATCAACCTGGTCGAC
>DATNQY010000058.1:0-16240 GCA_036703785.1 Candidatus Obscuribacterales bacterium
CGTAGCAGCGCGGCAGCCCGCTGTCGAGGACGTTCGTGGCGAAGCGGGCTGCCGCGCTGCTAGGTTCTTTAAGGTTTCTTCGTGCTTCCCGGCTTGTAGAGCGGGGTTGCGGCTTTGCACAGAGGGCAGTCTTCAGGCTTGTAGGTCTTCATATCGAGACTCAACAAGGGAAAAAACGGCACCGCAAACTTCGCCTGTCCGCCGCTGCGATCGACAACGGCCCCGACAGCCACGGGCTGTGCGCCCAGCGCCTTTACCAACGCCACTACGGATGCGGCAGAGCCGCCTGTCGTAGTGACATCTTCCACGACAAGCACTTTCTGTCCGGGGTTGAGGTCTGTTCCGCGGCGTATCTCAAATTTGCCTTCCGGTCTTTCGGCGAAGATTCCTCGTATCGGCTCGGCCGGCTTCAGCTGCTCATCAAGGGCCAGAGCCGCCAAAAGCTCGAGGTGCACGGCACCCAGGGCCGGGCCGACCACCACCTCAGGTGTAATGCCGGCAGCCAAAACCTTCTTAATCAACGCATGAGCAAAGCTCAAGCCGTGACGAGGGTATTGCAACAGCTTTTGGCATTGCAAGTATTCGCCGCTGTGCAGCCCGCTTGCCAGCAGGAAGTGCCCGCTTTGCCAGGCGCCTACCTGCTTCAGGACTGATTCAAAATTTTCAACTTGTGTGCTCATCGTAGCGCTCCATTGTGCAAATTTTACGCCTGCGCGGAGATCCGCGGTTTCAGTGTTGAGGTATTCTAAGGCTAGTTACGCCCCCGGAAACCACATCAATGAAGCCCATCATCGGAATCAACGTAGACATTCATCACGGTCCTGCTCAGGAAGCAGCGGTTCAAGGCAATTACATTCGCGCCGTGCAACGCGCAGGAGGCATCCCAGTATTGGTGCCGCCCATGCCGGATGACGACTTGAACCAGGTTCTTTCTCGCATCAATGGTCTCATGCTCATCGGCGGCGACGACTACGATCCAAAGCACTACCACGAAGAGGCTTGTGAAAAGGTGAGGCTGGCCGAGCCGGCGCGCGATGATTTCGATATTCGCCTGATTCAAAAGGCAGTCGTGGCCAATAACATGCCGGTGCTCGGTATTTGTGCAGGCGCACAGGCGCTCAATATAGGATTGGGCGGATCTTTGATTCAAGACATTCCTTCCGAGCTGGTTCACTCCAAAGTGCAACACAAGAGTCCCAACGGTTGGGAAAAGGGCTGGAACTTCCATCAGGTAAAAATCGAGCCGAAGACCAAGCTAGCTCAGATCTACGGTGACACGACAATTGATGTTCCTACCTCTCATCATCAAGCGGTGAAGCGTCTGGGCGCAGGTTTGACAGCGGCCGCACACGCCGAAGACGGCATCATCGAGGCGGTAGAATACGAGGATAAGCCGTTTACCATCGGCGTCCAATGGCACCCCGAGCGCGATTTCGACAAAAACAGGAAGCTGTTTGAGGAATTCATCAAACACGCGGCGGCGCTTGCGCCAGTCGCGTCACGATAGGTGCGAGCATGGTTAGTGCCGATCAACGGCGTATTTTCGTCACCGGCGGCGCCGGTTTCATCGGCAGTCATCTTGTCGATCGTTTGCTGGCGGAAAATCACCGGGTTGTGGTTCTTGAAAATTTCAACGAATTCTATAGTCCCGATGTAAAACGGGCGAATCTTTACTCGCACATGAACAACCCGCTCTTCACACTTGAAGAGGGCGACATCAGAAAACGCGACGACGTCAAACGCGCTTTCGCGCATGGACCCTTCGACGTGGTCGTGCATCTGGCTGCGATGGCGGGGGTGAGGCCGTCTCTGGAGAATGCGGCGCTGTACACCGACGTGAACGTGCTCGGAACGCAACGCGTTGTTGACGAGCTGCTGGCCAGTTCGCGCGGAGCGCGGCTTGTGTTCGGCTCTTCAAGCTCAGTATATGGCGCGCGTTCGGGCGAGTGCTTTACGGAAACCGATCGCATCGACCAACCGCTTTCGCCTTACGCAGCTTCGAAAGCGGCTAACGAAGCGCAACTATATGCAATCCATCACACCACCGGTTTGGAGGTTGTCTGTTTGCGTTTTTTCACCGTGTTCGGACCCAGGCAAAGACCGGATTTGGCCATTCACAAATTCTGCCGATCAATAGACCGCGGCGACTCAATCGAAGTGTTCGGCGACGGAAAAAGCAAACGTGATTATACCTATGTGGCTGATATCGTATCCGGTATCAGATCGGCGATGGAATTTCCGCTCAGCGGAGGATTTGAGATCATCAATCTCGGGCGCGCCGAGCCGGTTTTGCTCATCGATATGATCACGTCGCTGGAAAAGGCGCTCGACAAGAAGGCAAATATTATTCACAAACCTACTCAGATCGGGGACATGCCGTACACTTTCGCCAATATTGAAAAAGCGCGGCGGCTGCTGAATTACAATCCTTCCACCTCACTTGAGGAAGGCATTGCCAAATTCGTCGAATGGTACAAGCTGGAAGATAAGAGCGCGCCAATTTTACGTCGGTTGACGTTAGGCACATAAACTTGACACGTAAAAGGCACGCGGTTGATAATCAGGTACTGGGTCGCTAAGCCGCAAGGCTTTCAACTTATGTCACGGTAGCTCAGATGGTTAGAGCGAGGCACTCATAACGCCTAGGTCGGCAGTTCAATCCTGCCCCGTGACAAATTTTATTCTTCTTCGTCGTCTTCGTCGGCCATATCCATGGCTAATTCTTTGACGTAGGCAACTACACGGTCAAACTCTTCATCACTCTCGATGGTCCGGAAGATCGCTTGATCATCCTGCTCGATGAGCTGCATTATTACGGTAGAGGCGCCGTCCTTGTCTTTGTCTTTGCTTTCTTCTTCGCCTTCTCCGTCACCAAGATTGAGAAGCAAGGCGTATTCTTTATTGTCGAACTCGAAGACGCCCAGAATGCGGCAAGCGTACGAACGCCCGTCCTCGCTTTCCAGTGTAATCGTCTGCTCGTCTAAATTATTCGCTTGCATGTCATTCCTTTTTGTTGGGCTGGGCTAATTGTCGCACCTTGTTGAGCTCTTCGTCAGCTCCCAACACTATAAGCTCATCATCGCTTTGAAACACATATTCCGGCGGCGGATTAGTGAATAATTTACCACTTTGATTCACTGCTAAAACCATTGCTCCGCTGGCCTGCTTAATGTTTGCTGACTTGAGAGTGGCTCCGACTAAGGGCGAGTCGGCATCCAGCCGAACTTGTTCCAGGCGCAAATCATAGCTGGGACTATGCATGGCCACGTCGAGAAACTCGAGCACCAGAGGATGAGTCACAGCCGTCGCCATGCGCCGCCCGCAAATGATGTAGGGCGAAATGACGCTATGAGCGCCGGCGCGGACCATCTTCGCTTCCGATCCGGGATTGGCGGCGCGGCATACCGCCGTGATGCGCTCGTTGAGTCCTTTGGCCGAAAGAGTGATAAAAGTGTTGGCGGCGTCATCGGGCAGGGTGCAAACCACGCCTTTAGCGGTGCGCACCTGTGCCGAGAGCAGTGTTTCATCCTCTGTAGCATCGCCCTGGAGCGCCATGAAGCCTTGTTCTTCGGCGTCCTTGATGCGGGCGAGATCGGTTTCGATAACGACAAAAGGCACGCGATTTTGGTGAAACAGACGGGCTACTTCGTGCCCGGTGCGCCCGAAGCCGCATACGATCTGATGTCCCTTCAATTTGGCAATTTTTTCTTTCATACGCCTGCGAATAAAATATGCGGTCGGATTGGCTTCCACCATAAGCTGAGCAGTAGCGCTCAAAATATAGATGAGAAAACCCACACCCACCAGGATAAGTACCATTGTGTAGATCTGCCCCGCTCTGTCGAGCGGGTGCACTTCGCCGTAACCAACCGTTGTCAGGGTGGTCACGGTCATGAAAAGCGCGTCCAGGAAGTTCCATCGTTCAATCGCCATGTAACCCATGGTGCCTGCCAGAACGAGCACCAGAAGAGTCCATATATGGTTGAAAACCCGGCTGCGAATTGTCGGTGACAAGCTGGAACCCACGCTTAAAGGTGAAAACGCTCACATAAACAAGCACCAAAATTGCAATTGCCGCGCTTGAACGAAAAGTATCATAAACGAGGGCAGACACGTCCGCCACACTGGTTATGCTATTGCTGTAAGATACAGAGCTTGGTCGCTTTCATGGCGGCGGCGCTGTGGTAGCGGCGGGCGGAAGCCCGCTCCTAATGCGCACAGGAAAACCAGACACAAACTTCGGAGCACAAATGAGCACAGCAGTTGACACGTCTCTCGGTCACATCGTTCAGGTTATCGGCCCGGTGGTCGACGTCCAATTCGAAGGCGGACATCTCCCTGACATTTATACGGCCTTGGAAATTCGCGATAAGTCGCCGTCGGGCGATGAGGTCAAGGTTGTGGTCGAAGTCGAACAAATGCTCGGCGACAACCGCGTTCGCACCGTCTCCATGAGCTCCACCGACGGTCTGACGCGCGGCATGAAAGTCTATGACACCGGCATGCCGATTGCGGTTCCTGTAGGCGAGAAAACACTCGGCCGCATCATGAACGTGCTGGGCGAATGCGTGGATGAAGGCGAGCCCATTACCGGCTGCGAAAAGTGGCCGATTCACCGCGCTGCTCCCGAGTACACTCAGCTCACCACCGACGTAGTCATTTTTGAAACCGGCATCAAGGTCGTCGACCTGATCGCTCCGTACGTCAAAGGCGGAAAGGTCGGCCTGTTCGGCGGCGCCGGCGTCGGCAAGACCGTCATCATCATGGAACTGATTAACAACATTGCCACCAAGCACGGTGGCTACTCCGTCTTCGGCGGCGTCGGCGAACGCACCCGCGAAGGCAATGACCTCTACCACGAAATGGCGGACGCCGAAGTCACGGATGCCGCCGGCAAGAAGAGCCGCGTGCTGGACAAAGTCGCCCTGGTCTACGGTCAAATGAACGAGCCACCCGGTGCCCGCATGCGCGTCGGTCTGAGCGCGCTCACCGTCGCTGAGTACTTCCGTGATGTCAACCGTCAGGACGTGCTCCTCTTCATCGATAACATTTTCCGCTTCACACAAGCCGGTTCTGAAGTGTCCGCTCTTTTGGGACGTATGCCGTCTGCAGTCGGATATCAGCCGACTCTCGCCAACGAAATGGGCGAACTGCAAGAGCGCATTACCTCCACCAAGAACGGCTCGATCACTTCGGTGCAAGCCGTGTACGTGCCCGCTGACGACTTGACCGACCCGGCGCCTGCCACCACATTCGGCCACCTGGATGCCACCACTGTGTTGAGCCGCCAAATCGCCGAACTGGGAATTTACCCCGCCGTCGATCCGCTGTCATCCACATCGACAGCGCTCAAGCCGGAGACAGTGGGACTCGAGCACTACGACGTGGCTCGCGGCGTGCAGCAGACTCTGCAGAAATACAAAGATCTGCAGGACATTATCGCCATTCTCGGTATGGACGAACTCTCTGCGGAAGACAAGATCACGGTGCACCGTGCTCGCCGCATTCAGAAATTCCTCAGCCAGCCGTTCTTCGTTGCTTCGCAGTTCACCGGCCGCGATGGCAAGTACGTGACGCTGAAAGATACCGTGAAAGGCTTCAAGATGATCCTCGAAGGTCAGCTCGACGACATGCCCGAACAGGCGTTCTACATGGTCGGCTCGATTGAAGAAGCGATTGAAGCCGGTAAGAAGATGAAGGAAGAGGAAGAGGCGGCTAAGAAATAGTCTCACAATAGGGGAGCTGCCAGTGCCAAATAGCAAAAGCGAGCAGAAAGAGCTCAGGAAAAAGATGGGCAAAAAAGAAGATCGTGCCGAACAACACGAGTATCGAGATGACGACGATGATGATTCTCCGAAAAATCGCCGCGTCTATTTGTTCGGCAGGTTGGAGAACGAAATTGCGCTGCCTGTCATCAAGCGCATCCTAAAGCTCAACGATCGCAACTCGCGCAAGCCGATTGATCTGATCATCAATTCAGCAGGCGGCAACGGCTACAACGCCGATGCCATCATTGCCACGATGAGCCAGATAAGCGCGCCTGTAAATACGATTTGCACCGGGCACGCCTTGTCGGGCGCCTGCGAAGTGCTCGCCTCGGGCACCGGCAAGCGCATGGCTTATGAATACGCCACCTTGATGTTCCACCAGACTCTCTGGGAAGCCGATGGCGACATCACCAACCTGGAGATTCAGGCGCGCCAGGGTCAGCGCTTCCGGGACGCTCAAATCGAGCTGCTCAGCCGCTGCACCGGTAAAGACGAGAAGACGATCCGCAAGGACATCGAGCGCGACTTTTATATGTCTTCGCGCGAAGCCCTGGAATACGGGATTATCGATGAAGTCATCCGCCTGCGCCGGGTCGACGGCGCATCCAGTCACAATACGCTCGTCAAGCCGGCCGCTGCCCGCAAGAAGGCAGCCGCCTATCGCCGCTAAGCAATAAAGGAGCGCGGGCTGGGACAGCCTGCATCTGAAAAGGAATCAGCAACATGCCAGGATTGAACCTCAAACTAATCACCCCCGAGCGTATCGTCTACGAAGAGCCGGTGGAAAGCGTGATTGCCCGCGGCACCGAAGGCGAATTCGAGGTACTGCCCGGTCACGAGCCGCTCGTAGCCACCCTGAGCATCGACGTCTTGCGCTTCAAGCGCGGCGGCGAGGACCACTTCGCAGCCGTCATGGGCGGAGTTCTCGAGGTAAAGGCTGACGAAGTCACGGTTTTAAGCGACGTCGCCGAGCTGGATGTGGAGATCGATATGTCCCGCGCCAAGCAAGCCAAAGAACGCGCCGAAGCCGAAAAGACAACCCGCGTCGATAAAATCGACGTTTACGTGAGCGAAATGGCCATCTCCAAGGCGATTACCCGCCTCAAGGCGGCCGAGCTGCGCCAGCGTCGCCGCAAACATGGCGGTCAATAGGATTTTCGCTCCAATAGTAAAGGGCAGGGCCGCCGCCCTGCCCGCCCCCAAAATTTGAGAAAGTTGGGCAGGGCATTTAGCCCCGCCCACCCGCGCCAAACTTGCTAAATCGATTTCGACGGGTTATGAAATCGATCGGTAAGGTCTCAGCCGTCTAGAGAGAGAGATTTGAGCCACTCCTCGATATTTACGGAGGGTGGTTCGGCTGAGAAAGGATCTGCCAACAGGTCGTCCGAGAGAATAGGTGCGATTACGACTTCTGAAGAGTCTTGGGAGTTTCTTTCCTCAGTGGTGCCAGTAATCGCCATTTACTGTGTCCTTAACTCGTCGCTTCTGCGGCGTTCCCACGATTTCTATTCTTTTGCGCGTTGGAGCTTGGATTAAAATCGCAGGGCGCCTTGGCAACCTTGTGCGGAAATACTATCTCCGCTTCATGTCTTTTTCGTGGCACGGTTGTGGCAGATTTGTGGAACTGGGAAAAACCGCATGGACCGTATCTAACTAAGCCTCGGCGTCCAATCTTTATAGGCGTCCAGACGGCTCGAGCAGCAAAACGGATTTCACAAGCGTCTCCGGATTTTTGCCGCAGACAACCTTGCCGGCAGCCTCAGAGCCTGCGGCGTCGGCCAGTTTGACATACATCGTCGTCGAAGCGCCGCCGTCGAGGTTGAGCGCCTGCACGCAGCCAAGCCGCCGCAAGAGCGCCGCCAGTTCCTCGAGCGTAATGCCTGACGACTCTGGATCCTGTCCTTCTCCGGCGACACACAACATCAAGGCATAGCCGTCGTTGGTCACACCAAATGCGGTGCGAGCTTTCTGCTTGCGGGCGCTTATGGAATCCACGTCCTCGCCCTGCGGGCTGGTGCGAATGAACGCTTCATCGACAGCCTCTACGGTAGGCAAAAGCTGCGGGCCTGCCTGCAGCGAATCTACCAAATGCATACCGGCGGGCACAGGCGTTTCGTGCCGCGTTATCTCGATGGCCGTTTTGCCGTTGGCGGTGCGCATGAAACGCACTTCGCTGCGATTCAGAATTCGCTCTAAAAATGGTTTGAGCTTGGGATTTTGCAGCAACGCGGTGTTGGTTGTCGGATCCGCCACCATTTTTCCGTCAAGGAAGACGTAGCTGGTGCTATGCCCGCCGTCATGCAGATTGAAGTAACCGCCATTGGTGGCAGCACCGGCGTGCGCCTGTGTCGCTTGCACCGACGTCGGCTGCGTCGTGGGTTCCGATACCGCCGGTCGAATTCGCCAATTGCCGCCGCGCACATCAACCACTACCAGATGCGCTCGACTGCCGTTTGGCAATCCAAACTCGTAGTAAATCGCTCCCCGGCAAGGCGCCAGCGCATGCGGCTCTGATAGCCTGCGCCAATGGCCGGCAGTTGCCGTCTCGGTGGTAGACACATGTGCAGCCGTCACCGATGGAAAATTGGTAGCGGCCGCCGCAATTCCGCTAATCAACAAAACGAAAATCCACCAGCGCATAAGACTCCAGATGTAGAGGCAGACAACCGATTATACCAATGCCGGCAGGTTGCCGCCGTCGCTCTATAGATCAAGCTTGCGTAGTTTCGGCGCGCGAAAGGCAGTGATCAGAACAACCAGCAAGGTGGCGCAACCGCCGAAGATTACCGATGGAATGGTGCCCATCAACTTGGCCATCACGCCTGATTCGAACTCGCCGATTTCATTCGAAGAGCCGATGAAAATACTGTTCACCGCTGCAAAACGTCCCTTCATGTCGTCCGGTGTGTTCAACAGATAAATCGTGTTGCGCACGTAGATGCTAATGCCGTCGCACAACCCACTGAGCGCGAGCAGCAACATCGACAGATAGAAATATTTGGATAATCCAAAACCGATCATGCAGAATCCAAATCCGGCAACCGCGATCATAAAGATTGCACCAGCCTTAGCCTTGATCGGACGAAACGCAAGAAAGCTCGCGGTCGTAAACGCGCCAATCGAGGGAGCGGCACGCAACATCCCGAGCGCCTCAGGACCACGGTGGAAAACCTCTGCAGCAAAGATCGGCAAGAGGGCGACGGCGCCCCCGAAGAGGACGGCAAACAGATCCAGCGCCATTGCTCCAAGCACGACCTGATTGGAAAATACGAAGCGCAGCCCCTCCTGAATGCTCTCGAGAATCGGCCCTTTTGGTGCCGTGCTTAGATCACTTTTGGACTTGACTCCCGTTATGCAAAGAAAGCCTATAAAAATGAGCAGCGTCGACGCGAAGTAAGTCCACCCGGCACCGAATTTAGTGTATAGAAAACCTCCGAGCACCGGGCCGCCGATGGCGGAGCCCTGCCACACCCAGCTGTTCCACGCAGAGGAATTGCCATACAAGTTGCGCGGAACAATTTGCGCGATCAGCCCGAACATAGAAGGCATGTAAAAGCCGCGAGCGAAACCGGAAATGGCAATCAGCGTATAAATCATCGCGCAGAGCAACGCCGGAATTAAATGCGCAAAAGACAGCATCGACAGACCGCCGATGCAAGCGCACAACACGATCAGCACCGAGGCGAGTATGCGTTTTCGATCAACGATATCGGCAATGTGCCCTGCGTACAGAGCGACCGCTATCGCCGGCAGCACTTCCGCCAAGCCAATCAGACCTAGCGATAAAGGACTTTTGGTAACCTCGTAAATTTGCCAGCCGACGGCGATACTCTGAATCTGCAACGCGACGGTGCTGAACAATCTGGCGATCAACAATCGTCGAAAATCGGGCAGCGCCAATACGGCTAACGGCTCATGTTTTTCTTGCGGCGACGCTGACATGGGATACCTTAAACGTGTGCCCGCCTAGTGTACAGCAAGTCGCCAAGAGTGAGTCCCTGAAAGGCTGGCGTCCGTACAAAACGAAACGCGCGGACTGCCGCCGGCAGCCCTTGCCAGAGCCCGAAACATGACCGTGGTCATGGTCTGCGACCGCGACCAATCGTGTATCCTGGATTCGTAAGCTCGGTAAGAAGCGATGAACGACACGCGCCATTGGCGAAATTTGCAAGTAATCGAAATCGTGCTGATTGCCGTCATGGCGATTACTGAATGGTTGTGGGCTTCGTGGAGCGGCATGATGGATCATTGGATGACCATGTCCTTCTGCGCGCTGGCAGGCACGCTGGCGCTGTCCTTCGTCAACTTTCCAGGCAGAAGCCAGAAAATGATAATCATCGTGCTGCTTCTTCAGACGGCACTGGCGGCAACAGCCGCTGCCTTGGGCACCCCGCGCCTGTACGCCTTACTGTTCCTTCTATTTGCAGCCAAGTCCGCGTTGATGCTGGATAAGAAAGTGATGATCGTCCTTGTCACCGTCATGGCCGGCGCGCATACCGCTGCTACCATGTTTGTCGGATACGCCTTCACGCATCTGCACGGACATATGCAGCCACTGGGGGCCGCTTCGACACACATTCTGCGCGTCGAAGCACAAGTCATTTTCCTCGTCGGCATCGTTCTCGTCAGTATGCTCGGACGCAAAGTACTTGCCGAAGAGCGCGCCAAAAGGTCTGCAGAACATTTATCGCAAGAGCTGCAGGAATTGGCTGTGACACTCGAGAGAATGCGGATCGCCAGAGATATTCACGACGGACTCGGACACACTTTGACTTCGCTGAATATTCAGCTTGAGCTTACCTCCCGACTCTTACAGGATAGAGAGTTGGACAAAGCCGAGCAATCTCTATCGGCATCAAGAGCTATTGCTAAGGACTGCTTGAATGAAACTCGAGCCGCCGTACAGGCGGTTCGCGCCGAGGGCGACTTCAGTTTGAAACAAGCGGTCGAGCGCATGGTCGCCCGCATCAGCGAACAGCAAAAGGTTGATTTCGATCTCGCGATCGATGATCAGGGCGTTTCCGGCCCAGCCCGCGATCAGCTGTTTTGTATCATGCAAGAATGCCTGACCAACATTCAAAAGCACTCGCACGCCGACAAAGTAAAAATCGTTCTCAAACAAACAGACGGTCGGTGCGAACTATCAGTCGAGGATAACGGCGTCGGATTTGAACGTCAAAACAAGGATAACGGATTTGGGCTTGTGGGCATGAAGGAACGAGTTGAGAGCCTCGGTGGCAGCCTGAAAGTTGAAAGTTCGCCTGGAAAGGGTACACTAGTACAGCTTACCGTCCCCGTTTAACAGATGATCAAAGTCCTGATTGCCGACGATCAAGAAATGGTGCGCTCCGGAATGGTGGCATTGCTGTCGTATCAGAAAGATCTATCCGTGGTGGCACAGGCAGCTCATGGCGAAGAAGCAATTGCGCTGGCACGGGATTTCCAACCGGATGTAATTTTGATGGACATACGCATGCCTGTCTGCGACGGCATCACCGCGACAGAAACGATCCGTCGCAACAATCCGGACGTCAAAATTCTCGTGCTCACCACTTTCGACGAAGAGCAGCTCGTCGTGCGAGCATTGCAAGCGGGAGCATCCGGCTACTTGTTGAAAGACACTCCATCAGATCAGATAGCTGGTGCCATTCGTGCCGTGCATAGCGGGACAGCTCCCATGTCACCAGTGGCAATGGCACGCATTGTGGCCAATTTGAGCGCAGCTCGCGCTTCAACTCGGTCGCTTGATTTGAAAAAGCTGCTGACCAATCGTGAGATTGAAGTGCTCAAGTTGATAGGCGACGGGAAGAACAACAAGGAGATCGCCGCCTTGCTCAATATCACCGAAGGCACGGTGAAGAATCACGTCACGCACATTTTTGCGCAAATCGGCGCGCGCGACAGAGTGGAAGCGGCGATTATTGCCCAGCACCATTTGCTAACAACCTAGGGCGACGCTCTGCGCGCCGCCCTGCGTTAGTGGGTTGGAAAATGTGCCGGTTAGCGTCCGAAGCGTCCGAGACCTAGAGCGCGCCGCGGATGATTTGTCGCCCACACCGGGTGCTTGTAATCGGCTTTGGCCAGACCGGGGCGATTCTGGGCGAAATTCGGGTGATTCTGCCCGAATTGACGCTCGTCCGAGCGATCGATTCCTCTTTGTGCTTGCAGTTGGTGGTTCTGGAAGTACTGCGCCGCCTGCGGGTGATTCTGAGCCCAATTGGGATTGTTTTGCATCCACTGTTGCCGCAGGTATTGTTGGCGTCCCGTGTATGGAATACTGGGCGGTATTGTCGGCGTCCCGGACGCTGCCGTGGTGGTGGTGCCTGTTGATACCGAGTCTGTGCTTTGAGCCAGAGTTGGTGCCGACGAGCAGCCAAAAGCCAAAGTGGCCACAAGCACCCATTTGAACATGTCACTGCGGTGGTTGAACATAGTTGTTTCTCCTTGAACGCCCTTGGGGTTGGTTCAAATCTAAGGGCTGAGCTGTCGATAAACATCCAACCGCGGTCATGAAGTTGAACATGACCGTGGTCATGTTCAGAAGAAACGGCGGGCTTGGCAGCAGTGCGTGGTAGAATGCGAATGTATCACATCCATGCATCACATTCACCTGGTTCACCAATGGCCACCTCGTTTCGGCTACCCCCAGAAGATATGAGCAAGCTGGAGCAGCTCGCCAAATCGATGGGCAAGTCCAAAGCGAAAGTAGTGAGACAAGCTATCGAAAAGCTCTACGACGAACAGATGAGCCGGTCCAAGCATTCAGTGCTCGATCGCTTGTTGGACGGCGACTTTCATCCTCAACCGATGGATCTCGGCAATCTCTCAGGCGACGAAGCGCGTCAGCGCCAGGTAATACGTGACCGACTCAAGAAAAAGCATCGCGGTTGACACCGGAGTTTTTGTCGCGCTCCTATCCAGCAAGGAACGCGCGCATAAAGCCTGCTTGAACGTGCTCAGCCAATTGCCGGGAACGACGACTTTCTTTACCACGGAAGCCTGTTTGACTGAAACCAGTTTCCTTTTAGGCTCTAACGCACAATTGCGCTCTGAATGGCAAAAGTTGATCGAGCTACTTCAAATAGCAATCGTTCCGCTGGACGGATCCGGACTGGTGAGAGTGTTCGAGTTACTGGATAAATACCATGATCTTCCGATGGACCTGGCAGACGCTACCCTTGTTGTGGCATGCGAGAAACTTGGCGCCCGGACCGTGTTTACACTTGATCGTACAGACTTTTCAATCTACCGACCGAAACACTGCCGACGATTCGATCTTCTGCCGGCGGAATAATTGCCACCCGTGCAAAAACGGGCGGCAATGCCGCCCGTTTGAAGTTTCAGGAACTGCGGGCTGAAGCCCGCCGGTACCATATCTTGCGAGAACCTATTCGGCGATGTTCATCCAAACGCTCTTGATGTTGGAGTAGAGCTCGATTGAATGCTTGCCGAGTTCGCGGCCGTAGCCGCTCTGCTTGTATCCACCAAATGGCACTTGCGGATCGAACATGTTATAGCAGTTGACCCAAATGGTGCCGGCTTTGATGTGAGCAGCCAGGCGATGCGCTTTCTTCACGTCACGAGTCCAGACACCACCGGAGAGGCCGAACATTGTTTTGTTGGCTTCTTCGAGCACCTGCTCCATGCTGTTGAAGGGGATGACAGCGAGAACTGGTCCGAAGATTTCTTCCTGAGCAATCTTCATATCGTTCTTCACGCCATCAAACACGGTCGGCTTGACGAAGTAACCCTTGGCCAGATCGCCGCCTGGTGCATCGCCGCCGCAAACAACTTTGGCGCCTTCCGTGCTGCCTTGCTTGATGTAGCCGAGAATGCGCTCTTGCTGCTCTTTCGATACTTGCGGGCCGATTTGAGTCGATTCATCCAGACCGTTGCCCTGACGCATCTTATTGACGCGCTCGGACAGCTTGGTCATGAACTCATCATGCGCCTTGCTCTCGAGGAACAAGCGCGATCCGGCGCAGCATACCTGACCCTGGTTGAAGAAGATGCCGGTGATGGCGCCTTTGACGGCGGCGTCCATGTCGGCATCGGCTAAGACGATGTTGGGCGCTTTGCCGCCGAGCTCCAGCGATACACGCTTGAGGTTGCCGGCGGAGGCATTGACGATGGCGCGTCCGGTGTTTGTTTCACCGGTGAAGGCAACTTTGTCGATGTCCATGTGGTTGGCGATTGCTTCGCCGGCGGAGTTTGGTCCGAAGCCGGTGATGATGTTGATCACGCCGGCCGGGAAGCCGACTTCACAAGCAATTTCGCCGAGGCGCAATGCGGAAAGCGGCGTTTGTTCGGCGGGCTTCAAGATCAATGTGTTGCCGCAAGCAAGAGCCGGACCCAATTTCCACGCCGCCATCAACAGCGGGAAGTTCCACGGAATAATTTGTCCGACGACGCCGATTGGTTCACGCAATGTGTAGGTGAAGAAATTGCCGTTGACGTTGAGCGTTTCGCCTTCGAGCTTGGTGCACCAGCCGGCATAGTAGCGGAAAGTCTCCACCACTTGCACGATGTCCACCCAACGTGATTCCTTGATCGGCTTGCCGTTGTCCAGCGTTTCGATCTGAGCGAACTCATCTGCACGCTTCTCGATTTCATCGGCCAGTTTGTACATCAAACGAGCACGCTCAGCCGTCGGCATTTTGCGCCAAGGGCCTTCTTCGAAGGCTTTACGGGCAGCTTTTACCGCCTTGTCAACATCAGTCTTGCCGCCTTCTTGCACCTTGGCCAGAACTTCGTCTGTGGCGGGGTTGTAAGTTTCAAAAGTCTTTCCAGACTCCGCATCTACCCATTTGCCATCGATGAGCAGCTTTTTAGGCTTGGACAGCCACTCGCTCACTGCCGGCAAAAGTTTTTTTTCTTGTACGACGGCCACGTTTCGTTCCTCCAATTCTGGAATAACCGATTCTATCTAAGGTCTCGAATGGTTTCCGGGGCTATCTGTCAGCCCGAGAATCTTGCTTCATCAGCGCAAATTGGCTACTGATGCGACTTTTCATAAGAGTATCACGTCTGGTTTGTTAAGATATATCTTTCAGACCTAACTCTGGTCTAATGTGTGGGTTATGCTGACCTTGTGATCGCTCGTCGGTACCACAGCCGTATCTTTTTTTTGGCAGCCGGTTTGGCGCTCTGCGTCTCGCCGGTGCTAGCAGAACACAAAGCCACATACTCCGAGAAAATGCAGATGGGGCAGATGCTCTATTTCAACGGCGATGTGGATAGAGCCATCCGCGCTTTCGAGCAAGCCGCCGAGCTCAACCAGAAGGCCGCCGAGCCGCACACCATGCTTCTGCAGCTCTATACGCAGAAGGGCGGCGCCGAGTACATGGACAAAGCGATCAAAGAGTGCCATGAAGTCCTCGAGCGCAAGCCGAACAAAGACATTCACCTGGTGCTCGGTAATTTGCTGCGCAACGCCGCAGGCAGCGAGCCGGATGCCGCCAAGCAAAAAGAGAAACTCGACGAAGCATCCAAAGAAATACTAGAAGCCGAGAAAGAAGGCGCAAAACGCTCGCTTTGCGAATACACAATCGGCATGATTGATTTGCAACAAGGCAATACCGATCAGGCTAGCGCTCACGTCGAAGAAGCCATTAAAGACCAGCCCGATTTTGCCGATGCCCATTTGGTGCACGGCGTCCTCATGTTTAAAGAAGCCACCAAAGCTGGTGCGGACGGAAAACCGAAGGACTTCAGCGACCCGGCAGTTCAGCAATCTCTAAACAAAGTTATCGACGAGCTCGACGTCGCGATCAAACAAAAGCCGAAGAATGCTGAAGCCCACAACACGAAAGCCGAGATTTTGCTCGCCTTAGGTAAAAATTCCGAGGCGGAGGACGAATACAACAAAACCATCACCGACGAGCCGCGTTACTCCCAGGCATGGGTTGGTATCGGATCGATTGAAGCGCAACTTGCAGCCAAAGAAACCGAAGCGGACAAACAACAAGTACACATCAAAAAAGCTCGAGAGGCGTTCGAAAAAGCGAAGGCTCTCAATCCCAACGACAAGAACATTAGCTATGGTCTTGCCTTGTTGCTGGAGAAAATGGGGCTGTTCAATGAAGCAGCCACAGAATTCGAGAATTGCATGATGCTGGAAACGGATACTCTCACCAAAGCGAATATTCAAATGCATATTCAACAGTTGCGTGGAGTGCAGCAGCTAACCCCACTCGGCGGCGCCATGCCGGGAGTGCCCGGCGTGGGCGGCAGCATTTTCACCGGTGGCGCACTCAGCATTCCGATGAAGAATTTGATTCAAGCGCCGGAGCAAGACAAAAAGTAGCGGCATATCCGACACGGTCTGTTGCAGCAATGGCTTGATGCGGTCGGATAATCTGTCGAATGATGCCTTGAGCTCTTCATTCGCCTTGCCTCGATACTTTTCGTTGGCCTCCTTCAACTGCTCCCGCGTTTCCATGCCTGACTTCGGTGCAAATAAAAGTCCGAGG
>DATNQY010000059.1:0-8010 GCA_036703785.1 Candidatus Obscuribacterales bacterium
CTTCGAAATGCTTCCACACTGTTGAGGCATAGGGCAAGCCAAAACGAATATGGTCTTTGATGCGAGCATCGCCGGTAAGCGAGGCCACGATCTTCTGAGCGGTGCTGCTTGTCGGCAAGGGGAAATTCAATACGCAAGCCAGCCGGCATGCGCGCGCCATTTGAGCTATGAACACAGCGCGTCGGCGCGGCTCGAGATGCTCAATAACATCGGTTGCCACCACGACGTCGTGGCCTTTGGACTCGGCGTCGAACATGCCACCACCCTCGGTGCCACACTTCACAACCTCAACCGTATATTCAGGCAAGAACAACGCCAACGCGCCGTCCGTTCCGCCCGCATCAAGAACGGTGCTTTCCGGCTTGGCAAACAGGATACCGCGCACCGCATGAGCGCATGCTTCCAATTGGCGGTAGCGATCCCATGGCAAATCGAAGCGCGCACCGGGATTGACGGCACTTACTCGCGCTCGTCCTGTCGCCAGGACTTCAATCTTCACTCCGCCGGCGCCCTCTTCTCGCATGCGCAAAGGGTACCACAAAAAAAAGTTTGACCCGATCAAGGTCGCTCGCTTGCGGGCAGAGCGCCGTCCTCGATCGAGTCAAACTGAGTGCCGAAACCGTTTAGTTGTTACTTAGCGGATTTGGCTTCTGTCTTTTTAGAGGTAGCTTTCACTTTGGCAGCTTTTTTGGTGCTCTTGTGAGCAGGTGCAGCTACCTTGGCCGCCGGCTTGCTATCAGCTTTCGGCGCATCAGCGGCGATTGCAGGGATAGCGATAAGAGCAGCGGCGATTGCCAACGTGGTGATTTGTGCGAATTTCATGTTTCCTTCTCCTGAGTCTCGAACCGAGTGACATTGGTCTTTGGTGACCTACAGCTTCGATTCTAGAAAGCGCAAGTGAGGAACCCGTGAGGAAGAACGGCAATTGTGTTAAATATCTGAAAGACTTGTCGTAGTCCGCCGAGAACAGCTCGCGTAGCCGTTTTTCTCTTTTAGAAATAGAGAGTTATTTTCAAACAGAATACTCACAATAACGGCAGCAAGCCCAGCAATAATGCCGATTATCCATCCGGCAACGACATCACTTGGCCAGTGCATACCCTGATAAATGCGTGCCCAACCAATTAATAGGGCGCCAAGTACCAACAACCACGCCCAACGTTTGTGCGTGGAAAAAACGACAGCCATAGCGGCAGCCATTGCCAGGGTGGCATGTCCCGAGGGGAACGACCATCTGGAATCATGCAAACTGGGCAGCGGAAGATGCACAAACTGCGGCATCAATTCCGAGGGGCGAACTCGATGAAAACCGTGCTTCAAGACCTCGGCAGCAATGGCACCGAGTACCAGGGCGATGACAACTTGAGTAGCGAGCAAACGATAACCGCGCACCCAGAGCACCGCCGCCAGCACCCAAAAGCAAGCTCCCATCCAGCCAATGGTGGAAAGCAGCCAGGCGGCCCAGTCGAGCGCCGGGTTGGTTACCGAATGCAAGGCGATCATCCAAGCTGCATCGATTTGCGAGATCATAAGTGGTAATGAATGCATGTTCCTGCCCTGAGCGGTATCTTAAATTGGTCGACGTCTGCAGTAGCGCTGAGTTCCGTTTGGGAATAATTCCAGCATACGCGGAGCGAGGTTCGTATGTCATCAGATTCAAAAAACCAATGGCGGGAACTTACGGCCAATCTACCGGCAGAACTCGCATCGACACTTGAAGAATATGCAGGCAGGCTGCTCGAGAAAACGATAGACGCACTGTTTTACGCGCTAGAGCGGCGCGATCCGTTGACGGCCGGCCATTCCATCCGCGTGGATAAATATTGCGCTCTCATCGCCGGAAGCATGAAACTCCCGCAACAAAATGCCAAAGCATTGCACTATGCAGCGTTATTGCATGACATTGGAAAGATGGGCGTGCCCGAGGCGGTCTTATACAAGAGCGGCAGACCGACTGCCGAAGAGCATGGCTTGATGCAACAGCACGTCAAACTGACATTCGAAATCTTGAAGGATTTGCCGTTCACTCCGGAGTTGTCGGCGGTGCCTTTCATCGCCTCATGCCACCATGAGCATCTTGATGGAACTGGATATTATCGTGGATTGCGCGCAGACCAAATTCCGATGGCAGTGCGCATATTCACATTCGCGACAGTATTCGACAATCTGACGTCTGTTCGTTATTTAGAAGAACGCACGCCGATAGTGAAAGTGCATGAGTTGTTGCAGTCGCGGTGCGAAAGGCAACTTGATCCGGCTGTAATGGACAGGTTCTACAAATTGCCGGCCCATGTCGTGATGCAAATCATGGATTCAGAACGCCGCGTTGTACCGTCCCCAGTGTTGGATAAGTACAAAGGCATCACTTGGCACCGTCTGATCGAGCTTTGCCAGGGACAATTACCGGACAACGGCGAGGAAAATCTGGCACCGCAGTTCGAAAAAATGTACGCCGGTCCGGCAAACCTGGCGAGCCTCGAACTCTCGTAGGGCGGGCATTTCGAGATACTGGCGAAAGTCTGCGTAAAATCCCCATTGCTTAATGTGGCCTGTTGGCGTTTGATAGCCTGTGACCCCCACGCTAAACATTCGTCCATCGCAGCCGCACACGCGCGGCTGAACAGACTGTGGATTTCCACGCCCCAACTGACTCCATTGGAGGATTTTATGTCAGAAAGACAAGTATTCCAGGATACGCAAATAATCAACAATGAGCTCGGTCCGAGGAATGAAAACCAGCAGCTCGCTACTCAGCACCTGACTGGCTTCGTCAATGAAATTCTCAGGGAACACCAATATCGAAATCCGGCAGACGGTCAGCGTGAAGTCCAGCATCTCATGCACGAACTGTCCGAAAGAGGGATTGCAGTACAACAGCAGCCAGGGTACATGACCGATCAATTTAACCGTCCGCTGATGGATCAATATACCAATCGGCCGATCCCGGAAACCAAATACGTTCCTTTCAGGCAGGCGCCTCAGTACGCAGAACCGTATTATGGCACGCCGCCCATAGCCCCGCCCGGCGCCGTTATGCCGCCGCCGGCTATCTATATGGCGCCGCGCGAGTGCCAGGGTATAAATTTGGGCCTCAATATACCTCTGGGCAACGGAATCGTGGGACTGAATATGCCTCTGCTTGAACAATGTCGTCGTGACAGAGACGAATGGTACCGGCACCATCCGCAGCATCACGAAGAGCACCGCCGGTAGGACAAAGCGGGCTTACGCCTCCGTTCGCCTTAACTGGTCATCGTCGGCAGCACGACGCTAAACCGCGTTCCCTTGCCGAATTCGCTGGCGACCTCGACATAGCCGCGATGTCCGTCGGCAATTGCTTTCACAATCGCGAGTCCCAACCCGAATCCGCCGGCTTCACGCGAACGCGATCTGTCGACGCGGTAAAACCGATCGAACAATCGCGGCAGTGACTCTGCTGGAATACCGATGCCGGTATCTTCGACAGTAATTTTGGCAATGCGCCCACTGTTTTTGCAGCTGACGGTAACCTTGCCGCCCTCATTGGTATAACGCAGCGCATTTTCGATCAAATTAGTCACTAGCCGGTGCAATGCATCTTGATCACCGATCACCACCGATGATTGCATTTCTGCGGCCACCAGATCAATTTTCTTGTCGCGAAAGCGATCTTCAAATTCCTCGGCACATTGTCTGGTGATTTTGTCTACTTGCACAGCCACCATCGCCTTCGACTGCACCGTTCGAGCATCCACCTTAACCAGCACCATCAAGTCACCGACAAGGCGGGCCATGCGGTCGGTGTTTCTGCTGATTATGTTGATACGCTGCACATGCGGTGTATCTTCCAATTGCACAGCCAGGTTCTCCGATGCAGCGGAGATGATCGCAATCGGGGTTTGCAACTCATGACCTGCATCTGAAATAAACTGCCGCAAAACCGAGAATGTTTCTTCAATCGGCTGCGCCGCTTTTCCGGCGAAGAAATAGCCGCATACGCCGAGCGCCAACAAGAGTACCGGTGCCACCATCGCCATGGTAAACGCAAACTGATGCATCGCGTTGTCGCGCAGCTTGGTGGTCAGTTGAATCTGCAAATATCCAATCGGTTTTCCATCGCTGCCTAACACCGGGGTCGTCAGCGATCGTTTGGCGAAATCGGCGCTGGCAACTTCGGCGGTACCGGACAAAAGCTTATCGACGCCTTTGGTTCCGTACTCCTGCACCAGCTCGCCGTTTTTGTTGTACAACTGTACGGACGCTAACATCTTGATTGGGCTGCGTCGTCGCGACAAGACCGGCCACGTGTGCAACTGCAAGGGCCCTTTATCGGTATCCACCGTGGGCAACACTTCGCGCGACAATTCTTGCAGCTCATCATCAATCGCGCTTGTCAGCTGGGTATGAAAGAAAATCATGCCAAGCGACGCCACCGATGCTTACACCAGCAAACTAAGCATGATGAACCAAACAGTCAGCCGCCAACGAAGTGTTTTAAACATCCGGTGATTCCAGCTTATAGCCGACACCGTGCACTGTGGTAATCATTGACTGCTCGCCGGGATTATCTATCTTTTTGCGCAGCGACTTGATGTACGTGCGAATAGCGTCAGGCGATGCGAGACTGCCTGATTCCCAGACGCGGTCCAACAGTGCTTCGGCGCTGAAGGTTTTATTGGCATTGCGCATCAAAAATTCGAGCAAGTTGAACTCTTTACGCTCGAGGTGGATGGCCGCACCATTTTTGGTGACCGTGCGCGCCACTGGGTCGAGTACGATGCTGCCTGCTTCCAGTATCGTCGTCGAGCTGGTCGACGTCCGGCGAACAAGCGCCCGCACCCGAGCAGACAATTCCTTTAGATGGAATGGTTTGGCCAGATAATCATCGGCGCCGGAATCGAGCCCAATCTCCTTATCCTCAACCGTAGATTTAGCGGTGAGCATCAAGATAGGCGTCTTGCCGCCCATCGATCTATATTTTCGACACACTTGGATGCCATCGAGCCCGGGCAGCAGCCAATCGAGAATGATAACGTCGTACTTGCTGACCGCCAGATGGTCTACGGCTTCCGTGCCATTGGCGACATGCTCCACGGTGTGGTGCTCGCGCGTGAGCCAATCGCAGACCTGGACGGCGAGATCTTCTTCGTCTTCAACGATGAGTATTTTGCTCATATGGCAGACATTTTACCTCGTCTGTGTTTTAATCGGGATCAAGCGGGCGGAAGCCCGCCGCTACAGGGGAAGCGGGCTTCCGGCCGCCGCTACGAGAAATCGGGATCAAGCGGGCTTATGCCCGCCGCTACGAGAAATGGGGATCAAGCGGGCTTCCGCAAGCCGTTACAATAACAGCGCCGAGGCGGGGGCAGTTGATTGCCGCAGATGTGCGTTTATGAACGAATAGGCCTGATCGCGTTTATCACGATGCTGGTCATCGTATATACACCCACGCTTGTCATCCTGGGACGCCGCATTGCCATGGCAGTCGCAGCCAGACGCTCAGCAACGCCAATACCAAAACTCTGCTGGTGGGAAAAATGCACTCTATCGGTGGCGATCGTGGGCGCCGCATTGATAGCGTATGGATATTTCGTCGAACCCTACTGGGTAGAAGTCACTCACCGCACAATTGTTAGTCCGAAGCTCTGCAATTTCGACAGACCGATTCGCATTGTCCAAATTTCCGACTTGCATTGCGATCCCGTCGCGCGTCTGGAAACTGACTTGCCTTCTTTGATCGCCGCTGAAAAGCCTGATGCCATCTTGTTTACAGGCGATTCAGTGAATTCACGCGAAGGCGTTGCTGTCTTTCGTCGATGCCTGAAAGCGCTTGCCGGAATTGCGCCCACTTACGCCGTGTTGGGAAATCATGATTCGCGGTGCTGGGAAAATCTCGACTTGTTCAAAGGCACGCACGTCACTCCGCTTAATGGCGTGGCAGAGAAGCTGAGCATCGACGGTCAGAACATTTATATAGGCGGAGTTGCTTTCGATTGCGAGGCGCTCATGGACCAGGCACTGAACATGGTGCCGCGCGGTGCCTTCACCGTTTTCCTTTATCATTCGCCGGATCTAGTCAACCAACTTGCGCAGCGCTCAGTTGATCTCGTTTGCGCCGGGCACACGCACGGGGGACAAGTCTGTTTGCCCTTTTACGGCGCCATCATCACCCAGTCCAAGTACGGCAAACAATTCGAAGCCGGACTCTACCGAGTCAATCAAACATGGATGTACGTCAATCGCGGCATTGGCATGGAAGGCGGCGTCGATCCGCGCGTGCGCTTCCTGGCGCGGCCGGAAATCACGGTGCTTGATTTAAAGCCGCCGCAGACAGTGAGCAAAGTGCCCACAGCGCATCGCGCCGCACTGTAGCAAGTCAAGATGCGAGCTGGATAGACCTATAAAATGACATGGTCGAAGTCCAGGTTTGATGAATAGCTCTCGGCGGGAAAACTATTCTCCGGACTTCGACCAGGTCGGCTCTGCACACGGAGCAGATAAACTTTCGTCGAGCAGATTGTTGCGTGCGTTAGGTAGGTGAGGAAGGTGTCTTTCCGATTGCTCCATTAACATACCAAACCTCGGCCGCCAGATTGTGATGGATCCGTGATCGAGGAAAAAATTTTTTTGAATGGTTAGAATGATCACGAAAGGGAGACGGAAGCCCGCTTCTCATGCCGATTTCAGCATGCACACATTTACCACACAATCTCATCAATGGAAAACAGATATCGAGGGCGCTCGCGTCGCTGATTTTCCGCGCGCCGTCCCTCCTATGCTGGCGAACAACGGCAAGCATGTATTCAAGGACGAAGGCTGGCTGTACGAGCCGAAACTCGATGGCATACGCGCAATTGTGGTCGCGCGCAATGGTCAGATCGAACTGCAGTCGCGCCGCGGTTTGGTGATGACGCGGCATTATCCGACGCTATGTTTGCAACTGGCCGCCGCATTGCCCGTTGATTGTGTGATCGATGGGGAGATCGTGGCGTTCGACGAAACCGGTACCGTTTCATTCGAAGAATTGCAGTCGCGAATCAATTTGACGCAACCCAAAGATATCGCGCAAGCAGATCGGCGAATCCCGGTATCGTTTTACGCATTCGATGCAATTCACGTACAAAGCATGAGCTTGCTGAAAGTGCCGTTGCAAAAACGCAAATTGCTTTTAGCGCAGCTGCTAAAAACATCACAGCAAATCGACCTCATCTCTTATTGGGAAGGAAACGGCGAGGCAGTTTTCGAAGCCTGCATGAATCTCGGACACGAAGGCGTAGTCGCCAAACGGCTGCAGAGTTTCTACGAGCCCGGCAAACGTTCCGATAATTGGATCAAAATCAAACCGTTTCGATCGGCTGAATTTGTTGTCGCCGGTTACAAGGTCGGACAAGGCAATCGCGACGGTGGCGTCGGCTCGTTGATGCTGGGGCAATACAATCAGGCCGGCGAATTGGTCTACATGGGTAGTGTCGGCACCGGATTCTCAGACCGTCAACTCGATGAAATGATCAAAACCGTTCAACCTTTGCGCATCAAAAATTGCCCATTTAACGAACGCCCGCGCGAACCTCAAACCGTCTGGCTGACACCACGCATAGTGGCAGAGGTCAAGTATATGATGCGCACCCGTGACGGAAAACTACGGGCGCCGGTTTTCCTGCGCTTTCGGCCGGATCTGCACGCCCAAACTGTGCTCTACCTGTAAGCAGGCTGAGCAATGCAAGTGTTTACCGACGCTGAATGAAACACTTATCACCAGCTCTGGGACACTACCTCTCCAGTGCTCGATATCCGGCTAAACAAAATTGTTGATCCAGCCAATCGGCATTTGATACGCGGTTTGCCGCAACGCTAGCATTCATCGGCATTTCGAGCTCACGGTATTTCGGCGATTATTTTGCTTTATCAACAGATTTGTTGATCGTCACTCCACAGTTTTAAGAATTTCGCTTGTCTTCGACGCGAGCGGCGAAAGAGCTCATCCAAACGACCCAACTCTTGTAGCAGCGACACAAAAATCGAGCGACAGCC
>DATNQY010000060.1:0-32749 GCA_036703785.1 Candidatus Obscuribacterales bacterium
ACAAGCCCTTGGTGAAAAACCGAGGGAGCAAGCGCCGAATGCGGCATCCAAACAGGCACCGAAGCCCAAGCAAAAACCATTGCCCGGCGATGAACGCATCGAACGCGAAGCGCAAGTGAGCGAGGCAGAAAAGAAAAAACTAAAAGACGTAATGGGACTGGTAAAGACGCTGGATTTCAGCGGCGACGCCGGCTCCGACAAAGCAGAGCGCCTGCTCGCTTTATTCAAAACTGCAGCGCTCGTCGACAATGCCACCATCGACGATGTCGGCAAGGCCACGAAAACCGCCGGCGACATCGTCAAATCGCTGCTTATCCGAGAAGCGATCGATCCGATGACTTTCGAAGCAGGTGTCGGCTGCGATAAGCTCATGGAAGCCAATAAAATGCGCCCGGAACAAGCGATCATCGCGCTTGGTTATTGCCAGCGCAGCCGCGTCGGCTTGAAAGAAGCGCTCGAAGACATGCACTGGGAAATCGACACAGCCGGGTTGTAGACGGTTATCGATTTGTAGACGCTTAAGAGGAGCGCAGGCTGCCAGCCTGCGGTTAGCGGTGTCCGTAGTGGAACCCGCCACCGCCATGGAAGGCTCGGACTGAACCGGCGTACGAGCGGCCGTAAATTCCGCTGGTGCGCTCGCCCATGCATTGCCGGCTCGGTATCGGGGTTCCGCATCCGCAGTTGTCGACATCGACCCCCGCCGCTCCAAGCGGAGTGCCTGCCGGCCCCATCGCGCCGCGCAGTTGGGCGCGAATGGCAAACAAGGCGGATTGCAGCGGCGTCTGGCTGGATTGCACAGGCGGCACCGCTTGCGCGTATGCTCGCTCTATGTCCGAATAGTTGATGCCCGCCAGTGGTTGTTCAGCAGTTTGATTGAAGAACATCGGCTGGAGGATGGATGGCGGATTCTGTTCGCCTGCGCCCGTGACACCACCGACGATATCGGTGTTCAACCCGGCTTGCACAGCGTTTTCATCGGTATCAAGGGTAAAATTGCTGGCGTCGATTTGTGCGCCGAGCGGCTGGCCGGCGGATTGGCCGGCGTTTGATCTGTGCAACGTCTCAGCCGCACCAGACTGAAGCGACGGATCAGGTCGCAAGACACGCCGAACAGCGCCTGTTTCCACCCTGCCTTTCATCGGCGATTTGGCGTCGTTGTCTTTTGGACTGGCAGCCGACGCCGCCGGCAAACTAACAGATTGAGCGAGCATTACCACCAGCAAACAGCCGGCGGCTCGGACTGCCAGAACAATCAACGTCGTCATAGCCCGCCCCTCTATATAGACCGATGTCAAGAACCTTCTCATAACATATCCTAACGTTTATGAGGATTTCGTGAGTAAAATACCGTCCGGAGGTTTCCGTGCCCGAAAAGAGCCAAATAGCCAGCACCAAACGACCGGGACGTGGCTCTGCCAACGACGGTTCGCTATCGTTGTCCTGGAGTGGAAAAGCAGATGCGGTCGCGGCAGCCGACACCAAGAGCGCGCATTCACTGCGCAAGGTTGCCGCCTTATGTGCCGGCGACGAGCAATCCGGCAACGTAATACTGGAGGGAGACAACCTCGACGGATTGAAGCTGCTGCTGCCGAAGTACGAGAATCGCGTTCGTCTCATCTACATTGATCCGCCATACAACACGGGCAACGCGTTCGTCTTTCACGACAGCTACGAGCACGCCGGCTGGCTCAATATGATGTATCCACGATTGGCTCTGGCGCGCCGCATGCTCGCCGACAACGGCGTCATCTTCGTTTCAATCGACGACAACGAAGCGGACAAATTGAAGCTTGTAATGTCCGAACTATTCAGCGAAACCAACTTTCTGGCTCAAATCACCGTGCAAAGTAATCCGCGCGGGCGCCAGGCAGAACGCCATTTCGCCAGCGTTCACGAGTACTTGCTCGTGTTTGCGCGCAATGCACAGCACTGCAATTTACTCGGCGCCGAACTGACGGAAGAACAATCGCAAGAGTTCGATCTCACAGACGACGGCGGACGGCGCTACAGGCTGCTTGGGCTGCGTCAGCGCGGCTCACATTCATTGCGTGAAGATCGCCCGGCTATGTATTATCCGATTTACGTCGACCCGGACACAGGCTCCATTTCTTTGACAGCAACAAAGCGCCATCGCGCCGAGGTGCTCCCACGCAAATCCACAGGCCAAGCCGGTCGCTGGATGTGGGGACACAAGAGGGCTAAGGACAATATCGATCTTTTGGAAGCCCGCCTGATTCGCGGCAGAAATGAATGGGACATTTTTGTGCGCGATTATTTTGATGATGAAAACGGCAACAGCAGGCGCAGGAAGCTCAAGACCATTTGGGACGACAAGTCTTTGAACTACCAGAACGGCAAACGCGAACTCAAACAGTTGCTCGGCAAAGCGCTTGTCGATTACCCGAAGCCGACGGCATTGCTGCGCAAGCTCATCGATCTTGTTGAGGAAAAAGACGCGCTGTTCATGGATTTCTTCGCGGGCTCGGGCACTCTCGGTGATGCCGTGCTGCAAGCCAACGCCGAAGATGGCGGTGCCAGGCGCTTCATTCTTATGCAACAGCCGGAATCGACTGAAGATGCCGATTTCCCCACAATCGCCGATGTCTGCCGCGAGCGCGTGCGCCGGGTCGTGGCAAACATTTCCCCGTCGCCAACCGCGGTAGCGACGGCCGCCAGCTTACTTGGATTTACGTATTACCGAACGATCTGATCAAACGAATGATCTGATCTAATCCGATCAAACCTTCGGCACGGCGGCAAGTTCGTCGATCATCTGGTAATAGCGTTTTTTTTCTTCGTCCGAGATAAAGCTGGCTTCGAAGCCGTTTTTGGCAAGCGTGATTATCTCTTGCTGGCTGAGTCCAAGCGCCTTCTGCGTTTCTATGTAATTGGACTGCACATAGCCGCCGAAGTAAGCCGGATCGTCCGAATTGACCGTGGCCACCAGCCCGGCAGCGAGCATTTTCTTGATTGGATGTTCCGTTAGTGACTTGACGACGCACAATTTCAAATTCGACAACGGACAAACCGTAAGCGGTATGCGTTCTTTCACCAACCGCTCTACAAGCCGCGCATCTTCGAGGCAGCGCACGCCGTGATCCACGCGTTTTACTTTCAGCAAATCGAGCGCTTGCCAGATGTAGTCCGGGGGGCCCTCCTCACCGGCATGAGCGACAGGCAGGAAGCCTTCGGCGCGCGCGCGATCGTACACGCGTCTGAATTTGTCCGGCGGGTTGCCGCGTTCGCCGGAATCAAGCCCGACACCGATAATCCATTTTTTGTATGGCAAGGACTGCTCGAGCGTCTTCATAGCTGCATCTTCATCAAGATGCCTGAGAAAACACATGATCAGATGGCTGCCGATGCCGAGTTTTTCCTTGCCGTCTTCCAACGCGGAATGTATGCCCTTGATCGCGGTACCAAACGCGATACCACGATCGGTATGCGTTTGAGGATCAAAAAATATCTCGGCGTGTTTGACGTTTTGTTTGCTGACGCGGCTGAGGTAAGCCCAGGTGAGATCATAGAAATCGCGCTCATGAATGAGCACGCGCGCGCCCTCATAATAAATGTCGAGGAAGGACTGCAAGTCGGTGAAATCGTAGGCGGCGTGCACTTGCTGCACCGACTTGAAGCGCAGCGAGATGTTGTTGCGCTGCGCGATTTCGAACATGAGTTCGGGCTCAAGGGTTCCTTCAATGTGCAAGTGCAGTTCGGTTTTGGGCAAGCGCTCAATCAGGCGGGCAATTTCGGTGCTCATGATTCCTCCGTCTCGTAGACGATATTTTATCCTTCTAAGCTCGCTGCCTGTAATAGATTAAATGCTGCTCGCGAGCGGATTCTGCATGCGTGTTACACTTGGCGTCCGCTGAAAGGCAAACGTTTAAAGGAGACGGTGAATGCTCAAACTAAAAACAGCATCGGCTGGTTGCGCGACGATTGTGATCACAGCAGCGATGCTGACCGCATGCAGCTCGACAGGGACCCAAGTTGCCACAGTGCGCGGCGGCGCCGTCAACTTGAAGCAAGTGCGCGTAGGCACGCCTGGGAAAATTTTCCAGGACGCAGCGATCACTTTTGCGCCGGATCCCAATGGCGCTGTCGCAGGAAAAGTTCAATATTTGAGCCGGCTCGAAGATGCCGACGGCAGCCAATTCGTGGTTCAGGTCAAGAACAACGAGTGCTATGAAATCAGCCTGATTAACCGCAATAAGCAGCTCAGCCGCGATGCAGCGATCGCCAAAATGCAAAACTTGCTGCCGGCTTCGGTGATTGCCGCCGGTGAGCCTGTGGTCAAGCCAGTTCCGGGAAGACAGGCGGACAGTTTCACCTGGAATAAGAAATTCCGTGGTGAATTGGATTACACCGATGCCAGCCGGAAAGACGTTTCCATGATATCGGCAACTCGTTTGGGCGTGACGTTCTAAAACGACATGCAGGAAAAGCTAGAACAGCGCCGAATTCCGTGGTGGTTCTGGTTGGGACTGGCAGTTTCAGTACTGCTTTTCGTCGGCTTCTTCCTGACATTTGCAATTGGAGTCACCGCCGGCGGCTCGGACTGAAAAGCGCCACCCCTGCTTACTTTTGAGACTTATCGAAGACTTTACTGCTGCGGCAGATAAAGTCTTCGTTCACTTTTTCTCTTTATCTGCTCGAAAAAGCTCGTGAAATTGATGTTTTGATGATGTAGTCGTGGCATATACGACGTGGAAGCACTGATTCTTTCCAAACAACCCTCATAAGAATGGGATCTACGGCAGTTGACATCCTCAACTTGTCCGGCGGTCCGACGAAGGTACGTCAGTTTGGCTGCCAACTATGTTAAAACCACACTGTAGCGCGCCGAACGCGAGTTACTCAGGAATCCACCAGACGCGATGACAACCGAAATACTGCCGTTGATTGCCGTCGCATTGATTCTTTTTTGCGCGTTCGTCTATTTCCTGCGTGCGGAAAAAAATCTGAAAAGACTGCATCAGGAAGAAGTTTCGGCACTGGAGACCTCGGTACAGGGACTGAGCAAGCAGCTCGACAAACTCAAAGACAAGCTGGAAGAAGTTTCCGTCATCGATCCGCTCACCGAATTGTCCAACCGGCGCGGTTTAGAGCGCATTCTGGTGCGGGAAGTCAACCGTGCCCAACGTTCGGGATCGCAGCTTGTAGCCATTCTTCTCAATTGCGACGACTTCAAACGGATTAACGAGACGCTCGGACACGCAGTCGGCGACGTGGCTCTGCGTGAGATGGTGGAACGCATCACCGCCACCTTGCGCCCTTCAGACTACGTCGCTCGCATTGGCGGTGACGAATTTGTCGTTTTGCTCACCGATACGCAATATGCCGAAGCGAAGTTGATCGCAGAGCGCGTGCGCCTCGCCGTCGCTGAAAGCCCGATTCGCAACTCCAACGACAACATCTTTTTGACCGCCAGCCTCGGCGTTGCCGAATTACCTTATGGAATTACTTCGGTAGAAGAACTTTTATCACTGACTCGCCATGCTCTGCGTCTGAGCAAACAATCCGGCAAGAACAGCGTTTCGTACAGCGTGTTGCCGGTGGTGCGCAATGGCGAATCACTTATAAACGAGCACCTGGAGATCGTGGATGTTCTGCGCCGCGGCGATTGCTACCGCGCCGTCAAGCACCCGATTATGCGCCTGGGCGATGAAGTGAAGGTCGGGTACGAGCTTTTGATCCGCGGACCTAAAGGTCCTTTCCAAATGCCGTACGACTTCTTCCGTATCGCTATCGAAAACAATATTTTGACTCGCGTCGATCTTTTGTGTTTGAAAACCGTTATCGCGGCGGCTGAACGCCTCGAGCGAGGTTCTCGCTTTGACGTCAACCTGTTTCCTTCAACCATGATTGATACGCCAATCGAGCGCCTGATCACGATGTTTCCGCTCGAGAAAAATCTGGGCACATTCTGCGTTGAAATTTCGGAGCAGCAATTTATCGGCGACCCCAGTTATTTGAAAGACCACTGCTCCGAGCTGAAGAAAGCAGGAGTGCTGGTAGCCATCGACGACGTGGGTTTCGGACGCAGCTCGCTGGAAAGCTTGATTCTGCTCGAGCCAGATGTGGTGAAAGTCGATATCAAATATGTCATGGGCATTTCGCAAGATATGCAGAAGCAGCGCCTGTTGCGCCGTCTGGCCGGCGTCGTCGAGACGCTGGGCGCCGAACTAATTGCCGAAGGCGTGGAAACGCGCGACGACATGGAAGTTTTAAAAACAATGGGCGTGCTTTACGCCCAGGGCTACCTGTGGGGACGTCCTGCGGAGCTGGAAGCGCCCGACCAGGCAACCGCCGCCGCTTCCACATAGACTTCGCCGGCGCAGTGCAGGCGGTAGACTACCTGCAATTTTTTCGTATTTTCCACATGGTGAATTGTGCAGTCGTTTGGCACAATGTCGGCATCTCTCTACCGGACAAAAATCATGTATGAAACTTGGGACGGAAAACCAATCCATTCGGACTCATCATCCAACGATAGTTTTCTCAGCCAGGCGTTGCATTATGCTTTCGGACCGCGCAATGAAAGCGAATTAGATTGGGGGCGCATGTCGGCGCACGCAACGGTCTTCGGACTAGGCGTGGCAGGCGTGAAAGCCGCCATTTGGGGCGGCGAAACATCGGGCAACCTCTTGACCGGCGCTGCCGTCGGAGTAGGAGCAATACTAGCCGACGTCGGCATCTACGGCTACCACAAGCTATTCGACGCCTAGTCGCTCGACGGCTAGTCGGTCGGCGTCCCTTCGGCCGGCGTCCTGTCGCGGCGTCCTGGCGCGCGGCGTCCAGTCGGTCGAAATATTTTTCTCCCAGCATGTGCAGTAGGGGTCCAGGGCAAACTATCACGCATCTCGAGATGCGTGATACTGGCAACCAGCCGAAGCGCGAAAAACAAGAGGGACGCCTACTTTGACAACCCGCTTTTGGCGTTTATCCTGCATCTCGAGATGCAGGATAATTGGCGCTGGGGACACCTAGGCAGTCCGCCCGGTTCAACAGTGGTGTCACTCGTGCGGGACAAGCTCATGCGAAGACAGCTGTATCAGCTCAAGCAAGACGTTCGATTAGTGGTATCACTCAATGGAATGGGCAGCCGCCGCCTTTGCCGGGTGGTGATTGCGATTGCGGGCCAGCCCCGCCTTCGGGCTGCTCCAGAACAGTGCGCACCTTCCACAAGTCCGGGAAGCAGCGTTTTGACAATGTTGTCTGAAGATAGCCGACACCTTCGCTGCCGCCGGTGCCGCGCTTGAAACCGATCATGCGCTCTACGACAATGACGTGGTTTGCTCGCCACAGGAAGAGCAGTTCGTCGAATTCTACGAACGCTTCAGCGAGATCGTGCAGATCGCCGTACGTTTCTTCGTCGGTATAGAGTTTTGCTATCTCTTGGACTCGCTTGTTCTGCGCCTGCTCGATCTCAGCTTCGCCCGCTGATTCCCCAGCTTCAGCCAGCTTGAACCCTTTCTTCGCCAGCAGCGTGTAAAACGCTTCGCCTAGCGATGGCTGCTCCATGCGCTTCTTGAGTGTCTCATAACTGGGATCGCCGGAAAAATGTTCCAGCAGCTCCGGATAGCGTAAGCCGGACATAAATTCGATTTCGCGAAATTGGCTGGATCCAAATCCGCTTGCCGGCGACAGGTTATAGCGGAAACCGAGAAAATCTCGCGGCGACATTGTTTCGAGAATGTGAATCTGATGAGCCAGCAACTTCATAATTTCATTCACACGCCGCATGAAAAACGTCGCCTTGCGAACGCGTTGCGCCGCCATCATCGCGAATACTTCATCGAGCTCATGCAGAATCAACTTGAACCAAAGCTCGTAAGCCTGGTGAATGATGATGAACAAGGGCTCGTCGTGATGCGCCGGATCGGACTGGCAGATTTGCAGCTGTTTTAGTTCGTTGACCTTCAGATAAGCATTGTAAGTAAGCGCGCCCGGAGCAGGTGTATAAGAGCCTTTTTTCGGCTGGTTCTTATCTTGAGTCGGCTGTCCCATGTTGCGACTGCTCGTCATTTGTCTTTCTCTCCGTCACTACCTTTTTTGTCATCCATTTGCAGTTGCTTGTTTAGCTCTTCATCCACGTTTTTCACCGGCTCGAGCTCTACCGGCTTGGAGGGCTCGTTGTCCCCGGCAGATTCCTGGCCGGCTGTTTCGGTCTTGCCTTTGCCCGCGCTCTTGCGCTTGCCTGCGCTTTCCGCCTTTTCGCCGGCACCGGCCGTGGTGCCCTCGCGCCGGCGGAACAACCCGCGTTTGTGCGTTTCTTCAGGTTGTGCCGCCTGATCCTTGTCTGGATTTTCCGAGTTCGTCGTTTGCTCCGGTTGTTTTTCCTCGACGTGCTTCTGTTTCTTAGGATTGAAGGCTTTCAACGGCTGCCCGGGCTTAAGTGGGATCAAGGCGTCGCGATCTTCGCGGTCGCCTTCAACCAGAGCCACGAAGGCATTGCGATCGGCGGAGTTGAAGCGTTCGGACAAGGGCGAATCGGACAGCTCTTTCTTCGCTTTTTTAACTAACGCCGGAAAATCTATCTGCCGGGTTTCCATCGTCACCATATCCGGTGTCACGTGGAACAGCCGGTAGGAACACGGGTAGACAGCCAGGCTGGGATTGGAAATATGCCAGATTTCCCGTTCGAGCTGGACTTTGCTCACATGCACATGCCCGCTGATAACCAATTTTACCTGGGGATTGACGCCCAGAATTTCGCGAACGGCGCCGCCATCAGGAATGACATATTCGTCCCAGGGGGGGCCGCCGTCATAGGGGGGCGGAGGCAAAAGCGGATGGTGGCAAAACACAATTGTAAATTGGTTTTTGTGAGCGTCGAGATCTTGTTTGAGCCAATCGAGCTGCCGTCTGGACATGCCACCAAGAGTGGTGTTGGGCAGACTGGTGTCGAGTCCAACCACATGAATGTCAGGCACGATCTTCGGATTCTGCGACCAATATGCGTTTTCGCCCTGGACGCCCACCAACTTCCAGTCGCGGCCGTAAGTCTTGAATTTGTCCACAGGAATCGGACCTGAGACGTCGCGGTCGCCAAGAACGAACGACCAGGGGGCGTTCAGCGGTTGCAGGCAGTCGAGAAACGTATTCCAATTCGCTTCGTTTTTGCCGATAGTTTGAACTTGATCGCCTCCGAACATGACGAAATCGGGACGCTCGGCGTTGAGTTCTTTTACCAACTCCTGCAGAAAAAGCTGGCTTTCATGGACGAGTTCGTAAGAATCCTCGACGTCATTTGCCAGATGCACATCAGTAACGAAGGCGAACGTAAATGGGTTAAACGGCAGCACAGCAGCCGCTTCGGCATCTTTGGAATTCCAGGACAACAGGCTCAAGCCGGCCATCCCGAGCATGAATTTTCGCCTATCGAACATTTTGCGATCGCCGTCTGACATTTCAGCCTCGATTGATCAAGGACATGATTTCGGAGCGCGTGGCTTGGTCGGTGGCCACAATGCCTCGCACCGCCGAAGTCACCGTCTTGCTGCCGGGCTTCTTGATGCCGCGAATCGACATGCACAGGTGTTCGGCCTCTAAGACCACTATAACGCCGCGAGGGTCAAGCTTGTGCATCAAGGCATCGGCAATTTGCGTGGTCATCCGTTCTTGCACCTGCAATCGCTTCGATGCCAGCTCTACCACGCGCGCCAACTTGGACAAACCGGTAATCACACCGTTGGATGGAATGTAGCCTACATGCGCCGTTCCAATGAAGGGCACTAAATGGTGCTCGCAGATGCTGGCAAATGGAATATCGCGCACCAACACGAGCTCATCGGTGCTTTCTTTGAACGTAACGGTAATTTCTGTGGACGGATCGACACCGGTACCATAGATGAGTTCGCCCCACATACGCGCGACGCGCTCAGGCGTCTCGAGCAGTCCCTCGCGGTCCAAGTTTTCGCCCATACCCTCAAGAATCAAGCGTACGCCCGCAGCAATCTTGGCGTTATCGATGACCGGCAGGCTACCGGCAATCTCGTTTTTCGCCGATAGATTGCGCACAGGCACAGCCTTGGTCGGCGGCGCCGCATTGAAGGTATTGGGGAGATGAGTAGATTCCATGGGTATCCTCGGTCAGCGATTGCAAACGTTTATTGTAGAGTCACGACGCCTGTCTGTACCTAGAGCTATAGCGGCTAATCGTCTCGATTACGTGTTTATGAGCCGAATTGAAACATTCTTATGAGTATTTCTTGATAATCTTTGATCTGCGTTTGTGAATATCAAGAGGTCTTGTAATGACAGCTACCGTCGACGTCGTGGATATCAACACTATCAAATCGCTGATTCCGCACCGCTATCCGTTCTTGCTCGTAGACAGGGTGACTTCGGTTGAGCCAGGAGTGCGCGCGAAAGGATATAAGAATCTCACCGCCAACGAGCAATTTTTTGAAGGTCACTTCCCGTTCATGCCGATTATGCCGGGCGTCCTCATGGTCGAGGCATTGGCCCAGCTCGGTTGCATCGCTCTGCTCATGAAAGAGGAGTGGAGAGGCAAACTGGGCGTATTTACCGGCATTGACGGCTTCAGGTTTCGCACCAAGGTTACTCCAGGCGACCGCCTCGATCTCGAAGTTGAGCTTCTCAAAATTAAAGGTCCGATCGGCAAACTGAAGGCCACCGCCAAGGTTGGCGATCAAATCGCCTGCGAAGGCGAGATTTCCTTCGCGATGATCGACCAAAACAAAGGGTAATCGCATGACTGTCACAACCATTCATAAAACCGCCGCCATAGCCGACGGCGCGCAGGTTCACGAGACCGCGCAAATCGGACCCTACGCAGTTATCGGTCCAAATGTGCGAATCGGCGCCGGCACCAAGATTGGTGCCCATGTCGTGATCGACGGACACACGAGCATCGGTGAAAACTGCAAGATCTTCGCCGGCGCCTCCATCGGACTCGAGCCGCAAGACCTCAAATATAATGACGAACCCACCGGCGTAAGCATAGGCGACAACGTCACCATCCGCGAGTACGTAACCATTCACCGCGCGACCGGCGATCGCACCACCATCATCGGCAACGATTGTTTTCTGATGAACTACGTGCACATTGCCCACGATTGCCGTCTCGGCAATGGCGTGATTATCGCCAATGCCACCACTGTCGCCGGCCATGTTTCCATTGGGGAAAACGCCGTCATTTCCGGCACCTGCGTGTTTCATCAACACGTGCGCGTTGGCAAGGCAGTAATGATGGGCGGTTTGACCGGCACGCGAGTAGACCTGCCGCCTTTCACAATGTGCGATGGACGCCCGGCTTACGTACGCGGCATCAACGTAATCGGCTTGCGCCGCCAGAAAATTGGGCCGGAAACCCGCAAGCACATCAAACAAGCGTACAAGCTTTTGTACCGTGAAGGAATCAACTTCGGACAAGCGTTGGCTCGCATCGAGGCAGAGCTGCCGCAGTCACCGGAAATCATGGAGATTTGCGAGTTCTTTAGAACCACCAAGCGCGGAATTGCCGCCGCTTTCGGCGATAGCCACGAAGCGGGCCGATACGACGATAATCCAGTCGACGATATCTAGGAGTTCGATCTGGAAACATCAAGGCTGCACACAGACGCTGAATCCGTAAAAGGCGGCTATGGTCCGCTGCTCAAAAACGGTCATTTCATGATGCTGTGGGTGGCGCAGATATTTTCGCAGTTCGCGGACCGCGCCGTGTTTGTGTTGTTCGTCGCCGTGCTCACCGTCGCTCAAGCCAACAATACTCGCCTGGCCGACACAGGCGCCGCCGAAATGACGAGCTTTCTGTATGTCGCCTTCACCATCCCGGCCATTGTCCTGAGCCCAATTGCCGGCGTCTATGTCGACCGCTGGCCCCAGCGCACGGTGATGGTGATCACCAACCTCTTGCGTGCCGCTTTTGTGGCCGCGGTAGCCTTTCCATTCGTGAAAGGCTCAGTCTGGTCGGTATTCGGACTGGCATTTATGTCCTCGGTGGCTACCCAGTTTTTCGGCCCGGCCGAGGTCGCCTCAATTCCTCGCCTGGTCAAGAAACAAGACCTCTATGCCGCCAACTCACTATTTTTCACCACGATGATGGTGGCGCTCGGCTTCGGCTTTGCCGTCGGCGAGCCGATCATAAGCGGCGTCGGATTCCATAAATCACCATGGGTGGTGGCGGCGCTATTTGTTATTTCGGCCATGCTCTTACTGTTTGTAGGCAACAACAGCCCCCGCGGCGAAAAGAGAAATGAAATCTGGTGGGAAGAGCTGCGCACCGGCATGGCCTACATTGTCGATAACGCCATGGTTTTCCGGGCCATCCTCAAGATCACGGTCTTGTTCAGCACCATCATTACGCTCAACGTGATCGCTGTCGGTCTGGCTCAGCAGGTGTTGCGCATTCAGCCGCACCAGTTCGGCTACATTGTGGCGGCAGCCGGCGTGGGCATGGGCATTGGCAATTTCTGGGTCGGCCACTACGGGCAAAATTACAAGCACAACACTCTTGTGTACACAGGATTCTCGGGATTGGGCTTGTTCATGTCCTGCCTCGGCAGTTTGGGCTTCATACAAAGTCACCTCTGGGCAGGATTTAATTGGCACGGCGCCTGGATGCTCGTACCTCTGGGGTTGGCAATGCTTACCGGCGCTTGCTGCGCCTGCGTAGCCGTGCCGACCTCGGCCCAGTTGCAGGCAGTTGTCCCGGAAGCATTGCGGGGCAAGGTCTTTGGGGCCCAAAACACAGCAATGTCGGCAGCCTCGACCATTCCGGCCGTTTTGGCCGGAGCGCTCATCGATAACCTTCCGGGTGGAGTTTCGACCACCCTTTTTATTATTGGATTGCCGACCATGATCGTGGGACTGTACCATCTGGTGCGCTGTTCACGCACCCATGAGGAGGCCGATCTGCTATAACTTCGGTTGTTGCGGGTTCCCGCTGTTTAAAGCAAATTTCAACTTAATTATCATCTTTTCAATTAAGGAATCGCGCTTTCATTCAGGGGTCTACTAGACTAATGGTAGAGCTGGTGCTCCCAAAAGTCGGAAGGTTATGCGAAATCGACTTCTTTTAGCTGCATTGATCGTTGGTGCCTGGGTGGCGCTGAAGGTCATCGACATCGTCGTGCCGTGGCCGGCCATTCTTTTTCTCCTGTTCGTGACGCTGGTCATCATGATCATGCACTCGACCTGGCTGTACCTGGCGCAGTTTCGCTGGCGCAAGCGGCTGGTTAAGCAACGCCGCGTCGAGCAGCGCCTGGCGCGCGAGCGTCGCGCGGAAGAACGCGCCGTAGCGGCCGAAAGCATCGTAGCGGCCGAAAGCATCGTAGCGGCGGGCGGAAGCCCGCTGTCATCAACGCAAAGCGGACTGCCGTCCGCCGCTACATTGGACAGCGAGCAAGACACGTGGGAGCCTTGGGTCGACATCTTCATCGCCGCGAAAAACGAATCGCGCGTTATCGAAACAACCGTCCGCAACTTCTTCAAGCTCGACTACCAGAAGTTTTCGGTCTGGGTCATAGATGATTGCTCGGACGATGCCATGCCCGAGATTCTCAAAGAGCTTCAGGGCGAATTCCATCAATTGAACGTCCTCACCCGCACGCCCGGCGGCCGTCCGGGCAAATCAGCCGCGCTCAACGAGGCATTGCCACTAAGCAAAGGCGAAGTGATTGCCGTCTTCGATGCCGACGCCTACGTCGAGCCGGACTTCCTTCAGAAAACACTGCCTGTGCTTCAGCCGGAGAATGTCGGCGCGGTGCAAGCGCAGAAGCGCATCTACATTCAACAGAAAGGCTTCTTGCCTGATTGCCAGGCTTCCGAATATGCGGTGGATACCTACTTCCAGATGGGACGCGACCTCATCGGCGGTGCGGTAGAACTGCGCGGCAATGGCGAGCTGATCAAACGGGTGGCATTGATCGATGTCGGCGGCTGGAACAACCTTTCCATCACCGACGATCTCGACTTGTCTACGCGTCTTCTGGTGCAGAAATGGGATGTGCGATTCTGCCCTCACGCTCACGTTTTCGAAGAAGCAGTGACGACCATCAAAGGCTTGTTCCGGCAACGCCGTCGCTGGGCCGAAGGCAGCATACGCCGATATCTCGACTATATCTTCCCGCTCAACTCACCGACGCGTCTATCGCTGGTCGATCGTATCGACACTTTGGCGTTCTTCTCGTATTTCGCCGTCCCGGGCTTGTTCCTTCTGGAAATGGTCAGCGATGCCATCGCGCTTGCCACCGGCGGACAGACGCACGGTCGCGTGCTGTTGATGATTGCTGCGGTGGTGCTCACCATTTCGCTGATCAACTTCTTCATCGCCATTCGCATCTATCGCAACAAGACGCTGTGGGCGGCGTTCATCCACACCTTCGAGGTAAACATCTACGTGTTCGCTCACTGGATGCCGGTAGTAACCTACTCGTTCTTGCGCATTCTATCGGGCCGTGGCGCCGGCAAATGGCACCGCACCGAGCACGGCTTGAACAACGCGTAGTGCGCGTTACAACAAACGATTTCATTCGCCACGAGATGGGTTGAGCTCGTAATCAAATTACGGTTGCCTGTATCGCAACAATGTGACAGCTGTTTGTTGCAATTAGAGCAACGCTCCAGTCCTTGACCTTCGATGTGAAAAACGACGCTAGGCTGTTGGCGTTGTTGCCGGAGCCGGCGCCCAGTTTTTGATGATGGCAGCGAAGATGAGCGTGCTGATTAGAACAGCGATAAAAGCGACAAGGCAAACCGAAGTGGTGGCGTCGGACATGGCGCCGGCAGCTCTGTTGGCGGCGAAGCCGAGGCGTAGAACTCCTGCTTTCTGTCCACTTGCGGTGATCGGCATGACCGTTTCGAATGCGCTACCATCACCACCGTTGCCCTGACGTTTGATGTATTCGGTGACCTTCAAAGCTGATGTCTCGTACTCATTGCTGGCGAGCTTTGCATTCTTGAACGCCGGATCAGTGGTGGCAACTGCTCGCCCGTCGGAAGACATGATGATCGCGTAGGCAAGATCGGGATCCGCAGTCTTGGCAGCTGCGATTATCTTCTCCATATGGTCGTATTCACCCATGGCGAAGGGATCGGCAAGAACCATCGACAGGTCTGCTGTTGTAATTCTTGCTTTGTCTTCGAGCGCTTGCAGATAGCTGCCGCTCACTTTTGCCATAAGCGAAGTCGCCACGACCGTCACTGCGACGGCACAAAGCAACGCGAACATAATCACCAGGTTCATTGTGCGGGCAGAGCAAATGTTGTTCATGCGATCCTCGATGGGTCGGTTAGTGAGATGGAATGACGCCGTGAGCAAGGACACCGTGATACCGAGGTCGCCGCGCAACCTTGCCGCTAATATACCCTAGCGCCGCAATCAAGTATCGGCAGGAAGCCGCTATGATAGACACACCACGCGCTACGGCGACATTATCAGCCGATACGGCACCACGTAAGAGGTAGGTCGATGCGCCGCCCCTACCGTATATCCGATCGTGGCGCGCCGCTATTTGGCGACCGGTTTTTCTTCCCTTAGATCAACGACGATGCCTTCACCGGCACTGCGCAGTGCGGCTTCTATTACTCGCAAAGTCTTTATGCCGTCGGCGGGATCAACGGGGACTGGGGCACCATTTACGATGGCATCGCGCATTTGTTGATAAAAAGCCGGATAGTCTCCGCGCAGCGTTTCCACGCGGCCCTCATGATTTAATCCGTCGCGCTCGCTCCATATATTTCCCCAGAATTCGCTGGGCTCGGCACCCCAGTTTGCAGTATTTGGTCTGCGTCCGGCACGCAAAGCATCTTCCTGCGGATCAAGACCGCGCTTCTCGAAAGTTCCTTTCATTCCGCATAAGCGAAATCGGCAACCCGGATTTCTGGCCATGGCACTGGCCCAAAGGTGGGCGCGGACGCCGTCGGCGAAAGTGAGCGCCACGAAGCAATCATCGTCCGTCTCCACACCGGCGCGACGCGCATTCATTTCCGCATATACACTGATCGGCTCGCCCAATAAAGTCATCGCTTGATCGATCAAATGCGATCCGAGATCGTATAACAGGCCCGCACCCTGATCATGACCGCCGGTTTCGCGCCAGGCATTGGCTTTGGGCACCGGCCGCCAACGTTCGAATCGAGACTCGAATCTATTGATCGATCCAAGATTGTTAGAACGCACCAAAAGCGACACCGTCAAGAAATCGCCGTCCCATCTTCGGTTTTGAAATACACTAAGCAAACGTTTGTTGGTGCGGCTGGCAGCCACAAGCTGCTCGCAGTCGGCAACGGTGGTGGCCATCGGTTTGTCGACGACAACATTTAATCCGGCGTCTAGCGCTGCCATCGCCAGTGGTGCATGGCTGCTATTTGGCGTTGCGATCACGGCCAGGTCGTATTCGCCCGCGTTGCTCCAAATCTTGGTGACATCATCAACAATGAGCGCCTCGGGAAAATCCGCCTGGGCTGCCGCTTGACGGACAGGATCCCTGGTTACGATCGCTGCTATCTCGAGCCCCTCGGTGTATTGGATAAGCGGCGCATGAAACACCGATCCTGCAAGTCCATATCCGACGAGGGCTATGCGCACCACATCGTTTTCCGTTCTATTGCTTGATTTCGTCATCACGTTCCTAAGTTAATTTCGTGTCGCTATTGTACATTTGCAGTTTTTATCTGCTGCTGACAACGGCATGGTGTCGTTTTTCTCCGGAATCCAAGATGGATATCGACGAATCGCGAAGTCGCAGTGCTGTAGACAGGTTGAGCACTTTTGGATATACAGGAAGTATGTTGCTCGTATCTACCCACTTGGCTAGAAGGGAAAAGACAAATCTTTTTATAGGGGATAGTTTCTTTCCAGAATAGTGATGTGGCGCGGCTTGCAACAGCTTCGCGAAACTTCGTCCACCAAAACAAAAGGTGGACCTCGCGAAGAATTTCAGTAAAATTGGACTGTCTTTCGGGCCGACCAAAGGTCCAAGGAACGTTCAGAAGATTGCTAAGAAGATGGAGAATTCAATGTTTAAAAAGTTAGCGACCTCTTTAGTGCTAGCCTCGGCTCTGATCGGCGCCGTTTCTCCAGCCTTTGCCGCCCCCACCAACGCCAGCGACGACATGTTCCAGTCTGTCTGCTTCTTTCCAGTGCGCGTTGTTGGTTCCACCGTCGGATTCCTTGTTGGTATCCCGGAAGGCGCAGTAAAGGATGGGGTCAAGGGAGCCATGTTGTCCACCAAGTGGGTAGCTGGCAAGCTTGGCGATGACAAAGGTACTTATCAGAATTGGGCAGGAGCCATCGTCGGCGCTCCGTTCGGTATCATCGGTGGTGCAGCATACGGCACCTTCGATGGTGGCTGGCATGGTATGTCCACTGGTTACAGCAAGCCTTTTTCGAAGGAAGCTTTCACTTTCAAAGAAGAGTAGGCTCAGTGCGTCCGAATATCGAATGACTATTAAAACCGAGGGTGGGTGACCATCCTCGGTTCAAAGGTGGTAAATAAAAATGAAAAAATCGCTCTTTTTTGGTTTGGCCGCAATGATGGCAGTGGCGACGGTTGCCCCGTCTTATGCTGCTGACGGCGTGCTCGGCGGAGTCGCCAGCCTCGCCGGTTCGACTTGCGCAACAGTCGTCGGAGTTCCGGAAGGAATCCTGGTTGACTCGCTCTGGCGTATGCCGATGAAAATGTGGCACGGACTCGCATCAGGTTTTGGTGATGAACACGGCTTCGAGCAAAACGTTGCCGGCGCCGTGATTGGTGTTCCGGTAGGCTTCCTCTGGGGAATTCCTGAAGGCGCTATCCGCGGCGGCCGTCATGGCATGACCACAGGTTGGGAAAAGCCGTTCAGCACCGATTCATTCGTTTGCATTGGTGACGAAAAGTAAGACGGTATCCGTCGAACAACTGTTGTTGGTGTCGATACTAAAGCGGGAGGCGCAAGCCGAACGCCCTAGAAACGGTGAGGTAAATGACTAAATCTGTATTTTTCCGTATAGCGTGCTCAGCCATCGCGCTGAGCGCGACTGTAGGACCGGCGCTCGCGCTGGACTACGAAGCGAAGCCGGTTAACTGGGTTATTCAGGCTCCGTTCAGACTCGTTGGCGGTCTCTGTGGCGGTATCGTCACTGGTGGCGTCAGCGAGCCGATCGATGATGGCTATCATTGGGCACTGAAAGGCACCCAACACGTCGCCGGCAAGTTCGGTGATGAGAAGGGTACCGGCCAACTGGTCGCAGCCGCTCCTATCGGTGGCACGACCGGCTTGGTCCTCGGTGCGGCTCGTGGAGTTCCGTACGGGTTCTTCCACGGGTTCAAGAAGGGATGGGAAAAGCCCTTCAGCCGCTTTTCCTTCATCACCATGGAGGAAAAGTAAGTCTAAGGCTACAAGCGCGCGGCAATGAGTGATAAGCTTATTCCGCGCGCTCCCAACCCTGGAAAGAAAAGGTACAAATATGCGCAACAAAATTTTCTTGAGTTCTTTGTTGGCAGTGATGGCGGTGTTCATGAACGTCGCTGCCTGCTTCGCGTATCCTGAGCGTCCAGAAGACTGGCGCGTTCAATACGAGATCTATTACTTCCCTGTTCGTCTCGTCTCCATGGTCACCGGTATCGTCTGGGATGTGCCTACGGCAATTTTCCAAGACGCCATCAAGGGATCTATCGGCGGGACGCGCATGGTTGCTCGCGACCTGGGCAATCAAGCGGGATGTTATGACATGACCGCCGGCGCTTTTGTCGGTGGACCGGTAGGCTTAGTAAGTGGAGCTTTCTACGGTGTGATCCATGGCTTCGGCTATGGCGCCTGGCACGGCTTCATGGGCTATCCCAGCCCGCACAACGGCAGCCACGTCAGCCTGTTCCAGGGCAGACAGTATGTCGTTCCTTACGACAGCGACTATTAAACTGACCTGTCCAGATGATCTTAAGAGCCCCGGCAACGGGGCTCTTTTTTATCGCCGGAAAAGCTATCCTGAAGCGGTATTCTCCAGGAACGTTTATGAAAACTACCGATCTGCCCGTGATGCGTGCCACAACGCAAGATTTCGAAGCAATCACAGAATTGCTCCAGGCTGCTGCATTGCCCGTTGCGCAGAGCGCAGAGAAGGTTTGTTTTCTAGTGGCGCGCAATAATGGCACCATATGCGGTTGTATCGGCTGGGAACGCTATGACAACGTGGTCTTACTGCGTTCTCTGGCCGTGGCGCCGGATCAACGCAATGCCGGCATCGCATCTCACCTGGTGAAAACGGCGATCGCCGAACTCAAGTTGCAAGGTGCTTGCGAGTTCTACCTGTTGACCGAACATGCGGCAGCTTTTGCAGAACGCTTTGGTTTTCAGTGCTGCGACCGCTGTTCACTCCCACAGCAACTGCAAGCGTCCGCGCAAGTTAATACCGGCTGCTGCAGCTCCGCCCAAGCGATGCGCCTGTTCATCGTTTGAACGTATATACTTAACTGCGTCCGTGCGAGGGGCCCATAATGCAAGTTACCGTCTTCGGCACCGGCAATGTCGGCTCGGCTTTGCTTTTCCCGTTGTCATATAATGACGCGATCGATCGCGTCTGCGTGAGCAGCCGTAAGGAAGAAACGGCGACCGCAGCGATTATGGATGTCGCCAGCGCCAATCCCGAAGGCGCAAGCAAGATGGTGTACCAATCCGATGGCGATGTGGCCAACTCCGATGTGATTGTCATCACATCCGGTGTCATGCAAAAAGGCAAAAACGCAGACGAGGTACACAAAGCGAATCTCGAAATCAATCGCTCCGCATTTCAGTTTCACCCTCTGAAATCGAATTGCGTCGTGATTTGTATTGCGACGCCTGTGGATGATATTACCGTGCAAATTCAGAAGGAATCAGGCTTGCCGAAAAAGCAGGTATTCGGCTTTGGTGGCGATCTGGACACCAATCGATTGCGCTATGTGCTCAAATCACGCGGCATCTATCACGAAGACGCTCATGCAGTCGGCGAGCACGGGCCCAACGCCGTTGCTCTCTATCCAAGCGAACAAAACTACGAAGAGGTCACTAAAGAACTCCGCGCCTTCTGGGGAAAAATAGCAAACAACGTAGATGTGGTGCGGAATCTAGCGACCGGAGATTTATTGGGCAAGCTAGTTCATTCAGTCGTGCATGATTCGCTGAATGTTCATAATGTTTGCGCCTATCATCCGGAGCACGACGTGTACATCACCTGGCCGTTCGCCATCGGCAAATACGGCGTCGAGGAGCCGCTGGAAATCAGTTTGCCGCCCAAATGCGCGCCGGCTCTCATGCAACTGGTGCATAAGCGAAAAGAGAAACACCCGATTTAACGTTTATCGGACAGCTGGATGTTCTTCAAGGGGCAGATCTTAAGTCGGAGAGCAGCCGGTCGTTTGATGATCGCCACTTTAGCGGACCTCCCTCAACTTGGGAAGAAACGGCGTATGCTTCTTTTTCGTGGTAGCGTTCGCGATAAGCATTTCGATTGTCTTCCTTGCCGCTGCGTACCAAGTCGCTCCACGACTCTTCCAGTTTGTTTGCCCTGGCTAGCTCTTCCTCGGTCAAGCGCGCTGCATCTCTGGCGTAATAAATTTTGGCGATCATTTCTGCTCTTGGACCTGCCGCACCAATTCTGCGCTCAAACAAGCTGGCGATAGCTTTGAAGTCGTCCCAGCCAGGTCGAGCATTCTCGCCAATTGCTTCATCGATGTATTTGCGAACCAAAAGCGCTTCTTGCTCGCCGTGCTTCGCTTCATGGGCGATTGTGTTGGCGAGCTTGGGACTCGCCGTTTTCACCAGGTCGGCTTGAATTTTCACATGCCCGTCGCCCTGATAGACACCGTATCCGCGTTGGTCATGCGCGGCGATTTTGTACCGAGGAGTGATACCTTTGGGAAACAAACTTGGGGCAGCGGAATTGATTATTTCTGTTAATTCGTGCGTGCGCTCCTCGATCTCTTGGCGGATGCGCTCGGAAAGCTGAGCACGATCGGTCTCGAGTTGGCGCAGCTGGCGGTAGACGCCGTGCGCCTCAGCGTCGTCACCGAACACGGCTTTCATGTGGTAGTAGTTGAAAGCGTCTGGCACTTTCAAACTTTCCGGTGATGCGCCCAGTCCAAGCGCACGTCCGCTTAGCTCGAGCCTCTTGATGCGCGCGTCGTCGCTGAGGCTCTCCATCTGTTTTTCAAGCTGCGGAATGTCCGCTTGTCGCTGTCGGCGCTCGAGCATTTCGTCGATGCGGGCGCGGAACGACGCCACCGCCGCAGGTGGCATCAGCCATTCGGGGTTCATTTCCGGCTGCCAGGACTCAAAGCGCGCCCCTTCGCCCGCGGAAGATTCGTCAGCGACGGCAAGCCGAGCGCTCAACGAGGCAGCCTCCACCACTCGACGACCCGGTGCTTCGGCGGCTTTCGCTCCGAACAATTGAGTCTTGGCACCAAATAAGCCACCAACGATAGACATCTGTAGCATCTGCTCGCCGAGATCGTCTTTGCTGAAGATCCAGTCGCCTTTTTGCACGGCTTTCGTTTCAGCATTTATCAGACCCGCCGGTGCGCCGCTCAATACGCCTGCGCTGATCGGGTTCTGCAGGATGCCGCGAACACCTAACTGCGCGGCCGTTTCCGTTGTAGCAAATTTGCTCATTGCCAGTCCGCTGCCTGACAGCAAGCCGAATGATGTCGCCATGCCGGCGCCGCCAATCAGACGCTCGGTGAGCAAGTTTTTCCCTTCAGTCGGCGTAAACACGGTTCCATACACACCGCCGGTAAGTGCGGATTCGCTGAGCGAGAAGCCAATCGCCGTGCGTTCCGTCAATAACGATGGTGCCATTCCACTCAGCAAACCGCGGCTGCCCATGCCCAGCAATCCCAAAGGTGCCATCATGCCGATGGCACCACCGACGGTTCTTCCCAGCCATGCGGCTGTGCTCAGCTGTTCTTGCTTTGGGGCGCTAACTCCAATAGTCTCGAATGCCGATGAGACTTTCGCCGAAAGATTGGTGCCGGTTTTGTCGATGATTTGCGTGAGCCCAAGCGCCGGAGCCTCGAACGCGCTGTACATCGCGGAGTTGTACAGTTCGCCGGAAAAGGTTGGAGACTCTTTGGTCTCGTCAGAACGCTTCACGGTAGCTCTATCGTGAGAATCGCCAGGCATGTCGGCATCTGCTCGCTTGGACGCGACAGCAGAGCGGGATATCAATTTCCCGACTGAGCGCCCTGAGAGTGACTTGGCACAGATATAGATTAGGTCTCTATTCGATAGTCTTCAATGGGGAGATTCCCATCCGAATTCTTCCGCGCCGGCGGGCGTTTCGTCGCGTCGTCACTCAGCCGTTGCAGCTACCCAAGTTAGTGCGTCGATCTATAATGGGTCCAGCAGTCCAGTGGGGTCGGTGACCCATGGTCCAAGGAATGGATCACTCCGTCCTGAATCAGTGTTCGCTCTGGCGGCGTGAACCCATCAGTCGTGACTCCGGCATTGATCCATTCGTGCGGAGCCGCACCGGATTGATTGCGGCGACCTGGACGATAATAGTTCCGATGCGGCGTCTGTGCAGTACCTTTGTGTGGATTCGTTTTTGCCGATGAAGGTGTTTTTCTAAAGTCACGGACCACCGGACGCTCGTCGATAACTTGAATCTCGCGCGGCGCCTCGTACCACTGGTCGTTGACGCGGTCGAAATCGCCGACGCAGCCGTATTTGCGATTGAAGCCGGTGGGGTCGTTAGTGTTCTGTCCAAAAGCAGGAGCACTGCATCCGATTATGACCAACAACGAAAGGCATGCGACGATTCGATGATTCATGCACCACACCTCATACGTCTATCCTGCAATTCGATTGTAGCGTCGAGGCGTGTCTTATGTGTGAACAGCAGCCTGCGCAATCAGATAGCGAACATGGCGCGTACCGCTGGATTTAAGCTTGGCGGCCCAAGACGTGCATAGAGTCGGCCAATTATCAGGGGCAAGCAATCCGTGCTCGGTGATGCTAAACCCGACACGCTGGAAATGCGGCGCCATAAACTCCGATACGTACTCATCGTCTATCGGTGGTTCGATGCCTAGCCTTTTAAGTTCGGTGGCATCGCGGTCCTCGTCGATGCTGGTAATCACCTCGACCAAAGCACCATCCTTGCAGACGCTTCGGATAGAACGAAGGACAGTCTCGTCCGGCTTGATCAACCCGCCCAGCAAGCTGCCCCACGGGAAGTGGATGTGCACCTCGTCGGCGACGCGGTGCAACTCTGGCGGTAGCGCTTCCACCCTGGCTTGCAGGAAGAGGGCGTTCTTGGCACCGCCGTGCTTGGGATTACGATAAATCTTCTCGGAAGTCTTCACGAGCGCTTCGCTGGACGCGTCGATCCCGATGTAGAGCCGATTCGGGTTTTTGCGCGCCATCTGGTATACAAAGCGACCGTCGCCGGTGCCGATATCCAATATCACCCCCTGATTGGTAGGGGGCAATGAGTTCAAGGAACTCTCGGGCATCGAGTTACTAATTGGTTTTACCGCGGATGCGAATGAGCATAGAGGTGGCTCCTTGGTGGTGGAACCATCATAGATCAGCGGACGGACACCCGCCACCGTATGCGGTACCGCGCGCGGTGGCACCTTCCACGGAATACCGGTCGGACAGTCGGCGGTTGGGCGGTCCGACCAGCAGCACCGTAGTATTGCTAACCGTTATATGTTCGCCAGATCTACCGGTCATCCAGTTCGATTTAATACTGGTTGACCACTTCTACATATGTATATTCGGCGGGAGGTACTTTCGTCTCGTCCATATTACGACCCATCGTCTGGTCGTCGCGTCGTATTGTCGACCGCTTAGCCATTCGACAAGTCGACAGCGGACAATTCCGGCAAATTTTCGGATTTTGCCACCACCGGCGGTGCCACTTTGAAAAAGCACCAGATCACACCGAATCCCATATATCCGACGAAAATAAAGGGCAGCAAATTATACGGATATGCCGGCACCGGATATAACGAACCGATCATTGACGAAACCAGCACCACAAGCGACATTACGACGATCACAATTTTCACGAAATTCAATTCGCCAACTCTTTTCAACATCTTTCCTGCAGCAACCGATGTCGCCATATAGCCGTAAATAAAACCAAACGTCGCCAACGTTCCCAACCAACCAACCACGTCCAATAACGAAAATCCGCATCCAGCCAGGATTACGGCGATGGCCATGCTCGCGGAAACACAGGAGATCACGGCCGTATGAGGAGTGAAATTTATGTGGTGCGTTTTTCCGAAAAATTTGTGCAAAACGCCGTCCCGACTCATTTGATAAACGGCTCTGGCAGCCGCATTCAGATTGGCGAGCCCGGCGGCAAAGAAGCTGACCATGATGCCGGCGTCCACAACATGTCCGAGCCCCGGCAGTCCAATGGCACCACACACCGTGAGCAACGGTGTGCTGCATTTGTCCAGGCTCTGCGGATTCCCATGGAAAGCCATTACCAGCGCATACGCGCAAATCACAAAAAAAGTGCCGCTAAAAATCACGCTGCGCATTACCGCCTTCGGAATCGCCTGCAGCGGCGATGCCGCTTCGACGCCGAGTGACGCGGACGTTTCAAATGCCGCGAAGCCAAATATTGCCATCACCAATCCCATGCGCACGTTATCGAAATGCACGCCGGAAAGTTGCACTTGATGCGGATCCAATGCCCATCCGTGCTTCGATAAAGTGATGGCGACGATGAACAGAATCAGGCTCACCGATAAAAGTTCGAGCGACAGCATCAGCCTCGTCGACATTTTGATGTTCTTGTATGCAATGTAGCCGGTGAGTGCGGATCCAAGGGCAATCATCGACTGAGCGTTAACCGCCCAACCAAGCAGATCCTTACACAGCGATATCGCATAAAGAGCAAATTCGACAATACAACAAGACGTGCAGACAACATAGGCAAACATCAGTCCCCAACCCGTGATCACGCCTGCGCGGTGTCCGAATCCTTCACGCACAAATGTATAGAGCGACCCTGCCGAACTCGATCTCGTAGTGAACTCGTTGACGCACTGCGCAGTAAAAAGAATGCCGATGGTCGCGAGCAAATACGACAGCCATGTGCCATTACCGGCGAAGCCGAAGGCAATTGGAATGAGCATCCCCGGAGTCGCGCTCGGTGCAATGCCGGCAATTGATTGGGCGAGCGTTTCCATCGATGAGAGAACGCCCTGTTTCAGCCCCGAGTTGCTCATTCATTCCTCGCTTGGCGCTACCGCCGCACCGATCGCCGCCAGCGGAAATAGCCATAAACAGGCAAGCCAGACATCAAGATTATCAGACCACCGAGCTGATAGATCGGCTTGGTGCAGCCAAATGCCACGTAGCCGAAGATGCCTGTCGCCAGTAGTGTCACCAGCCACGCCTGCCAATTGCCGCGCGCACCAATACGATAAGGTCGCGCCATATCGGGATCGGTATAACGCAAGATGATCAAGCTGACGCCGTAAAGCAGCAGGATGAACAGGTACATAAAGCAGAACGTCTCACCCAGATAGCTGTACGCGTCCGGGAAGAAGCCGGTTCTAGAGGCCAAATTGGCTGCAATTCCAATCACGCACAAGACAATGAACTGGAATTTTAGCGCATAGCCAGGCACCTTTGTGCCCTCGTCAAGCTGGGCAAACGCGCGAGGAAACAGCCCCGTCGAGGCAAGCGAGTAGCCCAAGCGCGCAAGAGCCAGAAGCCCGGCAATAGCACAACCAATTATCGACGCTGCCACGCATCCAGCCGCAATGCGCCCCCAGACGTTGCCGGCAATAAACTCGACGACACCAGGGAAGGTGGCACTGAATTTGGTGCCAGGCACAAGTGACGTCGCCTTGTCCGGTCCTAAAACGTAGGCCGCCGCCACGCCTATAGCGGCGGACATTGCCGCGTAAATTAAAGCCACAGAGCCGAGTGTCAAGAACATCGCTCGCGGAATGTTCTTGCGAGCGTCGCGGGTCTCCGAGGAAGCACAAGCCATGATCTCGATGCCGCCAAAGCCGCCAATTGCCATGGTGAGAACGCTGGTGAGGTTTTCCAAAACGTTCGAATGTCCGGACAAATTTGCCGGATTGAGCAAATATTTGAATGAGCTGCTCGGCGCGCTGGCAACGAGTGCCACGAAAGCCGGCACCATGAGCAGTTTTACGACGGTAAATACATTATTGAGCATGGTGGCACGTCCGACGTGCATCAAATTAACGGCAGTAGTGGCAGCGAACAAAGCAAAAATCACCGCCGGTCCAAACCATAGCGGCGTTTTGTCCAAGCTGCCAAAAGCCGCTCCGCCGGTCACGTTTACCAACCCATTAGCCATGCAGGCGTAGCCGGCGAGCAACGAAGCATAGAAAATCCACCCGGTGAGGAAGCCGAGCATCTCACCGCTGGTTTTAAACAATCGTTTCAGCGCGTAAAACTTATAGACATACGGACCGCCTGCAGTGGGAAACATGGAAGACAGTTCAGCCAGGATGAGGGCCATTGGAATAAACGTCAGCGCGCCCAGCAGCCAAGCGACAGTGGCGCATAGAGCGCCGGCGCGCGCGATCATGTAGCTGTGGAACAGCCACGCCATCGAGCCGATAATGCCGCCTACGCCGAGCATCCAGGCTCCGAACGACCCGATGCCGACTTTCATGTGTTTGCCGATCGCGCAAACATCTTCTGTGTGCGACCCCTGCCGCTCGGCGGCAATTGAGGTGCTCGCGACCCCGGCATGATCACCGGCGCCTATGGAAACGACCATTATTCAATCCCTCTGCACGCCAACGTACGGGACACCGGTGGAGAGCCACCAGGGCGATCTTATGGCGATCGCCCCAACTGCAAATCCGTGGAAGTCCCACTGAACCGGCGGTGCTTAATCAGCCGGCAGGTAATGGTGCCGCTGCTCCGGCGACATCTTGGGGGCATTGGCCGTTAAACCAGGCTCGCCAGTGTCGCCCCAGATTACCGGCTGCACCTGTGCCAGCCCGTGCTTATTCAGTCCGTTCTGGAAAGCATCCACCATGCGCTCGTTGGCACCCTGAACGGCACCTTTATCACCGAATGTAATTCTTGCGCCTATCATCACGCCGGATACGGCGCCCATGAGGTCCGTTCGCTGCTCCTTGCTCAAAGCGGAAAAATTTGAAGCCGCCATCGCGTCCGCCAATCGGTGCCCTATTTCTTCCGGCGTGGGGGGCGGGGACTTGGGCAAATCGTCTCCGATCGACGCCATTGTTCTGAACGATTCGAGATTAGGACCGTAGATGCTTTCCAGACGGTGCTGGAAACCTTCAGATCTGGTGCCGCTAATCTGCTCTGCTTTCTGTCCATCGGCTCCCGCATCCTCGGCATACTGAACAACAGCCTGCCTGTATTCGGAGCGCAGCGTCCCGGCACCATTGATGAAGTCCTGCCGGCTGCCCGAACCAAAGCGGTCAGGACGAGTTGGAACCTCTGGTGATTGCTCGGCAGGCGACTCGGCGTGTCCGGCCACGATGGTCGGCAGGTTAGCCGCTACATGATCGGAGGGATGCACCGCCCTCGCAGCTCGCATGTCGGAAAGGCTACATGTACCCAGCCCTGCAGTCTGACTCAAGCCCTGCTCGCCTGCCGTGTGTCCGCCCAAAGTTCGATCGCATCCGGACGCTATCTGTTGTTCGCCATTAGCCATGAGAGAAACCCTTCTATAAGGAATGCGCGTGGCAATACCTTATGCAGTGCTCGTGGCGAAACAATGGCATCGCAAGCGCGGTCTGATAATGTATATTATGTTTCATCGCCAAATGGCGAAAGCTGCAAACCCTGACTGGACCATCGTTTCCGGCGACATCGATCTATACGCTCAATAGCGCATCGATTGCCTACGTGGTTACAACATTTACCGTCCACGGTCGATCGAGGACACTAGACAGGCAGCGCAAGCTGTGTCCCCCCAGTTCCCGCATAGCAAGCCTACCGGCGCCGATTGAAGGCACGCCGGCATAAGGTTTGGCACGCTTAGCCTTTCGAGGCCGCTACGACCATGGCTTTCGACGCATCCATAAATAAGATTGGCGACAATGATGCCGCCCCCAACAAATCGACGGAGGTCGTCAATGATCTCGGTGGACGACTACTTAGTAGTCCCGCCCGCAACGATCTGTCCAACGCGATTCCGGTGCCAAGCTCGGTCGACGAAATGGTGCAGTTGGCTCGGTATCATCCCGCGCACCAGGGTGGTCGGATGTTCTGGTGGGAACACCACAACCGACAACCGGCCAAAAGAAACCTGTCCCCGGTTAAACCAAATGATCCGCCGCCCTCTATTCAAGCCATGCTCGGGCAGTCTGTGAACCTGTGGCGCATGGCCGGCGCAGATCCGAATGCGCCGGATTTTTCCGTTGAACGCACCGACGAGTCCGCGTTCAAACGGCAGTACGTCAAAGAGTCAGTGAGGCTTGGGCACGACGCCGGGTTCAGCGACGCCACCACTCGCGCCTTGATTGGTCGGATGTACGCCATTGAAGGTGGTGGCTGGGGAACCGCCGACACTATGGCTGGAATGAATCAGCATATGGTTCTTTCGGACACGGTGGATCAGGCAAGCCTTGCGCAGCAAAGAGCAAGCTTTGTGCCGATATCTTCCGGCGTAGGATACAACCAGCTCCTGCGTGCGACAACTCTCTACCTGTTTCATGAGTCGGGCAAGGACATTGCTCAACATCTCAACGACATCGCCGAGCATGCAGAAGATCCGGCTCGCAGTCAGGCTCTCAAAGATAAGGCGCGCCTGGTCACCACATTATCGGAAATGATCGACAAACAGGCGGCCGCTGTCCCGAACGCGGCAAAGTACTACGACAACACCGGCAAACCGACGTGGGATCTCTACGCAAAGCTTGCCACCACAGAGACACCGGTGCTGCCCAACTATTCCTATACCGGCAATCAATTGGCGACGGCGGTGCATGCGCTAAATCTAGACAAAGACGTGGGTCCGATAATCCAAGCCGAAGACGTGAAGTCGCTGCTCAATTTCGCACAGAGAAACAACATCGTCGGACTGCTCAATGACAAAGTGAGCATGATCGATAGGCGTGCCGCGGAGTACGACAAGCTGCCAAGCAACCGCAAGGAGCGCGCCGTCAGCGAAGTGGCGGCGGCGATGCGGCAAGCGGCAGGCGTGGTGCCCGGCGATCCGTCGTCGGATCAACAAGAGCTGTCCTCCGCTGCAGACCAGCTCGAGAAGAGAATCAGTATGTTGCACCCGGGCAAAGACGAATCGCTCGATCCCGCGTGCATTGATCCGGAGCAGACGCGGCTGGTTCGTCTGATAATTGCACACGCAAGCGGATTGGACGATAACCGGACAAAGTTCTCTCCGGACGCCCAACGACTTGTGGGCAAAATAATGACCTCGCACTATCGTGGGTCGATTGGACAAGAATTGTTGCCGGCCGCTCTCGAACTTGCGAATCTCGTGGGCGAAGGACACGCCTTGCAAATGTTGCAACCGCGCGCCGCTCGGCTGCAAGCTGCACCGTTTTTTGGTGCGGGATACAGAACCAATCCAATCGCGCACCACCGCACCGCCTCTCAGGTACTGCAGGCGATCTACCATCAAATGAACGTCACGATCGAGTCCAAAGACAAACCCGGCATGACAGAACTGATGCATTACCTGGACAACACGATAGGCGACGGCAGCTAGTCCGCTTCCTTTTGATATGCCTTCATGCCGGTGCCGGAATTGGCACCACTTTGTTCAACAAGCACGCGTAGGATCTCCTCACTGAGCCAACCACGCTTTACGAGCAGATCTGGGATGGTGCTCATAAAATTGGTGCGCTGGTCGATCATGGCAATCTTTATCATGTCGCGCGAAACAGCATTAAGTGAGATCAGACGCTGGCTGAGCTGATCGAGCGGGCGAGCCGGCGCGCCGTAAAGCCGTTGTCCCATCAGCAAACCTTCCAGCTCAGTTTGCGACAACAAACGGCGCTCTTGCAGAATTTGCCCAAGTGGAAGGTCGATATCGGCCTGCTTGGCGACCGCTTCGTTCAAATCATCAATAGTAATGATTCCGGCTGCAACACAGATGTGTCCCAGAAATGGCTTGAAATCCTCAGCGTTGAACATCTTGGAATTTTCGGCGATCGACTCGGCGCGAGCGAGATCGCGCTGGTTGGGATCACGCAGTGCTTGATAACTTGGCACAATACGCGACATGCAAGCGGTTGCTTGTTTTGCACACGCACTTTCCGCCTCGAAATTCGCCGGATTGAGGTTTTTGCTCAGGTAACGAAAGGCTTCGTCGATCTGCACTTCGGAGGCGCTTTCGCCGATTCCGAGAACTAGAAACATGTTTTTCAACCGACGCCTGCCTCCGCATCTGTGTAAAGGATACCGCACGCAAGTACAGTTGGCGAAAACGGCGGATCGTCAAAGAAACATCTTTCGAGTGGCGATAAAATTGCGTTGGTTCAAAAATGCGTGGCGCAGCCTGAACGACGATTTTAGTCAGAATGCTTGCGTTTTTCTTGTCGTATTGTCGACGGGTTTACTTATCATCTGGCTATCTGGTCGTCCTGACGACGATCTTACCCGTTCACTGTTACTCTGGTCGTTAGTGCGACCAGTTGACCGCTGCACTAGTCGATCAGTGCCCTTGTTGATACTCGTGCTGGTTAATCGGTCCACTGGTCGTCAGGTCTCATGGTTGACCGGTTAGATAGTCGATGGGTTTCATGGTTGATAGGTCTGCTAGTTGACAGTTTCGCTGGTTGACAGTTTCGCTGCTCGATGCGTCTGCTCTGACGTTGTAGCAGTCGTCAGCGTGATGTTCACCTTTGATCGATTTAGCAGGCTACCCACGACTCGAGATTATCCGTAACAAGGTTCGCTGTACGTCGAGCAGCGTCAGCACCTTCTGCAAATGCTCGCCGCGAGACTGCGTCCAAGCACGCGTGGAAAATGCTTGGGCAACCACTTTCATAGATTGTGGGCGCCGCGCCGGATCCTTTTCGAGCATGGACATGACCAGTGCGGCGAGCCAGGCAGGAGTCGATGCCGGCAGCGCTGGCGGTTTTTGCTGTGCGTGGGCTATCGCCGTTTTATAGAAATTGCCTGTTCGAAATGGCAGTTGACCCGCGATTAGCTCATACAGCACACAACCGAGCGAATAGATATCGGAGCGAGCATCCACAGGAGCATCTGAAAATTGCTCCGGGCTCATGTATACCGGCGTTCCTTCAAGAGTATCTTGCTCGCTCTCGTCCGCAGCATCCTTAGCAAGAGAAGTGCTGCTGCCGAAATCGATAAGTACGGGCCGCAGATTGGTCGGATCGCCCGTCAACATAATGTTCGCCGGCTTCACATCGCGATGCACGATACCCTTTTCGTGAGCGACAGAAAGAGCGCAGGCAACTCGTCCGCCGAGATCCATTATTTGTTCGTGGGTCAACCTGCGCTTATCCATGACCTCTTGCAACGATTCGCCTGCAATCAGGTCCATAACAACATAAGCGATGACGTCATCTTCTCCTAGAGTATGAACACGGACGATACCGGAATGTGCCAATGTCGCCAGCACGCTGGCTTCGCGGAAGAAACGGGCGCGAGCGCTGCGATCCCGTCTGCCGGCGCCAACAAGTACCTTTACGGCCATCTCACGGTCGAGCAGACGATGGCGAACGCGAAGAACAAGGCTGGTAGCGCCCCTTCCGAGACATTCGATAACCTCAAATTTGTCCTCGAATCGCTCGCCGGATAAGTGCCGAACACTGCAATCACGGCCTCCTGCAGGCAGCGTTTGCACAGGCAGGGAGGACCGCACCGGTGACCCTTTTGGGGCTTCTCTAGATTTATTACGCGCAGGAGGTTGGAGCATGATGTGTTCATCTATACGCACTCCGTCATTTTTCGACAAACTCGTTCATCGGGCTCCAGCGCCTGTTTGGATGGCTTTCATTAAAGCCATTAGCTGTTTGCCTCCCGACGATTGCGCTATGGTAGCCGCAGTTTGCATTTCAGTGCCGAGGAAGGCGTCTTTGAAAAACGACAGACTGATTTCCGCAGCGATAATTTTGATCATCGGATGCGCCGTCGTTGCGTATTTCATTCGACCCAGACAGCCGTTGCTTCAGCTCGTCACGCCGCAGCAGGAGTTGCCGACATATCAGGCGAATTATCCAGGCGACCCCAGCCTCGCCAATCGCGTGTTGAAATCGTACGAACTGGCATTCATCCTGGTGCGCACGCCGTACATGACCACCAATCTCACTGCATTAGAAGCGGTGCGAGAATGGGCGCGCGAGAATTTTCAGACGCATCCGGACTTTCTGCATCCCGTGAGCTTGCCGGCGCCGGCAGAAAACCATGATACTGTATTTGGTGCCCTCGGATACAACATATTCGCCGCCCCACGTTATTGGCTGGAGACACAGGTCGGTGAATTGCTGCGCGGACAGATCGCTTCCTTTCACAAGAGCAGCGCCTTCCAGTCATTCCAGGCGTGCTATTTCGATATGTTCGGCAAGGATTCCGAGGCCGCAAACTTGCTGGCGCGATACGAGTCGGACCGCGCCAAACAGGCTGTCGATGTCGTGCTCTGGACGTTGATTTGGTGGATCGCTTTGACTATCGCCGCCGCGCGCCTCGTCAGCAATCGCAAACGCGACTTCTTCGATGTGTTGCGCAGCAACACCGCTGCCGTCTGGATGTTGCTTGCGGTAGCATACTTGAGCCAGGCATGGTTTAGCGGGCAGTCAGCCGCGCTAATCTCGACCATGGCTGCATCAGCGTTCGCCTTCTA
>DATNQY010000061.1:0-18802 GCA_036703785.1 Candidatus Obscuribacterales bacterium
TACTTGCAATGGCTCGATGTGGAAATTTTCCGTCGACTGCTCATCGCTTTTGGCGAGTCTGAAACTTCAGCCGCTCATGTTGCAGCAGGTCCGAATATCGGCGAGTTAGCAGCCAACGGTGCCGGCTTCGTCCTTTTCGACGCCGCGGCGATGTGCCTGGCGAGACAGCTGACCGGACGCGGTCGCATACTGGCTACGACCAGCTTGTTCGCGCTTTGCCTGCTCTACATTTTGGTCGCCTGGCGGCTTCTACAAGTGACCATGCATCCCACCGGATTCTTCGTGGCGATAAAGGCGGGATTCATCGGCGGAATTTTTCTGCGCACACATGATTCGGCACGCCAGAAGGAAGAAGCGCATCACTTCGAACTTCGCTTGAAGAACAAAGAGCTTCTCGACACGAGGCTGACGCTGCTCAAACATGACGAAGTCGAACGGCGCACGCTCGCCGCCGACTTGCACGACCAAGTTCTAAATGACCTGAAGCAAGTCGCGCAGAGGTTCGACCGCTATGTGGAAAAACCGGATGCGGACAATGCTGAATCTATCCGCCGCCTCACGGATCAGGTAATGAGCGAAATCCGCGAGGTCATGGACGCACTGTCGCCGTCGGTGCTCGAACATCTGGGATTGAGCGCGGCCATTGAAGATTGTTTGCGTCGCGGCGCTCAACGGTCGGGATTCAAGATTCGCTTCAAGAACAACGTAGAACAAAGTTCAATCGACAAACTGTCAATGGTGGAACAAGGCTTGCTCTATCGGCTGGTGCAGGAATCGATTACCAACGTTTGTAAACACGCGCAAGCATCTTTGGTGCGGGTTGCTCTTTCTTTGGAGAACGAACGTGTTTTGCTCATTCGGGTCACCGACGACGGACGCGGCATGGATCTCGAGAAGGCGCGCGGCGATTCGCGCGGCGTGAAATATATGCGCTACCGCGCCGACCTGATTGGTGCCAATATCACCTGGAAACCGGGCGATGAAAACAAGGGAACCACTGTAGAAGTTCGAGTTGATCTAACCGACCGCGGCACCGCGACCATCGACAGCCGCTATAATGAAGCCGGAGTTTGAAATCATGGTAAAAGTGCTCGTCGTCGACGATCTGCCGGCGCTTCGACAACATATCAGTCAGCTTGTGAAAGGCAGCGTCGCCAAAGATGCCGAAATTCACGAAGCTCCCAATGGCGCCGAAGGACTGAAGCTATTTCGTTCCATCAAGCCGGAGATGGTCGTGATGGACATCGTGATGCCCGAAATGAGCGGCATCAAAGCAGCGCAAGAGATTTGGAAAGAAGCGCCGAAGACCAAAATTTTGTTCTGGTCACAGTTTCACCGCGAGGCGTACGTCCGTGAGCTCGGCAAGATCGTTCCCGATGAAGCGATTCACGGATACGCGCTGAAAAGCGAGAGCGACGAAAAACTGACTTATGCTCTTACATCGATCATGCTGCACGACAACCCGTATATCGATCCGCTCGTGCGCGGCGTGCAAACTCGTTTAGCAAGCAAGGACAGTTCTCTGTCCGATGTCGAATACGAAACGTTGCTCGATATCACTCTTGGACTCACCGACAAAGCGATTGCTTCGCGCAGGCATATCAGCGTGCGCGGCGTTCAAAACCGGCTTTCCATGCTAGCCAACAAGTTGTTCAAAGGCAACGATTTTTATCTGAAAGAAGCGGCGGGCATGGAAGTTTACAACCCGCGCACACGCATCGTTCTCGAAGGTCTCAAGCGCGGGTTAGTCGATATGGATAAGATTCCGGAGCTTGATGCCGAGTTGAGCGACTGGATAGCCGAAGAATTCAGCGCCGACGGGTAGAGGAGCGCAGGCTACCAGCCTGCCTCGCGGCCGAACCGAAGGCCGGCTCCGCCACTGCACTTAGGCAGGCTGGCAGCCTGCGCTCCACCACTAAAACCGTTCGATGCTATAGACCGGTTGCTCGCCGAGGATGGCATAGAGCTCCGGCGGAAAGCGCGGATCCGGCTCGCGCCAGACACCGGCGACATGTTGCAGGAGCTGCCCGACGCTTATGTCGCCATTCTTTGGAGCACTGACGCCCAGCGGATCGTAAACCTTGAGCGAACCGAAAGCCGATTCCCGACGCCGCGGCAATAGTTTTTCAAATGCCTGCAGATCGACTATGCGGCTCATGGTGAACGGTATACGCTTGATCACGGGCTTAGGATCGGGCAATCCAAGCCGCAGCAATGCTTCGTGATTCTCGTCGTACCAGATTACCGAATCATACTGCGCATCCATCTGCCCGAACATCGCCAATCCATCAAAATACGCTTGCTCAGTGTTGTAGACAAACTCCAATACGAACAGCTTTCGGTCATGACACTGATCCAAGCCCCAGAGCATGTAGCCGTCGGGATGAATGAAGTATTGATGACTGTGCAGCGGATGATACGCGACTTGCCTGCAGTGCAAGGCACTGCGAGCAATGCATAGATTGTAGCGTTCGCACATGCGGCGATGCGCATCCAACGTTTCTTCGCTGCGGTCGAGCGGCAACATCTGCCAACGCGTCGCATCGCCCTCGGCGGCCAAAGTGCGCAAAGCCGCCGTCGGCACTTCAATTTCGTCGTGCCAGTGCGTCACGGCGTAGCCCATGCGCTCGTAAAACGGATAGCTAAAAGGAAACAACGACGAAACGACCACGCCGCGCTCATGCATGTCGCGCAGGCAATGCTCCATCAGTTGATCCGCCAGTCGCTGATTCCTTTGTCCCGGTGCCGTGGCAAGCGCACTGACGCCGCCGCACGCAACCCACTGATCGCCGATACGCATCTGGAGGTCCATCATGCCGGTGACGGCGCAGAGCTGATCCTTTTCGAAGACACCAAATACGGTGTCCATATCACGCCGGAAATATTCGCGCTGCCACGCCGGATGAAAGGCCAGCGACCAGATGTCCTCCGCCTGTTCCATCGCGGACTCCGGCACGACTTTGATTTCGTGCACACGATTACCAACTGAATTCGATTTCGAATCAGTTTTCACCCTTGCTCTCCATGCGTTTCTCGATTTTTCTGAAAATGACGTAACTCACGAATGTGGCAATCCATGCATTGAGGGCCGGCACACCGATGGAAAACTTTTGAAATCCGGGCACCAGATTTGCCGTCACCAATCCCGTCACGCATCCGCAAGCAAAAGCCAGCACTGCCGACCAGCGCACGGAATGCAAATTCTCGAGCGCCGGCACGTGAGAAAGGCGTCCCTCCTGCCTGTGTTCTTTACTGATAAGCCAGAGCTCCACCAGAATCACGATGGTGGCAGACGGCAAAAACACAGCCGAAAGCGCCGCAACCTGCTCGAAATTGTTGGACACGCCGGCAAGAAGCGCTGCCGTCACGGAGCCGACGAAAGCGAGAAATGCCACTACCTTACGCCTATTCATCGAGCGGAAGTTTTCCAGCGCATTGATGCAGCCGTACAACATCGAATCATTCACCGCCATATACGTCACGACGAGCACGGCCGCCGCAACGGCGGACCAGCCTCCGAACGCATAACTGTTCATCAAGTTGGTGGCAGCAGCATCCCCGGTTATGCCGGTTTGCCGTGCCAGCATCCAACCGGTGATTGGGAAGATGAATTCGCCGATTGAGAGTGACACCAGAATTGGTATCGTCACGCTCCACAGTTTCGGTTTTCCAAACCGCCAGTAATCCGCCTCGTTGCCCCATACCGAGTAGCCAATGACGAATGAGGAAACCAGCCCGAGCGCTAGCGGCGTGCCGATATGCGCAGGCTCCGTCCACACAGACGGAGGACAGGCGGCGCCCGCTTTGCAGAAGGTGAAGAACACCCACGCCACAAGGACAGGGCCGGCAAGATAACGCGCGAAGTTAGCCACACCACTGAAGCCGAAGAAGTTGTTGAACGTCATGAAAATGGCCAATATGGCTGAAAACCAGATCGGCGAAAGATGCCAGTGAAAAAGCCCTTCCAGACCGGCTGCCAGGAAAACGGACGTCAGTCCGTACCAGGCGATGGAAAGGACGAGCAAGTTGAGCGACACGAGCAATGAGCCCCACCGTCCGAAAACTTTTCTGGCAAGCAGTGCGTAGGTGAGTCCGCTGTTGCTGCCCATCATGGACGCAGGCAAAGCATACAAAAGCAGAACGATGCAACTCACAAGCGAGCAGCCGATCACCTGCGGCAGGTTCAGCCCGGCCTTAAACCACTGGAAGCCGACCAACACCGATGGAAAGCCCGTCACCATCGTGATCCACAGCAACCCCATAGTGACAGGATCGCGACGCTCGGTAATCGGCACTGCCGACTCCGTGTAGTCCTGCGCGGACACCGCGGCTTCGACAGCTTTCTGTCTTGACAGCTTCTGCAAGATTGCCGACATCATGGGACCCACCCGGATCTACCGTACTCAACTCTGGCATGAAGAGATCCTAGCAGTTTAACTGTTCAGTTATAAGCACTCTTTAATCGTATCGACCAGGCGAGACATCTGCGACTCAGAATGGCCGGCTTGAATGGTCCAACGCAGCCCGATTTCGCAGAAGTCGCCGAAATAGCTGGAAATCGTCGGCAGGTAGATGCCGCGCTCGAACAACAGTTCTCTCGCTTTAGCAATCGGCGGCGAATTCGGTAGATAAAAGATAGGCGACTGGGCCGGCACGAATCCGGCAATCTTGAGCGCTGCCAGCCGCTCGTTGAGCCAGGCGATATTGGACTTCAGCAAATCGATGGTGGTGCGGTGATCGTTTATCAAAACGCGCAACCCTTCCCGAGCCGCCGCGCAGACGGGCGGAGGCAGCGCAGTGCTGCCCTTATAAGCAGACGACCGCTGCTTGATCAGATCTATAGTGTCACCGGACCCGAGGACAAAACCACCATAGGCACCGAGCGCCTTGCTGAAGGTTCCCGTCCGCACCAACTTGTCGGAGGGCAGCATGGCAAACTGCTCGAGCGCACCGACTCCGCGCGCACCAAGTGTTCCAAAGGAATGCGCTTCATCGAGAATCAGATAATCGCGCGGGGAAACAATTTTCATCAACTGTTGCATGTTGACCAATCGACCCATGAGAGGATCAATCGGCTCAGCAAAAATGCCCAGCGTGTATTCTGACGGCAAGTCGAAACGCTGGCGAAAATGTGTCGTATCGACATCAAGGTCGGAAGTAATGATCGGCTTTCGGCTGAGACGCAGTGCTGACTGGATGCTACTGTGGGCGTTTTTGCTCATCACCCAAATGTCGACGACGTCGTCCAGCGCGTCTACGACGACTTGATTCGACAAAAATCCGGCCGGCAGAACAACTGAGCGTTCAGCATTAGCGAATTTGGCCTGCTCTTGCTCCAGCGACAGCAAGATTTCATGTTCGCCGGATGTCAGGCGAGAGGCGCCGGCGCTGAATCCGAATGCCTCGAAAGCGCGGTCCACCGCCTCGATTATCTCCTGGCGATGGGCCAGCCCGAGGTAGTTGGTACCCCCGAAATAGAGGTAGTCCTTGCCGGCGATCGTGACAGCGGTTGAGTGATTTGCTACAAGAACCATTTTTATTTTTGTGCGCAAACTGCGGTGCTAAACTATCCAAATTCTAGAGGAACCGGAGGCAATGCAACAGCTGCGCTCGACGACTGACGAGTTAATGATCCGTCCAGAGAAGGCAAAAGACCTCCAGGGCGTGCGTTCGCTTTTAATTGCCGCGTTTAATGAACGTGAGGACGCCGATTTAGTCGAGAGGCTGCGGGGCTCAAAAGATTGCTACATTGACGGTCTTACACTGGTCGCCGAGGTCAAGGGCGACGTGCGCGGCTTTGCCATGCTGTCTCGCGCGTCACTGCAATTCGGCGAGACGATGACAGACATCCTGGCGCTGGGTCCAGTCGCGGTGCTACCGGCCTACCAGAGAACGGGCATTGGAAGCGACTTGATTCGGCAAGCGATAAAGCTCGCCGATGAGCGCGGCGAAAAGTTAATCGTCGTACTCGGTCACGAAGCCTACTATCCGCGTTTCGGATTCGTGCCCGCTTCCGGCTTCGGGATCAAACCGCCACAACCCTGGCCCGACGCCAATTACATGGCTCGTCCCCTTTCCGCGCACAATGAGCCGATGCAGGGCACAGTCGTTTATCCCTCGGAGTGGAATCTCTAACGGTGCGCTAGCCCGCTTCGGTGTGGACGACGTGCAACGCTGGGACGAGTTTATAATGAAACATGTCCATTGCGGTCCCCTCCAGGCATTGTCATCGTGCGTTCGTTGATCATAGCGGCAGGATTGATTTGGCTCACAGCTGGTAACGCTGCGGTCTTTGCCGATGACGCCGGTGCATCAAACTCGACCGCCGCGCAGTTATCCACTCTCGAAAACCGTTTTTTCTTCCATCAATATACGAATGAGTCAGACGACAAACGCCTCGATCGTCTCGAGCGTTTGATATTTGGACACGCGAGAAGCGGCTCGCAGCAAGACCGACTCAACAGTTTACGCATCGCCATTCCCGCCGAAGATTCTCCAAGCACAGCCGGCTCCTCACGAACAGACAGCGCCAACTCGTCGCCGTCCGATACGACGACCGAGCAACGTCGGCAATCGACCGTGCCGAGCGATCCCAACGTTGATTACTATCCGACGGTGACGGCACTGGAAGAAGAGATCGAAAGCGCAACTTACAAGACGCTGCCCATCCAAGAACGGCTTGCGCAGTTGGAAACGAAAGCATTCGGCAAACCTTCGGACTCCAACGATCTGAGCAAGCGAGTGGATCTGCTGAAGGAATATGTTGCGCAAAAAGGTAGCAAGACTGAAGACTACCTCAGCTCATCACCGCCGACGTTTAATAGCGAACGTCCAGGGATGAACCAGCAAATTGCCTCGCTCGAGAAAGTGGTGCTCGGAAAAACATATGACCGAGACGGATTGGTTAGCAGGATCAATCGACTCGAGAAAACTATTTTTCCGAAGCAACCTTTGCAAACGTTCAGTCCGATCACAACCAGAGTAAACAGATTGACAGAAGCGATTTATCCAGCGGGTGCAGCGCCATCGGCCGGCGCCGTATCGCCACTTGCATCGGATGAAAATGAAGGTTCGACCAATTACACCTCGAGCGAACAAGCTCAGCAGCAAACCTCGCGAGGCAAAGATCGCTACGCTCCGAGCGATGAAGGCGCGCCGACGCGATCGGCGAACTCTTTGCCGAAAGGACATCCTGTGCTGCGCAAGTTGGGAACCGTCGTCGGCGGACTGGGAGCCGTTGCAGTCGGAGCGGTTGGCAGTCTGGCTACCGGCATGTCCGGCTATGGCTATGGAATGGGCGGCTATCCAGGCTACGGTTACGGCATGGGCAGTTACGGCATGGGTGGTTACGGCGGACTGGGCGGACTGGGCGGCTACCCATACGGTGGCTTCGGTGGTCTCCGCGGATTCGGGGGCATGGGCGGCTACAGTGGTCTCGGCGGCTACAGCAGCATGGGTGGTCTCGGCGCACTAGGCTCCCCATTCGGGATGGGCACGCGATTGGGCGGCGCGCCGGTCTACGGTTTTGGTTATTAGAGCCGCGCCAGAGGTTGCGAGCATATGCCAGCAAGACGACGACCGAAAGGTCTTTGAAGATTTGTGCCGCTCAAAACGCACTACGAGGGAACATCGCACTGGCTTTGGCGATCCTTTCCAGCAGCGAGGTGCGACATATGTTGCCATTCACACCGGAGACCTGGGACGCGCTGGATTGGATTTTCGGAGCGGCAATGTTGCCTGTGATAGCCCTGGCACTATTGCTCAGCTTTGACTCACTGTTCCCCCGCAAACGCCGCTACGTCCGGCACTGACGGAGTCAGAAAGTCTCTCATTTCTTTTGGCAGTTTGTATCGAGAAACAAGCGGTATGGCTGCATGACGCCTAGACGCTGGCCATCGCCGTTAGTCAAATCCTTCCACTGATCGTTTGCATACTCGTGTGTGTTTCTTGCTAGCAAACCGCCAATTAGTTCCTTCCGGCGATCTTCATTCAGTTGGCAATATTCGTTGTGCAATGCCGCGCCTAGCGCTTCGTGGTTTGTCCCGCGGAAGCTGCTTTCAGAAGCGGCATCAAACATTGTGACTTCATTTTTTAGCCATTGGGAAACAGGAACGTCAGCCATAGCTCAGTCCTCGATTGCGGGGTAGGGGTGGCACTTACACTAATCGAAGCAACGAAATTCGCGCAACCGTGGAAATACTAAGCGGACCAAATGGAATTCAAAACAGCTCTACTACGCTTTGTCGCACGCAACAAAAAAAAAGTTCGTGTGGGCGAGAAGCGCTCAGAATTTCGCTTCTCCCCACACGTTTATTGCTGCAAGCGCAGCCTTCGTTAGAAGGGCCAGCGCTTGCTCTTCTTCAGCTTCTCCTTGTTGCGCCGTTCGCGGCAACCGGCGAGGCCGCAGCCACCATTTTCGGTGGCAGCTTCATCCTCGTGCGATTCATTGAGGTGGCAGTGCGGCCAATCCTTCAATTTACCCGCGAAATCCAGCAACGGCGCAAAGCCCGGCGAGCTTATATCAAGCTCGTTGAAACGCTCTGCGTGGAAAACAGGCGCTTCGTCTCCAACTCGTTTCACCCGCAGTACATCATCGAGCGATTTGCCGTAGGCAAATTCGATGAAATCCTCCGCTGAAATAGTGCGATAGCCGTACGCGACGTACAGACGCTCGTACTTTGCCCAGTGCAGACGAGAGCTTTCCACGTCGCTGCATTCGCCGGCGAACAACGCCACAGCCGACGCACCAAACTGGGCGCCCGCTCGCAAATACTGCTCGACGACGTATTCGCGGCGCATAATATTGAACATATTGCACGCCGTTCGCCATGCGCTTTGCAAGGACGAGAGCGTACGCCTGATGATGAACATAGCTTCCTCCTTGGACAGAAATTTTGTTTAGTCGAGGTCGAACGTCTGGCGATAACGCGGCACTTCCACGTCCCACTCCAGATACTCTTCCAGGAATTCTTCAAGCTGCACAAGCGCCTCCTCCTCGCCGTGCACGAGGAACATCTTGCGTGGCTTGGTATCGAAACCTTTAAGCCAGCGCAGAATGTCCTCGCAGTCGGCATGACCGGAGTAGTCGCCCATGTGCTCGATTTTGGCGTGCACCTCAATTGTGCGTCCGTAGACTTTCGCCTCGGTAATTCCAGGCGTGGTCAGGTGACGTCCGAGTGTGCCGACGCTTTGATAGCCGATGAAGACTACCGTGTTGTTCTTACTCGGCAGCCTGTTTTCCAGGTGACGCACGATGCGACCACCTGCAGCCATGCCGCTGCTGCCAACAATGATGACTGGCTCGCCGGCGGGCTGGTCCAGTTTTACCGAGTCCTGCCAGTTAGGCAATTCGGCAAACCGGGGCGGCGAAAAGAGATCACCACCGGCGGCCAGTAGCTTCGCGGCTTTAGCGTTGTAGAGCTGCGGGTAGCGTCGGTAAACGGCGGTGGCCTGAATCGCCATGGGCGAATCGACAAACACCGGAATGTTGGGGATCTTCTTGGCGGCGATGAGCTGCTTCAGATCATAGAGCACGGACTGCACTCGACCGATAGCAAACGCCGGAATGATGATCGCGCCATGCCCGGTTACTGGATCAGCTTGCTTGGCACGCTCATAAGCAGCATTGATGATCTGGGCGAGCGCTGCCTGGCGGTCGCGCTTGACGTGCAGCTTGGTACCGTAGGTGCCTTCGCAAATCAAGTAATCCGCGTGCTTGATGGCAGCGAGATCCTTGAGCACGGGCATATCCGGACGACCGAGATCGCCTGTGAATACGACGCGGCGCTTTTTGGCACCGACGCCGAGCTCGAGCGTGACAACCGCCGCTCCCAGAAGATGCGGGTTCGGACTGAACTTGACAGCGAAGCCTTCGGCGATTTTGAAGGCCTTGTCGAATTCCACGGGCTGCAAACGGCTCAAGCAGGCGATGGCATCGTCTCGAGTGTAGAGCGGCTCGACGTTGATCTCGTCGTCGTCGCAACCCGAAATCACGCGATTCTCTTGCGCAGCTTGATCGCAACGCCGAGTATTTTTGCGCGTGCGACGCTTCGCCTCCTCTTCCTGCAGGTAGCCGCTGTCAGGCAGAAGAATGGCGCAGAGATCGCAGGTAGCCTGCGTCGCGTAAATCTTGCCTTTGAAGCCATCCTTTACCGCTTTGGGAATGGCGCCGACATGATCGAGATGCGGGTGGCTGAGGATGCCGAAGTCGATGTCGGACATTTTCATTCCCGAAGGCAGCCGGTTCTGATAGTTTCGCCCTGGCTGTTCCTGGTCGAGTCCGAAGTCGCAGAAGAAACGGACGGTTTTATCGCCATCGCTGACTTCGAAGAAGTGCAAAGAGCCGGTCACTTGACGAGCAGCTCCAAGGAAGTGCAGGCGCAGGCGTCTGCCGTTAGCGTCCTTGCGACGCTTACGCGCGGTTTTAGGCATCGTTTTCTCCTCATCGGCCGGCGATGCCGGCGGATATATAGCGCGAGAACTAAAGTGTTCTTGCGAATAGGCGACCAGTCAGCAAAATTCGCGCAACCGAACGAGTTGGTTGCTTGACGCACGAAGCTGATTTGGTGTTGAAAGCGAACTTTTTTTTGAGTACTGAACGACGAGAGAAACTGAACTAGAAACACAGCCTACCAATGCGCGATCGCGTTTCTCAATGTTGGGAGTCGTGAAATTACAGTTGGCGCGCACGAGGACAGCAGCAGACAAACCGGCTGTCAACATATTGGAGCCGCACCCATTGGAGGAGGCATGCCCGGCCTCTGCAATGCAAAAGGCGATCGTTGTCAACGTTTCCTAGCCGCGCAACATACATAGATAGGCTTATTCGCGCTCTGATCGAATTTTTAGAACACTCTTCAACTTTTGGTTGTTTTTTATACCTTTGCTTGCTTAGGGTTTAGTTCTCTTTTCTTTCTCACCCAGAGTTTTTACCCACAGCTCCTTTAGCCTCCCCAACCCACTCTTAGCCGCGTTGTCACCACATTTAGTGGCACATGGTTGAGATTACCGTCGTTGGCCATCAAGGTGCATTTCCTTGCGGACTAACGGCAAGCGGGCTTCCGCCCGCCGCTACCAGCAGCAGTACAGCGGGCTGACGCCCGCCGGTACCAACAAAAGCGGGTGTCAAACCTGTTGTTCCCGACTCGGATACAGACCGGGTCGTATTCCGCCGGCATTGCCCGGCGACTTGGAGAGTCACATGATCCCCTTGAAGGATAATCTCTCTTGCAAGGTGTTCCCCTGGGTCACCATTGCACTGCTCGTTCTCAACTTCATCGGGTTCGGCATCGAACTTTCGATGGGGTCGAACCTGCAACCGTTCCTGATGAAGTGGACGGTCGTTCCCGCACAATTCACTCATGCGCTCGTCACAGGCGATATCGCAGCGGTGATGTTCGGATTGCTCACGATGGTCACGGCATCCTTCCTACACGGCGGTTGGATGCACATCATCGGCAACATGATCTTCCTGCAGGCCTTCGCGCGTAGCGTGGAAGCCCGCATGGGAAGCCTGCGGTTTGCCGTGTTCTACCTGGCGTCGTGTTTCGCTGCTTGGGGCTTGTTCCTCTTCAGCGATCCCACCGCCATGGTTCCGGCTCTTGGCGCCTCCGGTGCCATTGCCGGCGTCATGGGTGCCTACTTCGCTCTCTATCCGAAGGCGGAGTTCAAGACGATCATCCTCATCCAGGGATGGCCGCTCTGGGGCATCATTCCGGCTTGGTCGTTCCTCACCGTCTGGGGCGGCATGCAGTTCGTCAGCGGCTGGGGCGCCATCATGGATCCGAGCGCTGCTGACAGCGTCGCTTACTGGGCGCATATCGGCGGATTCCTGTTCGGTCTGATTGCCGCCGGCATTCTGGCGCTGATCACCCCCGACACGGGCATCTGCTACGTGCCGCTGAGCTGCGGCTGCAGTTGCGACGGACCTTGCAAGAAGAAGAACCAGTTGCACCGCTTCCGCTTCCTGCGGTGGTCGGACATCCCGTTCTTCGGGCGCAAGGACGAGGAGCACTGCGAGCACCATCACGACCACGATAAGGGTCAGGATGGCACGAGCGAAGACCAGGGCAACAAGTCCTGATGTTCTCGAACTCCGGTGGCATTCCAATCGCCACCGGAGTTTTTTTTCAAAAGAGCAAAGGGGCTACGATGGACGACTTGGTAATTTCTCCCTCAGCGATGTTGCCGGCCGACGGCGTGCGCCCATCGCAATTCTTCGGCGGCGGCACCTTCGGCAAATTGGTCGGAGCATTCCGACGGCTGGATGCTTGGGCAATGCGCAGAGAAGTGCTCGTTTGCACCGATTGCGCGACTTTTGACGACCGCGCGGCATTGGCGCTTCTGGCGCTTTCTCCGCGTTGGCGTCTGGTAGGCGTGGTCTCCACTACCGTACCCGAGAAGACGATCGAGCCGGAAAACAAGTCGCTATCTCCGATCGTGCTCGATGATGATCGCGTCAGCCAGTGCCTGGCGAGCTTGCCCTTGAAAAAGCAACCGCATGTGGTGCCTGGTGCGCAAGCGCTTTCCACCAACGCCGATACGCCCGACAACGAGGCTGCCGACTTCATTATTGCTACCGCGGCCGCGCACGGACAACGCAATCGCTTGCTCGTAGTGGTGCTCGGCGCAGCCACGGATGTGGCAATCGCTCTCGGCAAGGATGCTGAATTGGAAGACAAGATCGAGGTGGTCGCAGCCGCGTTCGACAACTGGCCCAATGGTGGCGATCACAACAAAGCCAGTCACGATGTGGCGGCCTGGCAGATGATCATGGACTCATCCGTTTCCGTGACGATCGCCAGTGGGCAAACCGCTGCCGACAGCCTGTCGATGAGTCCGCGCGACGCTCTGACTCGCTTACGAGGGAAAGCTCGCAAGCAGGTTGGGCAAAAGCTTTTCAGCTGGCTCAAATCCGAGCAAACCATCAATGAGAAAAACGACGAGCCGCAGACGCTCACAGGATTGCTCGCTGTTGCGCATGCGTTCGGCTATACACAGACCACTCTCTACCGTCGTCCCACTTTGAAGGACGATTGCAACTTCCTGCACGGCGGAAGCACCGAGCCGCTGCCTTGTCAAACCTGCATCGGCGAGCCACGCATCCGCTGGATTGTCGGCGTAGAAGAGAAACGATTCTGGGGAGAGTTGGTCTCGACTATCTCCAGCTATGGCACTGAGCCCGACTCAGCATCCGGGAGCGAGAACGACCGGTAAAAAGCGGGCTGACGCCCGTCGTTACAGACGGAGCGGCAGTTTCTTCAACACTGCCGCTCCGTTTTTTTCTTACTGAGCCGAGATTCTATTATTGTTTATCGTAAGAACCTCAGCTGCCACCGGCTGCCGCGCACTTGCGAACACGAGCATATCCGTGCACTTTCTTGCCGTTCCGCTTTTTCTTGTGCTGCCACTGGTATTGCGTAATCGTGGGCTGAGGCACCAGCGATGATGTTCCATTATTGAAGATATCGCCTGCAACCTGGGTTTGTGCAAATGGCAAGGTGTTGGTGATGGTTACCGGACCAAGCATTTGCGGCGCCACTGCAAATGGCAACGCAGTTGCCTGTATTCCGGGCATCGGCAAGAAAGCCTGACCGACAAAGCCGCCGCCAAATCCACCGCCAAATCCAAAGCCGCCGCGGAATCCATTGATCGTCGTAACGGAGTTGCTTGTCTGAACGCCGTTAACCGTGCTTATGGTCGTCGTAGTCGTGGTAGCACCGTTATTCGTCGTAATCGTCGTGACGCCGTTGCTGGTTGTAGTCGTCGTCGACGTCGGTCGTCCATTCAAAAGGTTCTGCGTATTACCGAACGCACCGCCGCCCCCTACGCTTCCACCGGCAATTCCTACCGCAACTCCGCCGCCGGGAGTAGGCCCGCCTCCGAATGCCGGAGCTCCGCCGGGCGCGAATGCACCACCGCCCCTGACGCCGCCGCCGAAGGACCCGCCCCCGCCGAACGAGCCACCAGATACGGTGGCAGCCGGTGCAGGTGTTGCTGCCGCGGAGAATGACACGCCCCCTCTAGCATCCGCCGCCGACGGCGCAATCGCCGGTAACAGCACAATTGCAGACAAAACTATGTGCAAGGTGCCTCTCTTCATAGGCGCCTCCTCGTGTTGGTTAATCCTTTGCCCCTGTGCGCGGACGATATAGCCACCCAGCTGTTCCCGAAATGATAAGATGATGCCCATGCCTAAGATTGTCGTTTTGCCTGACCACGTAGCCAGCCAAATTGCCGCAGGCGAAGTCGTGGAGCGCCCCGCATCGGTTGTGAAGGAGTTGGTGGAAAACTCCATCGACGCTGGTGCCAGCCAGATAGAAATAGCCATCGGCGCCGACTGCCGCGACATACGTGTAGCCGATAATGGAAGCGGCATGGAGCCGGAAGATGTCGTTCTGGCATTTCAACGACATGCTACTTCCAAGCTGCAAAGCGCCGATGATCTTTCGTCATTGCGCACACTCGGTTTTCGTGGCGAAGCGTTGCCCAGCATAGCGTCTGTCGCCAAGGTCACCTGCTATACACGCACCGCATCGGCCGAAAAAGGCACGCGCGTCGACACGCAAGACGGCAAAGTGAGCGCCCGCGAAGTGGGCTGCTCGCAAGGCACCGTGATTGAGATTACGGACCTCTTCTATAATGTCCCGGCGCGATTGAGCTTTCTGAAAAAAGCGACGACGGAGTTTGGTCATATCCACGAAATAGTGCAGATGCTTGCCATAGCTCATCCAAGCGTCACGTTTCAACTGCTCAACAACGGCGAAGTGGTGCTGCGCACATCGGGCTCGGGAAAGCTTGCCCAGACCTTGCAGGAAGCAGGGATTCTCACCGGCAAGGAAGAGCTCATCAATGTGACCCATGCAGACTTGCGTTATGGCATGGCTATTTACGGCTACGTGGCCAGGCCGCCACACTCTCGCGGCGACCGCCGCGGACTAGTGACGATCGTCAATAACCGACCCGTGAAGTGCGCTGTTTCGTACAAAGCTTTGGATCACGCATATAGCGATTTGATCCCCAAGGGCAAACACCCCATAGGGGTAATCACAATCACAGTCGATCCAAAAGAAGTTGACGTTAATATTCACCCGACGAAAAAAGAGGTGAAATATCGCAACAGCAGTGACGTTTATTTGTCTGTGCAGCAAGCGCTCAAGCAGGCATTGCAGCCACCTGTCCCAACGGCAAGTGAGCTGGAGACACAAATTCAGGCAAGCGTAAATTCATCGGTGCATGAACCAAGCTTTGCCACCGCTGCTGGTGGCACGCCGGTGGTGCAGGAAGGACAAGAACCGTACAGCGCCGGGCGGCCACTCGACCAGCGCGCCACACACCAGCGCATCCAGCAAATCAGCCTGCGCGATCGCCTGGCGTACACCCCCGCCCCGGCGACAAGTTCCCGACCGACAAGCCCAATTGCGGATCCCGGCGGCAAAGGGCGCCTGCGCATGCCGCCAGTGCTGCCGGCTGGTTGGCGAGTGATTGGCTACCTGCACAACACATACATTCTGGTGCAAACTGAAAACGGTCTTATGATCGTTGAACAGCACATCGCGCACGAGCGGGTGATCTACGAACGGTTGATCGGACAACAATCAGTTCCCGGCCGCCTGAGCGAACACGTGCAGCGCCTCGTGATTTCAGCACCGCTCGAACTCAAACCCGAACAAAGAGCGTGCCTGGTCGATCATCTCGACGTGCTCGAGAAACTTGGTTTCGATTTCGACGTTCAGGGCGATCAGGTTGCCTGCACTCAAATTCCTCTGGAACTTGCCACCAAGGATTATGCAAGTTCCGTCCAAACGAACGTAGAGAATATGCTCACAGCGGGAACCACTGATTTCCAACGTGAGGCTACCAAATCAGTAGCCTGTCAGGCCGCCATCAAAGACGGCATGCCGCTTTCTGAGTCGGAGATCACAGAGCTGCTTGCCGAGTGGAGCCGCGCCCCGCGCAACGACACCTGCCCGCACGGCCGCCCGATTGCATTGCGCTTCTCGTACGACAAACTCTTCCAGATGTTCCACCCGGACTAACTGTCCACGCGCATGTACCGGCGGGCGTCCGCCCGCTATTTGCTCCACGCATGGTAGCGGCGGGCGAGAGCCCGCTGAGCTTATCCGTGAAGGTTGCGCTAAGCAGGTTTCTAAGATATTCTAGTCGATATGACTAGAATATCGAAATCGACCAATTCCAGAAAGCGACGCCCAACAAAAGCGTCCCTGCCAGGGCGTTGGCCGCTGCAAGACGCCAAGGCGCGGCTCAGCGAAGTTGTACGTTTAGCAAAGGATGAAGGTCCCCAGATCGTGACCGTACACGGGCGTGAAGAAGTCGTAGTCATCTCTGCAGAGGAATTTCAGGAACTGCAGGGCAAGCGTACTGGTGAGGCTCTGATCGCAGCAATGCAATCTTGTCCGCACCGCGACTTTAAGATTGAACCGCCTCGTGACGAGATGCCAGTCAGGGATATCTCTCTGTGAACGGCTGGTTACTCGACACCAACGTGTTGTCTGAACTTCGCCGGCCAAAACCACATCCCAAAGTGGTGGCGTTTGTGGCGGCTCAACAGCTGGATGAACTCTATGTTAGCGTCGTCACGCTGGCAGAAATTCGATTTGGCATAGCGCTTGTTGCCGATGCGAGTCGTCGTGCGGATTTAGGCGCATGGCTTGCCAATAAAGTTCGCCCCATGTTCACGCACCGCACGCTCGGCATAGACGAGGACACCATGTTCAAGTGGAGGCTGTTGGTGGCCGACGGGCGCAAAGCGGGACACACGTTTTCCCAGCCAGATCTCATCATCGCTGCCACCGCTGCTCAATATGACCTTACCGTGGTATCTCGCGATACGCTGCATTATGAAAAGGCGCGAGTACCGGTGCTGAATCCGTGGAAACAGTCAAGCCACAAACCGTAGACGAACCACATACTTACACCTCGCGCGAGCTGTGTATTGTGGCCGCAAAATTCTTGACATGCTTAGATCAGATCACCTGCATGCCGCTAGGTATCAGAGTTCGCGCTATCTTTCGCGATCATGCTCGCGCAAGTGATCACAACATAATTCCGCTTAACCCGATTGAATATATATCGCGAACTTCAGTAGCTTAAGTCTGCTTTTTGTCCTCCTTGTTTTCTCGCGCCAATACTCTAACTACCCAAGCGTAATAGCTATCTCGAACTCCGGAAGCGATGCAGTGCATCGTTCCGGTTTCACTTTTTTCTCAGGGCGATGCGATGCATTGTCCTTACGTTCTATGGCGGCACATGGATGGCCGCTCTCTGGGAGCATGGCTATGCCCAAGTTCAAGAGATATGACATCGCGGAGCTCCTGGGATTCACCCCGATTGCCCGCGTCACCGATGCTGAAATCTGGAACAAGCTGCTTACCCCTCACGTGCGAGGCTTCCTTGGCGAGATCAAAAGCAGCAGCGGTCCACACGTGAAAGAATCGCTGGCTGGGCTTTTCCCCGGCGATGAAGTCACCAACATCAACAACCACAGGTTGTACGGCGGGCTTTCTTCCGACACGGTGCGTTTCCCTTACATCACCATGCTCTACCGCACCACTCACGGTGCCTTCGTCATCAAGCGCGACGCCGTCAAGATCAAGGCGTTCTGCTGGTTCGGCGATGTGGAGCGAGGTAAAGCGCAGCTCATCTACAAGGGCGCGCTACGCGATCGGCGGTTTGACGGCGGCAAGCGAGGCAACGACACAGCATTGCTCGACTTCCCGTATGACGACCCCAAGTTCAGTGCTCCGCTGCCTAAGGGCACCGGTGTCGAGCTCTCGGTTTACGGCTTCCTGCCGCGCTCCCGCATCACCGACATCTTCCCTGATGAGGCGGAGTACGAGCGGTTCATCGGTAATCCGTTCACCTTCCTGGACGATCCTGAGAAGTACCTCAAGAACTTCCATCGCGCGTGGAAAGGCATTCTGTCCCCAGGTCAGATCGCCGCCCCCGTGCCCGATGTGTCGCAGACAATCGCCAAGCAGTTCGAAGAGGTCGCGCGCAAGTGCGGTTATGACTTCCTCGAGAATTGCTCCAGCCATTACCATGTGGCGAAATGGGCCGAGTCGGTTGGTTACAAGTACACGTACCAGCACGACCTCGACGCGCTCACCGCGCTCACCAACGGCATCAAGCGCATTCGCGCCGACCTGGCAGGCAAGGGCAAGACGCTCACCAGACCTCAGGAATCCTGGATCTGCGCGATTCAGAGCCTGCGTCCTGTTGAACTCATCCCCGAAGGACTCTATCTGGGCGGGCCCGAGTGGCCGCAGAACAACATCGACCAGAAGAATCTCTGGATGTACCTGCCGCTTAACGAGAAGGCCAAGCTGCTGATGCCTGGTCCGCTCCAAGTCTAACGTCGCAATTGCGAGTCTAACCGCAGGCGAAAAGGGCGAGGCATGCCTCGCCCCTACGTTTGCTTTATAGGAGAAAGGCGGGCGCCATGAAAAAATTCAAGTTTGCTCGCTACGATGTTCTTCGGTTGCTGGGTTTCACTCCGATTGCCACGGTGCAAGACAAGGAGCTTTGGGACCACTTTCTGACGCCGCAGGTCAAGGCTCTCATTGGGCCTATCACCAAGCTTGGTGAGCCGCAGCTGTTGGAGACGGTGAAAGGCCTGTTTCCAGGCCACGACGCCAGCAATCTCAATCAACACGAGCTGTACGCCGGGAAGAAAGACTTCGTGCGCTTCCCGTACGTCTCCACGCTGCACCTCACCGAGCACGGCGCGTTCGTAATCGACCGCGATGCCGTCAAGGTGAAAGTCGAAGCGTGGGTCGGCGAC
>DATNQY010000062.1:0-5281 GCA_036703785.1 Candidatus Obscuribacterales bacterium
GCCGCTTGAGCATTTCGTCGACCTTGCGCTGCTGGTCTGTCGCCTCGGCGGCGCTGGCTTGGGGGCGCTCCGAGCCCGGGCGCGCTGTTTCGGCTGGTTGCCCGACCGAGGCCACGGCGGGGGTGCGGTCGCCCATTGTGGCAGCGCCTCTGCCATCGCTTGCGGCAGCAGCAGAGGTAGTCTGTGTGCGGTCGGCGCCGCTAGCGCCGGCCGGCGGCGCCGGAATGTCCGGGCTTGCGCCTGGATTAACGTCGCCTAAAAGCCCGGCGCTAGCAGCGCGATAGATTGGTCCGTTGGCTGGGATGTTGGCCGCGTTCTCCGCTGGTTTCCATCCGGCCGACGCAATGTTGGCCTGATGCTGCGCTGCGATGCCTGTATCCGTCCAGGGCTTGTTAGAGCCGGTACCCTTAGCAGTCTGCCTCTGCACCTCACTGGCTGCGCCAGGATTCGATGGCGCTTCTACACTGCGTTCTGCGGATTTGTCGGCGACTTCACGAGCCATGAGCAGACCTGATAATGCTTGTGCTCGCAGCCTGCGAGCAGTGTCCGGAGATTTGGTAACTACCTGCAGGGTGCACAGGGCGACCGAGCTAGTTGGATCTGCCGATCCCTAGTCTCCACTCTAATATTCAATTGTGGCAAATTTGTGGGTATTGTCCAGCCAAATTAATCAGGACAGCCGGCGCCGGACTTGATTGTGTGTAAAAGCCTACCGACTTCAGCTATGCCGTGTCTGTCGCCTTCATTTTCATAAATCGTCGAGCATTTCTGTAAATCGGCGGCGGCGCCTGTGCTGTCGCCCAATTTGGCTCGAGCAATTGCGCGTCGCTTGTATGCTTTGGCAAACTGCGGATTTTTATCAATCGAGCTGGAAAGATCGTCGATAGATTTCTGCGTTAGTCCGACAGCTCCCTCTTCAACGCCGCGATCGAAATAGAATTCGGCGTCACCTTTGCTCATCTGAATCGCTTTGCTGATGTCCTCAATCGCTTCGCCGTGCTCTCCCATCTCTGCACGCAACTCGGCGCGTTTCAGATAGAACTGAGGATGAGTGGCTCCGTCAAGCTTAATGGCCTGATCGAAATCGGCAAGCGCCAGTTTTTTATCGCCTTCCGCTTCATACGCGTTTGCGCGCCTGAAGAAGAAATCGCCGTTTTTCTCCTGCATCGAGATTGCGGTGCTGAAATCGTCCACCGCCCGCCGAAAATCGCACACACCATAATATGACGTGCCGCGATGCGCGAAGTACAACGGCGAATCACTATTAATCGCGATGGCATCGGTGAAATCATCTATGGCTTTGCGATGTTGATCCAGGTCTTCGTAAATGACTCCGCGGTTGAAATATTGCGTAGCCCGATCGTCACCGGACTGCAAATCGATTGCAGTGGTGTAATCGGAAAGCGCTTCTTCATTGCGCCCTTGCTCTCTGTTGAACGATGCACGCCAGGTGATGAGCTGCGGATCGAGTTTCACGGCAGCATCCAGGTCAGCGAGCGCTTTGTCCTTTTGTCCGACCTGTCGATAAAGCAACGCTCTCTGCAAAACTTTCTGCGCATCAGCAGGTGCGATCTCGATTGCCTTCGACAAATCTTCGATTGCCTTGTCCGTTTTGCCCATCGCATCCAACGCGTCAGCTCTGCACGAATACGCCTCAGCCGAGTTGGTCTTCGCCTCGATGGCCAGCGAGCACTCCGCAGCTGCCTCGTCAAAGCGCTGCAACTCGCGCAGAATTCTTCCTCTGGCCAGACGCAGGCGCAGGCGCACGGACGGACGCACGGTTGTTCCCAGCGAATTGAGCTGTTGCGCTGCTTTGTCGATCGTCGAAAGCGCAGCGGCATAATTACCGGCACCATACAGCGCTTCGGCCAAACCGATTTTGGCCGGCAGTGAATCCGGATGCTTTTCCAACGCCTTCTCAAAGGCGGTTTTCGCTTTCAAAGGCTCAGCGCGCTTGAGTAGGCGCTCGCCCGACTTCACTTGTCCATCGCTGGCCAGGGCTGCCGACGCGCGGTGTGACGTTTGGCCAATTGCCGCCACTGACGCTGCCGTCAGACTGAGGGCAAGCAGCCCGGAAAAAAGAACAATCGGTTTGTGTTTCACTTTAACTCTACAAAAAGACTCTACCTAAATATTACCCAGCCGATCGACCCTTGAGATGCCGGCGGCGCCTCTTGGCGATTGTATAATTTGCCGCATACCATGCCGTAATGGCTGAGGAACCGGCGATTTGTCGAAAGCAATGCCAAAAGTAGTGGTGGTAATGGGCGTGGCCGGGTCCGGCAAAACGACCATTGGCTCTCAATTGGCCAAAAAGACCGGCGCAAAATTCGTCGATGCCGATAGCTTTCACAGCCAGGCGAACAAAAGTAAAATGGCGGCCGGCATCGCATTGACCGACGAAGACCGCGCGCCCTGGCTTGGCTCCATGCAACAAGCCATCGCCGGATGGCTTTCCGACGGACAAGCCCACATTCTGGCCTGCTCTGCACTGAAAAATTCATATCGGGAGCAGCTGGGCACAGGCGATCAAGACGTGGCCTTCGTTTATTTGAAAGTCAATGAGCCCACGGCCCGCCTGCGGCTTGCGGCCCGGCGCGATCATTACATGAAAAGCGACATGGTAGAGAGCCAATTTTCGACATTAGAAGAGCCTTCGCCCCAAGAAGCGGTCGTTGTTGATGCCGCTGAGCCTCCCGATCAAATTGTTTCCCAAGTAATTGCTCAGCTGACAGGCGAGCGTGCGGCCTCCTCCGAATCGGCTTGAGCGGCGGCGGAACACGCGCTTTGCCGCCGGCGTCGTTGCACTCACAAGATCTCGGATGTGCCTGCATGAATGGTGAAACACATATGCCTGGAAGCCCGCTTGCCGGAAGGGATGGCTCCCAGATACGCCGCACGGCGGGCTCATCGATTGAATGCACAGGCGAATGTTTGCAAGCAGCCAAGGCCGTCTTCGCCGAAGCTAGTGCCGCCGCCCAGGCAATGGGCTGCCGCAACCCGGATTTGGCCAAACGCTTTCAATTCTTGCTAGACCTCGCGGAAAACGACCGTCATCAGGAAGCGGAAGTTTTGTTCGAGCACGCTGTCGCTTTGTACGAAGCCGTGTACGGACAGGAGCACGTCATGGTGGCACAGATGCTGCAAAATCTTTCTCGCCTGTACGAGCGACACGGCAATCACGATTATGCTCAATATCTAGCGGGCTGGGCCAACGACATGCTGTCGGCGCAAAGAGAAGAGCCCGTTCACGAGTTTTTCAATCTGTTCGGCTTGGACAAGCCGGACGAAGAATTCAACGCCGATCAGCAATAACGTTGGCTACTGGGCATCGGCATCGGCGTCAACAATAATGTCTGCATTGTTGACTCTGTCGGCAGGCGCCGTTTGCACAAAGCTAACCGTTTCGTAACCGCTCTCATCGTCCAACATTGCTTTCTTCTGTTGTCCAGGTGGCGTGCCGCCTTGTCCGGGGTTTGTGCCCCCCAATCCAGGAGGCGCCACACCGTCCAATCCCGGCGGCAATCCGCCCAGTCCCGGGGGTATGCCACCATGTCCGGGCGGCAGCGCTACCGGCGGCGGAGGCGGCGGCGGTGCGGGAGCCTGATTGAAGGCTACGAACGCATCGTTAGTCGTCAAAATAATGTTGGTTGCTTGATCGCTGCCTGTGTTGAACACAATGTTGGCACCGTTGGCGTTGGCCGATTGATTGCAGCACTCGCTGGCAATGCTATTGGTGCCGAAGAATACTTGACCGCCGTTGGCTGTAGTGACAGTCATGTTGGACGGTGCCGTAGTGTTTGTAGGGCTGCCCGGCAGCGGACCGATCACGCAGAAGACCTCGCCTGTGCCTGCCGTGCCTGTGTTGGAACTGGCATCGACGGTGACACCGGTCTCGAAACTAATTACACCAGCTGTGTTGTTCTCTTGGATCACCACGTTGCCCAGGTTGGCCATGATTGTAGAGCCGGCTTTAACCGTCAAGTTGCCGGTATTCGATACCAGGCTGACGTTGCCGCTGTTGGCGGTTACCGAGCCTACGTTCAAATCGCTGGTATCACTGGTCAGTGAATACGAGGTAGCAGCACTACCGCTGACTATGCCGTTAAAAGTAGCTTGCTCAGCGGTGAGGGATCCGCCCGAACTGCCAATCGTCAGTGAACTGCCCGTTAGTGTGCCGGTGCCCGAAATCGACATATTACCGGTGTTGTTGACGGTCAAAATTCCGCCCGCGCTGATGGTGCTGTTGTTATTGAGGCTGGCGGCAGTTATGGTGGCAGTGCCTGTAGAGGTGAGAATTGCCGTGTTGTCGGCGAGCACCAGATTGGGCACCGTCATCGTCAGGTTGCCGCCGATGGCCTGAATATTGGTGACGGCAAACGGTGCTGTATTAGTCAAATTGAATGAGACGTTCTGTCCGATGGCAATCACCGGACCGGCAAACGTGCCGGATCCTACCACCGAGATGTCCTGCGTTGGAGCGCTGCTGGTGCCGGCCGCCAATAGCTGGAGAGCACCCGCGGCGCCGCTTGCTGACGTAACATTGATGGTGCCGTTGTTGGCGATGCCCACCGGCGATGACGTCAGCGAGTTGGTGACCACGATGCTGCCACCAGATCCGGTGCCGGGTGCCTGGGCGGTCAAATTAGCCACGTTGACCACAGCTGCTCCGGTGGTGTCGACACTGTTTAGCGGATGCGCGTCGGCATAGGTGAGAGTCAAGCTGCCGGCGTTGCCGTTGCCCGCAGAGTTCACGGAGAAGTTGCCGATTAACTGCATGATGCCTTGACCGCCGCTGCCTGCCGTGAACGAAAGCGTACCGCCGTCGCCGTTGGGCGCCGAGGTAGAGACATTGATGCCGGCTCCATTTATCGTCAGGTTGGCCGCGGTGGTGATTGCGATCGAGCCACCGGGTTGCGAGCTTCCGTCCGTCGCATAGCCCGCAGCTGAAGCGGAGATCTGCCCCGCTTGATTGCCGAAGACCAAACTGTCACCGGTATTGGTGGCAAATACATTGATCTGACCGCCGAAGCCGGAGACCGTGCCGGCTGCATTGGCGTTGAAGGCCAAGACCGAGCCACCGCTGAAGCTGTCCAGAGTTGCCTGAATTTCGCCGCCGCCGGCGCCCCCGTTGGCGTTTAGTGTGATGCCACCGGTACCGGCCGTCACTTGCGTAGCCGAAAAGTCAATTAAGCCGCCGAAACCGTTGGCATTGCCGGCAGCGCCGTTGGCGCTGGCCGTGACACTGCCGGCGCCCCCGTTGATAGTGGTGGCATTGACT
>DATNQY010000063.1:0-5199 GCA_036703785.1 Candidatus Obscuribacterales bacterium
ACCTCATCGCTGGCGACGTCTTCCGCGTAGCAGCAGAAATTGTCGACAATAAACGGCCTGACTTGCTTGAATCTTGAATCCATATACAAAGCGCCCAGGATCGCTTCGGTAGAGCGCGCCACAATGCTCGAGCGAACATGCACGCCTTTGCCGACTCGAATGAATTTGCCGATCCCAAGTGATTCGCCGACCTGCTCGAGTGTTTTTGCGCTCACCAAAACGCCGGCAATTTCTGTAAGTTCGCCTTCATGCTTTTCCGGATATGCAGTGAATAGATACTCGGCAACTACAAACTTGAGTACCGCGTCGCCGAAAAATTCCAGACGCTCGTAGTCGTCCTCATCGTTATCGGCGGCATGCGATTTGTGCGTCGTAGCCTCATCAAGCAAATGAAAATTACGCACGGCCACGCCGAGACATTCGACCAGCTCTTCAAGCTGTTTGCGTCGGTCACTAGAGATCGGTGGTCGCTTTTTCATTCGTACGTATGTTAAATATTATGTCACGGGCGCCAATGACAACAGCCCCAAACGCAATAAAGCAAGCTCTATTACGGCTCTATAATCTACACAATCTATGTGTATGCAGAAATGATGATGGCACCCTTGCTATGCTAAGTTCCATAACATAAGCAGCCAATACTTAGGCTGTCCGGAGACCAAAAATGTATCAGCTACAACTCGCTGAAATTGCTTTGTTCGTCCTTGCAGGTTTCGCACTGCCGGCTCTTGGGATGATCGGTCTGGCTTGGGTGATTCAAAGCGTTCTCGGCTACCACAAGCCGAATCCTCTGAAAACGCAGCCGTATGAATGCGGCATGAAGCCACTTCAAGACGCTCATGTGCAATTTGACATCCGTTACTACCTGTACGCGCTGCTGTTCATCTTGTTCGATATCGAAATCGTCTTCATCGTTCCCTGGGCGATTGCCGCACACTCGAGAGAGATAGCCGGTATTCCGTATCTTGCCTCCATTGAGGTCGCCATTTTTATCGCGGTTCTCTTTGCCGGCCTGGCGTATGCCTGGAAGAAGGGAGCACTCAAGTGGGAATAACGCATCATGGCTGACGGAAACAACATTAGAATTCCAGAGGAGCTTCACGATACCGTTCAGGTCAGCAACCTCGACTTCGCGATCGACGCGCTCAGCAAAATAATCGACCCGGTTGCCAACTGGGCGCGCTCCAATTCAGTATGGCCACTGACTTTCGGCACATCCTGTTGCGCCATCGAAATGATGTCAGTTGGAATGTCGGCGTTCGACATCTCGCGGTTCGGTTCTGAAGTTTTTCGGGGCACTCCGCGTCAAGCCGACCTGATTATCACCGCCGGAACCATCACCAGGAAGATGGCGCCGGCCTTGATCACGCTGTACGAACAGTTGCCTGAGCCCAAGTATGTGATTGCCATGGGAGCCTGCACCGTAACTGGTGGCATGTTCAACGATTCGTACTCAGTCGTGCAGGGTGTGGACAGAATTATTCCTGTGGATGTTTATCTGCCCGGTTGTCCACCCAGACCGGAAGGCATCCTGGATGCACTGATCAAGTTGCAACAAAAGATTCGCACCGAATCGTATGTAGAGCGACGCAAGCGCGTATATAAGCAAAACGCCGTTCGCCATGTCGACTATGACACCGGACTGCCGATGGAAACGCTGAGCGAGTTGGTCGACCAGGCGAAAATGGATACGGACGAGTCCTTGAAGACAGGAAACAGGTAACATGACACAGCAACCAGGAGCGGGGGCACATGGAGCTGGACAGCAGCCGCCGGCTGAACCCAAAGAGCTTGCAATTGGACCGTTCGGTCAATTCCTCAAAGACGTTGGCATAAAATCGACTCGACTGGCTGACTCGTCCGGAACATTTGGCGCCAATGTCGAAACACTGGAAGTGGCGGCCGATGACATCGAGCAAACAATGCGTCATTTGCGCACCGCCGGGGACATTGGTCCGCTCGATCTGCTGATCATGGTGAGCGGCGTCGATTCTCCCGATACATTTGACTCCGTTTATCACCTCTGGTCGTACAGTGATTCGCAAAAAGAGCTTGTGGTCAAGGTGCGCGTGCCTAAGGCCTCCGTCGGCGAAGGTCGCCTGCCCCACGTGCCGAGCATCACTCCTTTCTGGCCGGCCGCCAATTGGCACGAGCGAGAGGAATACGATCTCGTCGGCATCAAATATCATGGACATCCTTACTTGCGTCGCATCATGAATCCCTGGGATTGGGAAGGACATCCGCTGCGCAAAGACTACAAGCAACCGATCGACGCGCTAAACGACAAAAATCCTCATAGCATGAGATAGCGCTGTCGTATTCCGCAGGAAGGACTAATATGGCTACCGAAATTACCCAGACCGAAGCAAACCGACAGCGCTACTTGATCCAGCCGTCGCATTACGCTGAGGATACCAACCTCAAAACGGATGAGATGATCATCAATATGGGTCCGCAGCACCCGGCGACCCACGGTGTGTTGCGGTTGCTGCTCACGCTCGATGGGGAAATCGTCAGGCATACAGAACCTGTGCTCGGGCACTTGCATCGCGCGCAAGAGTGGCAAGGACAAAATCGCACGTGGTTCCAATACCAGGCGTTGATTGACCGTGTCGATTATCTTTCCGGGATGTTCACCTCCTGGGCGATGGCCCACGCCTGTGAAAAGATTGATGGTTTGCAGATTCCGGCGCGTGCGCAGTACATGCGCGTGATCTGCGCCGAAATGAACCGCATCACCTCGCACTTGTTGTGGCTTGGAACATACCTCATCGACCTTGGGGCGATGTTCGGCTTTCCTTTTTATCCGTTCCGAGAGAGAGAAAAGCTCTTCGATTTGCTGGAGGCTATCTCCGGACAGCGCATGATGTTCAATTACATCAGAATTGGCGGCGTGCAAAGAGATGCACCGCTTGGCTGGTTCGAAAAGTTGAAAAGATTCACTGATGAGTTCAACGATCGTGTCGACGAGTACGAGGCGATTGTCACGCAGAACCCAATTTTCTTGAACCGGACAAAGGGCGTCGGCGTAATGCCGAAAGAGCTTGCCATGGCTTATGGGGTTACCGGGCCATGCCTGCGCGCCTCTGGCGTGGCCATGGATCTGCGTAGTTATAAACCTTATTCCATCTATGACAAATTGAAGTTCAACGTGATCACGATGGACGGCGACGGCGACACTTGGGCTCGCTACATTTGCCGTATCCGCGAGATGCGCGAGAGCAACAACATCATTCGTCAATGCATCGAGCAAATCCCGGGCGGCACCACTGAAGAGTTGCGCAAAAAACGCGAAGCCTGCAACTCCTGCGGCAAAGCCGATTGCGCCAACTGCGGAGGCGATTTGCAGCTAATGGTTAAAAAGCAGAACTCAGGTCTGCGCATTAAAGCCGGTGAAGGCTTTGCCGCAGTCGAGTCGCCGCGGGGCATTCTTGGCTGCTACATAATCTCCAATGGTAGTGACAAGGCGCAGCGTGTCGCCTGGCGCAATCCATCGTTCTGCAATCTTTCGATTCTGCCCGAACTGTTAACCGGGCGGCCGATCGCTGACATCATGGCGATCTTTGGTTCACTCGACATCATTCTTCCGGATGTTGATCGGTAATGGCGGAGACAAGAAAAGGCTAACAAAATGACAAGTTCACTGGCAGCAGTTCCCAAATCAATTGTTGAGCCGACAGGGCCATATAACTGGATAGAGATTTTCAAATTCACGCGATTGTGCGTGACATGGATCGCTTTGATCTTTCTGCCTGTCTGGTTGGCATGCTGGGCGGTTGGCGAGCTGCCGACACTAATTGTTCTGGCCACCACCCAAGGCAGTGCTCCCAGTGAGACTGCAACTGCCGTGGTGGAAGTACTGCAAGCGTTGGTGCCGATTACGGCTGTGATGGTGTTCATTCCCATCAATGCCATGTTCATGGTTTTGTGCGAGCGTCGCGCTCTTGCATTGTTTACTGTGCGCAAGGGCCCCAACCGTGTGGGACCGGATGGCCTATTGCAAACTGCCGCCGATGCCGTGAAGTTGCTGTTCAAAGAAGACATCACCCCCACGGGCGCTGATCCGGTTATGTTCACGCTCGCTCCGATTTTATTTTTTGCGCCGTCGATTTTTGGAGCGATGCCTTTGCTGGCGGCGGTGACATTCAACCATCCCCTCTTTCAGACGATGCAATTGCCCACTGGCATATTCTTTGTGCTGGCGATGGCGGCGATTCCGACGGTCGCGCTTGTGATGGGCGGCTGGGCAAGCAACAACAAGTATTCACTGGTCGGCGGTTTGCGTTCGGCAGCTCAAGCGATCAGCTACGAAATTCCGCTGGTGATGGCGATCATTACTACCTGTTATATGGCCATGGGTTCGCCGGCTGAGGCTGGCGGCTACAACCCACTCGACGTCGTACATATTGCTATTTTGCAAAACATTCGGACCACAGATGCCGCAACGTCGATTGCCCAGTTGCAGGAGCTGCCATCACAGTACGTTTTCACCAAACCCGACACCCCGATTCCACCGGTGGCAGGAGTGATGGGACAGCCGACGCGTGTGCCGGCGGCGCCGCGATCGCCGGGCTTCTTGCATTGGAACGTCTTTGGACCGAAGATTCTCGACAAAGATACCCAGCAACTGCGCGGTGTGTTGGAGTTCGATTGGAAAGCGGCTATAAGCGATCCAGGCAGGGCGGTATCGACTGCATTTGCCCACTTGCCGCATATTATTGCTGCCGTACTCCTGGCGATTTGCAGCTTCCTGCTCATGGGAGTGTATTTGATCGGAGCTTGCGCCGAAATCAACCGCATTCCGTTTGATCTACCGGAAGCGGAAAGCGAGCTGGTCAGTGGATATAACACCGAATACAGTGGCATCAAGTTTGCTATCTTCTTCTTGGCTGAGTTCACCAACCTCTTTATTGTCGCCACCATTGCTACCGTTATGTTTTTCGGCGGCGGAGCATCGCCGATTCCGGGCTTCCTTGATCCATGGGCGTTCCAGAAGGCGTTCGTTTGGATAGGCGGCATCCTGGCTAGCGCGAATGTGAGCACGGACTTCGCCCGTATCCTGGGATCGTTGTTAAACCCGGTAACCTTGTCTCAGTGGTTCTGGGCTGTGGTGAAAGTTTATAGCATCGTCATTTTCGCCATCCTGGTCCGGGGCACTCTGCCGCGTTTCCGAATTGACCAACTAATGGATTTCAGTTG
>DATNQY010000064.1:0-7952 GCA_036703785.1 Candidatus Obscuribacterales bacterium
GATCTTTCGCTGCTCCATACTGAGTCCGATGGCGATTCGCCTGCAGGCTTGCCGGCATTGCCGATATCAATCATTCCCGACGTGAAGACGGACAGGCGCACGTTCAAATTCGCCGAATATCTCGATGCAATCGGCAGCAAATCACTGATTGCCGCGCCGCTTGTTCAGGACGACCGCGTTCTGGGTATCCTGATTGTCCATCAAACCCGCGCCGGCAGGGACTGGCAGCGAGGCGAGGTGCGCTTAATTGCTGCCGTAGCCGATCAGTTGGCCGTCGCTGTTTCGCATGCCCAGCTTTTCGAACAGGTGAAGCACCAGGCGATTACCGATGGTTTGACCGGGCTGTACAATCACATCTACTTCAAGAATCGCCTGGCTGAAGAGCTTAATCGCGCGCAAAGAAAAGGCACCGGCTGCTCGCTGCTCATGGTCGACCTGGACAAACTCAAGCAGATCAACGATACCTATGGACACCCGATTGGAGATGCAGCGATTCGCCAGGTGGCAGGCGTGTTCAAGCACCTGCTGCGCAGCGGCGACACCGCGGCCCGCTATGGTGGCGAAGAGTTCGCCGTCATTTTGCCTGAGACTCCGCTCAGCGAAGCAGTGCTTATTGCCGATCGTTTGCGCCGCAACATCAATCGCAATCCGGTGCCCGGACTCGGTCACATTTCCGCCTCGATAGGGGCGGCCGCCTTCCCCGGACAGGCGCCGACGCTCGAACAGTTGATCGAGAAGGCAGACCAGGCATTGTATGTTGCCAAACGCAATGGACGCAACCGCGTTGCTGTTTGGGACGAACAGTCACCACTTTTGGTGGCATCGGATGACAGCACCATCATCACAGTCAAGGCAAGCGTTGACGAAACTGCCGGCAAGACTATTCCGCCCAGTCAGGAGCAGCCCTAAGGATGCCCAAGCTGGTGCTTTTCGATATTGACGAAACCATGGTTTCTTCGCATGGTGCCGGGCGGCGCGCACTGGAACGCGCGATGTCCGCGGTGCTGAATCAAGAGATCAGCCTCGAAGGGCACAGCCTGTCCGGCAAGACGGATCCGCAAATTTGTTTTGAGGCGCTGGCTTCCTACGGTCTGGAAAAGCCCGCCATCCAGTCGCGGCTTCAGGATATTTTCGAGCAATACCTTCCTGCCCTCGAAGACGAAGTGGTACGCTCGGCAGAATTTCGCGTGCATGACGGTGTCGTCGATTTGCTGGAAATATTGCGCACGCGCGAAGATGCCTTTCTCGGTTTGCTCACCGGCAACATCGAGCAAGGGGCGCACGTGAAGCTGAAGCGCTTTGGGCTTCATTCCTACTTTGCCATGGGCGCCTACGGCTCCGATTCACATGACCGCATGGAGTTGCCTGCGGTCGCCCACAAGAGGGCTAGCGAGCTATTCAGGCAGGATTTTTCTCCCGGTGAGCTTGTGATTATCGGCGATGCTCGCAATGATGTTTTGTGTGCCAAGGGCTACGGAGCCCGGTCGATTGCCGTGTGCACAGGCAAAACGACCAAACAAGTGCTGGCGGAGCTCGAGCCTGATTATTTGTTTGACAGCCTGGCATCCATCGGACAAGTCGTCGATGCTATCTTCGCAAAATAGTCCGGCCCCGATATAATTTGGCATCTGATAAGTCTTTGGGTTCGTTGCTTGCAACGAATGTGGTGATTCGTGGCGGACAATTGCGGAGACAATTCATGGGTGCGCGCTTTCATTGGGCTGGGCTCGAATGAAGGCGATCGTTTGGGCTTTGTGCAGCAGGCGATGCAGTTTCTCAAAGACCATGAGCACATCGAAGTTGTCGAGTGTTCAAGCATCTATGAGACTGAGCCTGTGGGGCGCGAATACGTAGAATGGTTCGTCAACGCGGTAGCGTCGATCGAAACCGACCTCTCGCCGCAAGATTTACTCGAGGTCTGCAAGGATATTGAGCTGCGCTTGACCAGAATGACAGGCGCCGAATCGCCGGAAGTTTTCCACGAGACTGGCGAAGGGCGCGTCAAGACCAAAATTATCGATCTGGACATTCTGTTCTATGGCGACCGCGAAGTTAAAACGTCCTATCTTGTAGTCCCGCACCCGCAAATTGACAGACGGGCTTATGCTCTCGTGCCGTTACTCGAGATAGCACCCGATTGGCGGCATCCCGGCTGCGGGAAAACGGTGACTGAATTGCATGAAGATCTCAATGCTCCTGAGCAAGTGTTTTTGTACGGCACGCGCGAAAGCTGTGATCTCGGGTGAAGATTAAGATCGGCACGGACATTTGCTCGATAAGTCGCATCGCTGATGCGTACAAACGGTTTGGCGATCGGTTTTTAAGACGAATACTGAATGAGCAGGAAATCCTCTACATAAAACGAGATGCACCACATGTGGTGCCACGGCTTGCCGGCAGATTTGCCGCTAAAGAAGCAGCATCGAAGGCACTCGGCACCGGCTGGCATGGTGTTGATTGGAAAGAGATAGAGATAACGCACGAGTTCACGGGCGAGCCTGGCATTCGACTGCACGGACGAGCAGCGCAGGTGGCAGAACGCAAAGGTTTACAGCGATGGGAAGTTACCGTCAGCCACGAGAAGGAGTTTGCTACGGCGACCGTACTTGCCTATTCCGATAAAAGTGCCTGACGATGGCACTGATCGGGTGTCCCGGAAGCAGCCTGGAAGGCTGCCAGCGCAGTATCATCCGCCATCAGCTACGCGCTCTGCGGATTGTTCTCAAACTCCGGGTAGCGCTGATCCTTTTGATTCACCGGTCTGCCGATGGACATGGCCACCATCAAACACATGTCCACCCGTTCCATAACGTCGTTGGGAAACTCGCCGATCTTGTTGACCAACAACGTTTTGGGGATCGTAGCGATAACTGTGCAATCGATGACGCTGTCGAGGCGCAAGCCGCCGGCTTTGCCTTCGGGACTGTTCATTTCAATGACTACCTGAGTGGGCTCGCGCGTGGCGCGTGTGACATTGCTGGTCAGTGGGACCAAAAGCACATCATCCAGGCGCGCATTGTTGTAGTCGTTGGAAATAATGACCGCAGGACGCCGCTTGGTCTGGGTTTGACCATCATCTGTTGTGTATGGGAAGGCAACCAGTACCACGTCGCCTTTCCTGTAAAGTGGTGGCTTAGAAGACATAAAGCCGCATTCTAGTAAGTGTCAACAGACTCCCCCATTCTACCGCTTCCCGAAAGTAGACGGTGCAAAACAAAAACCCCTCCAATTATATGGAAGGGTCATCCGTTCAATTGTTGCGTGCGCTTAGGGGTAATGGTACACGTCGTCGTGCGGTGAGGATTTTCCAACTAGGGCATAAGCCATAGTGGCCAGACCGAACTCCTTAGCTGTTTCCTGGCGAGAGCCAACCACGAGATCTTTGAATTCTTGAGGCCAATGTTTGGACAGATGTCCCGCTATCTCATGGCAAACGGACAATAAGCACACTGGGTTCTCTTGTGATCCCGGAGGAGCAAGTTCAGCAGGCTTTTTGATGTCTATCTCGTTGGAATTAGCCACTAGGGATCGCTCCTAAAGCGCGTATACCTGGACAGTGAGGCGAGTATAACAGGCTTCCAAGAGATAGTCTTGCGGATTTAATGTGATCTCTTGAGATTTAAGGTTAGCTGAAAAACCCACCGTAGTCAGGTATACCCGAATTGCCAAGGTTTTGGACGGGGTGGCTGTCAATTGTTGCGTGAATGTGATTCAGGCCTCATGGGGGATCTTTGTAGATCCCTCGGCTGCTTGCTTTTCGGCAAACTTCTCCCTCAGCCATTTAATCGTGCGCTGGGTGGCGCCTCCAGGCACAAAAACTTCGGCTACGCCCTGCCGCAAAAGCTGCTCGCGGTCCTCATCGGGAATGATTCCGCCGCCAAAGACCAGAATGTCCGAGGCGTCCTGTGCTTTCAGCAGCTCGACGACTCGCGGGAAAAGCGTCATATGCGCTCCGGAAAGGATGCTCAGCCCGATGGCGTCGACATCCTCTTGAATGGCCGTTTCAACTATCTCTTCAGGAGAGCGATGCAATCCTGTATAGATGACTTCCATACCGGCATCTCGCAGAGCGCGCGCGATGATCTTCGCTCCGCGGTCGTGGCCGTCCAGCCCCGGCTTGCCGATTAGAACTCGAATCTTCCCCTTAGCCATGACTTCCCTACTGATAAACGCCGCCTGCGGGCGCGTACGCAGCAAAGTATACCTATTTAGACGCTTGCTCTGCCTTCATTTGAATGGTTTGAATCAACTCATTAAAGCCTTGAATGTCGCGCTTATTGATCAGATAGAAAAATTTCGCCGTTTTGACGATGGCGAATTTCAAAAACAGAGGGTTAGTCACTTTGGTGACTTCCGACCATCGGATCTTGGCTTGGTGGACCAGATTCTTGATAGTCAGCTCTTCATCGCTGACTTCAACGCTGTCGCACTCCAGGACTATGGAAGGCAAAAACATCAGGTCGGCAACAACCATAATAAGGAAGATCAGTCCGAGTCTTCCTAATAGGATGGGCGTCACCTCGGTGTGCGAGGTCGCAATCCGAACCGCTGGGCTGAGGATTCCGAAATTGACCACGACAATACCGAGCAAGGCGGGATAGCGTATGTAGTGCTTCCATCGCGGACGGCTGTATGTGCGCTTCGGGATAGAAACGCTGCGCTTCTCTTGAAGTGGCACCACATTGTCGGCTGCTTCGGTCATTTCAGCTTCGGGTTGATCAGGCAAATAGGCCCCCTTCTTTTTGAGCTTTGCGCTTTGGCGTGTTTTGTCCATTTTTCACCTGTGCGTTCATTGTCGCACAGCGGTACAGAACAAAAGGCGCGCGAGCGTTCTGGGCGGAGGCCGCTCAAGAAGGAGCGCCGGCGGCGCGGACTGCGTGATGGTGACAGTAACTATTAAAACCTTGACAGTAATGCCCTGCGCCGAAAGCGTGCTGTAGGCTGGGGCTAGGACAGGTGCGGCGTTTATCCGACTCTTGACAGTATGACAGTATTGGCATAAAATACTGTCATGATCTCACAGCAACCCATCAGTTTGTCACTCGAAGAGCTCGCCGGGGAGGTGGCACTCACGCTCGAACACTATCAATTGCTGGGCAACTCTCAAGACAACCGCGTTTCGCCGGTGCCTGATGCTCGAACCATCCGCTATTACACAACGCTGGGATTGCTCGATCGTCCGGTTATCGAAGGGCGCCAGGCAAGATACGCAAAGCGACACCTGCTGCAAGCTGTGACTATCAAGGCTCTGCAGGGCCGCGGCATGCCGCTTTCGGAAATACAGTCTCGACTGTATGGACTTTCCGACGAAGAAATGGAATCCCTGTTGGCCGGAATGGCCATTGTGCGTACGGCACAGAAACACGACGCACCAGTAAATGCCATCATGTGGAAGGAGATCATTATTGATCCCGGACTGAAGCTCATGGTGGAAGACGGCTGGTCGCCGACGGTACCAATCGAAATCATTCAAGACAAACTCAAAGCGGCCATCTCGGCGCTAATTGCTTCTCAACGAAGCGACGGAGGGAATTAACATGAGCACGGTGACAGAGCGACTTCCGCTTATTCAACTCCCAATTGGTCAACACCAACGTGGTGTCGGCATAATTGAGGTGGCTGTCGGCACAGAGAAAAAACTGCTGCCCCTGGCGTCCGTCGACATCGAGGCGAAAGTTGCCGATCGCGTTGCCTCAGTCATGGTGAAGCAGAAGTTTCGCAATACATTTAAAGAGCATTTGGAAGCCGTCTATATATTTCCGCTTTCCGGCGGATGTGTGGTCAGCGATTTCGAATTGCGTGTTGGCGACCGCGTGGTGAAAGGGCTGGTGAAAGAACGAACGGAAGCTCGACAGCAGTATCAGCAGGCGTTGCAACAGGGTAAGCGCGCTGCGCTTCTCGAGCAAGAACGTGACGACGTCTTCACGATGCAGGTAGGCAATCTTCCTCCAGCTGAGGAGATTACCGTCGTGCTCACATATTCAGAACGACTGCCGTACTTTGAAGCCGGCACCACAGAACTTCGCTTGCCCACGGTCGTGGCCGATCGGTATATCCCTGGTGCAGAGCAGCCTCGGCTGCCGGTGGGGGATGGAACGCACCTTGATACCGATGTCGTGCCCGACGCCTCGAGAATCACGCCTCCGCTTCTGGCTCAGGGCTTCGATCCGATGGTCGATTTAAAAATCGCTGTCGATGTGATCGAAGGAGATTCGGGCGGAATCGATAATTTAACGTGTTCGCAACACGCTACCAAATTCGGTATCAAAAACGGAATCAGCAGAATCGAACTGGCGAAAGACAACGAGCGGCTCAACCGCGACTTCGTGCTGCGCTGGAATCTGGCCGGCAAGCAGCTCAAATCCAATTTGCTTGTGTTCCACGGTACTGATGGCGACTATGCCATGTTGTCCGTGATTCCACCCAGGCAGGATGGCTATGTTGGCGCCGCGCGTGACGTAGTGTTCCTGATCGATCGCTCCGGCTCCATGGCCGGCATCAAAATGGTCTCGGCCGTTCGTGCATGTTCGGTGCTATTGCAGACGCTTGGGCCCCAAGACACGTTTGCCATTTGCGCTTTCGACAATATCCCTGAGTGGATGGGCGCGCCGAACAATCCGTGTCCGTCGCCGGCACAGTGCTTCTCTCAGGCGGACGAGGCCGGCATGGAAGCGGGTTTACAGCATCTGCGCACCATCGGCGCACGCGGCGGCACTGAATTGTACAACGCGCTTGGAACCGTTCTCCAAACCATTTCGAATGTTTCGCACCAACAAGGACGAGTTCCGGTTGTTGTTGTTCTTACTGACGGTGAGGTCGGCGATGAAGGACGTATCTTGAAGCGCGTGCAGCAGGAGCTGAAGGCCACTCGCTTATTTGCGGTTGGTATTGATACGGCCGTCAACTCAGGATTATTGCGTCGCATGGCCAACCTCGGTGGCGGAACCGTCAGCTTCGTGCAACCAGGCGCGGATTTGGAAACGGCTCTGCAAGCCGTCGGGCGTGAGATCGGCAATCCCCTGGTCACCGATATCGTTGTTGAATCAATTAACGGTACTCCGGTGGAAGCGGATTCCGTCACACCCGGCCGCATACCAGACTTGTTCGCCGGACGAGCCAGCACAGCATTCTTCAAGCTTTCGGGCAAAGGTGCCGTTCAAATTAAAGGCAAGTTCTCCGACGGCAAACAATTTGATGAAAAGGTGAAACAGCGTGCCGTTGAAATGCCCGCCATCGCTCAGCTGTGGGCGAAGGCGAGAATTGTCGATCTGGAAGATAGTTTCCGGCTCGCTCCATCCGACGCTCTGAAAAAGCAGATTGTGGAGTTGTCCGTCAAACACCAACTCTTGACCAAGTTCACCGCGTTCGTCGCGGTCGACGAATCTGAAATCGTCAACAAGGACGGCAAGATACGCACCATCGTGCAGCCGGTTGAACGTGCTGAGGCTTGGGATATGTATAGTTCTGCCTCAGCAAACGGGATCGACGCCGCCGCACTGGGAGCGCCTGCCACAGCTTCTAGCTTCGGAGCGCCTGCCGCAGCTTCGAGCTGGGGAGCAGCTGCTCCCGGCGGCTGCCCAGCGCCTCAACCTCAAGCCGCCTCAGCTCCTCAACCAGCTTCGGCTCAGAACCTACTCTCCGGCTCGCTTGGCGGCAACGCGCGATCTGCTGACGCATTCGATGCGGTCCAACAGTCGTATGGCAAAACGATGCGCCGAGCCATGCCGGGCGGTGCGCCGTCACAGCCTCCGGCTCCTCAGCAAGCTGCTGGTGGTGGCGGTGGTTGGAACGCTCCACCTCCGGTCGGCGGTGTCGGCGGCGCCCTGGACCAGGCACTCGGAGCGGCGGGAAGCGGAGCCGCGGAGGCTCGCAGAAAAGCCGAAAGAGAGCGGATAGCAATCGAGGTCGCGCTGCAAGAATTTGCGGCACAACTCGAGCAAGCTGTTAAGCAA
>DATNQY010000065.1:0-8394 GCA_036703785.1 Candidatus Obscuribacterales bacterium
ACCCGGCTTATTTTCACCGCGCATTCAATTCCGCAAGAAATGTCCGACAAATCCGGCTATGCCGCCCAAGTAGAAGAAACGGCCGCCGCTGTTTCCCGGCTTGTCGGGTCATCTCAAGTCATAGGGGCGGCGCATCGCGCCGCCGACGCGAACGACAGCTTCGATTGGGTTATCGGCTGGCAGAGCCGCAGCGGACCACCGCAACAGAAATGGCTTGAGCCCGATGTGCTCATGCGGCTTGAAGAGGCAAAGGCAGCAGGTAAGACGCACGCTGTCGTGGTGCCGGTGGGATTTCTAGTCGACCATGTGGAAGTCTTGTATGACCTGGATGTACTAGCCGCCGCAGGCGCGCGCCTGCAAGGAATCACAATGTTGCGAGCGGCGACGGTAGGCGACCACCCAAAGTTTGTGCAAATGCTGGCCGAACTGGCAGGAGAAAAAATCGAGTCTTTCTATGCCAGGTCCTGATCCCATTCCCACACAAGCCGGATCGCAGAGCCCCGATTCACACGGCTCTCACGACCAGGGGTACACCCCACCCACGCCACCGAAGCGCAAAGTAATAATCATCGGTGGCGGCATCTCCGGGTTGAGCGCCGCCTATCGCTTGAACAAAGAAGCGCAGCGCGTCGGAATGCCCGTTGATGTTACCCTGCTGGAAGCAGGCTCGCGAGTCGGCGGTATCATCAATACTTACCGCCTGGAAAACATCATTCTCGAGCTCGGACCGGACTCGTTTATCACTGAGAAGCCGGCCGCTTTGCAGTTGTGCATGGAATTAGGCATCGAACATCGCCTGGTAAAAACCGATGAGAAAAACCGGCGCACTTTCGTCGCACACCAGGGCCGACTGCATCCCGTGCCCGAAGGGTACATGATGATGGCGCCAACGCAGGCGGCACCGCTGTTGAAATCAGGGTTGTTCACCTTCGGCGGCAAGTTGCGCATGTTGCAGGAGTTTATCATTCCCAAAGGCAAGCCCGACGCTGATGAAACATTGAGTCAATTCGTCACGCGCCGATTCGGCAAGGAAGCGTTGGACAAGGTAGTGCAACCGCTTGTCGGGGGCATTTTTACCAGTGACCCTGATCGTTTGAGCGTACGCGCCGCGCTACCGCAAATTGTTAGTTTGGAGCAGAAGTACGGCAGCATAATCAAAGGAATGATCGCCGCCAAAAGAAACAGAGAAGATGCCGCCGGCGAAAGCGGCGCTCGCTATGGAATGTTTGTCAGTCTCGATCAGGGACTGAGTCTGCTGATCAAAGAATTGGAACGCAACTTGCCTCAAGGCAGCATAAGAACGCACTCGTTGGTGCGCAAAATTGACCGCGGCGAAGAGGGGCGTTGGCGTGTGGAACTTTCCGACGGCAGCGTGCTTGCGGGCGACGCGGTGATTCTGGCCACTCCTGCTTTTCGAGCCGCCGACATGCTCGACGGCTCGACAGACGCACAACTGGTCGCAGACCTGCGCAAGATCGAGTACGCATCTTCGGCGGTGATCAATTTGCTCTATCGGCGTTCGGATATTCGACATGCGATGGATGGCTTCGGATTTGTGGTGCCGCGCACCGAAAAGAAAACCATACTCGCTTGCAGCTTCAGCAGCATAAAGTGGCCCGACCGCGTACCGGTGGGCAAGGCGGTCTTGCGGGTTTTCGTCGGTGGTGCGCTGCAGCCGGATGTTTTCGATCTGAGCGACGAACATCTCGAGTGTTTGATCTGGCAAGACCTCAACACCTATATGGGCATCAAGACTGTGCCGCTGGTTTCGATCACCAGTCGCTTTCCGAAAGCGATGCCGCAGTATAACCTGGGACATACCGAGTTGGTGTCCACCATAGAAAAGGCTGTAGCCAACATCGGCGGGTTGGAGCTGGCAGGCAACGCATATCACGGCGTCGGCATCCCCGACTGCATCGCCAGCGGCGAGCGGGCGGCGGCAAGAGTGCTGTCGTATCTGCCCACACTGGCGCGTAGTTAGCGAGGTTTTTCCACAAAGCCCGACTGGCGGCGGGTTCGCCGTCGGATGCCGCTGCCCGATCGGCTTCCCATCCTATATATATAGGATGAGAAAGTTCCCACGGGGGAAGCTTGAAGTCGCTGGCTTTGCCATCTACGATCTATGGCAGAGTTTGAAGGTGTCCCCGCCAAATGGTTATCGTGTCGCCTGCCAGCCGCATCAAACGCAGCAAGTCGTTCGCCCGAATCTATGGCGGCCCCCTCATTGCCTGCATTGATATGGGCACCAACTCCTTCCATATGATCGTCTGCCAGGCGATTGAGGACAGAGACCACTTCGAAGTGATAATGCGGGAGAAGGAAGCAGTGCCCTTCTTTAGGCGCGCGCTTACCGCCCACACCATAGACGAAGCCGGCATCAGCGCTGCCATTCGCATCCTCAAGGACATGAAGACCAAGGCCGCCCAGTGCGGCGCCAAAACCATTCTTGCCGTAGCCACGTCGGCGGTACGCGAGGCCAACAACGGCGAAGAGGTTCTCGACCGCATTCGTCGCGAATTGGATATCGACGCGCGGATGATTTCCGGGCACGAGGAAGCACGCCTGATTTACCTCGGTGTGATTTGGAGCATGCCGGCTCTGGATGGACCCTTCGCCATCGTGGATATAGGTGGCGGCAGCACGGAGATTATTCTGGGCGATCGCTCAGCCACCCGTTTTTCCGAGTCGTACAAGCTGGGTGCAGCCCGCTTGACCCAACGCTTCTTCAAGAAAGAGCGTCCGTCTCCGCAGGAAATTCGGGAGTTGCACGACGAAGTCCGCGGTGTGCTGCGTCCGGCTGCCGCTCGCATAGACGAATCCGGCGGGTTCAAGAGGCTGATTGGCACTTCCGGAACCATTCAAGCTCTAGCGAAATTGGACAGGATTCGCAGCCAACGCAAGAATAATGAGTTGCATGGTTATGAGCTGTTCCTCAACGACCTTGAACAGCTTGTCGACTGGTTGGAAACCACTTTCCTTTCGGCCCAACGCATCAAAGAGCTTTCAGTCGATCGCAACCGCACGATTCTTGCCGGAGCGATCGTCTTGCTGGAAACTTTACGCTCCTTTGAGGCGGACAGCGTGATCATCTGTACCGCTGCCTTACGTGAAGGAGTAATAGTCGATCGCTTTCTGCAAACCGGTTGGCTGAAAGGCAGCATCGAGCATCATAAGGATCCTCGCTCAGGCAGTGTTCATGAGCTTCTCGACAAATACCACGCATCAGTCGAACACGCCGAGCAAGTAGCCAGGCTCGCAGGCGAGATTTACATCAAAACGATAGGCACGCTGCACACTTACCCTGAGGAGGTGGCGCATCTGCTCTGGTCGGCCGCCATGCTCCACGACGTCGGCATGTTCATAGGGCGAAACGGCCACCATAAGCACTCGTACTACCTCATTAAGAACGGTGGGCTGCTCGGTCATTCCGAAGAGGAAGTGTCCTTGATTGCTAGTATCGCCCGCTACCACCGCGGCTCGGAGCCCAAGGATTCACACGAAGCATTCCAGTCGATTCCCGAGTCGCAAAGGCGCATGGTGACTGAAATGGCGGCTATCCTGCGCTTGGCCGAAGCGCTCGATCGCAGCCACCGTCAGTCGGTGCAGCGATTAGAATTGGACTTTGAAAGCGAAGGCAAAAACAAGGACGGGCGCCGTTGTGTTTCGCTAATCATTTATGTGCGGACGGGTGAGAATTGGGAGCCCGAGACATGGGCGCTCAAAGAGAAGAAAGCTCTGTTTGAGAAGTGCTTCAATGCCCGTCTTACCTTTGAAGTGCGAGTCGACAACAAAGCCAACGGCAAGTAGCTTCCAACAGCGGCGTTGGAAACAGCCCTGGAAAACGCAAGACGGTACATTCCTGCACTGCCCCCGCCAAGCCCGAAGTAAGTCTTCAGTTTTTGTGCGCCAGTCTTAACTGCGCCGCCTCGGCCATGGCTTTGACGTTGGCTATACGACGAGCGAGCTTCTTGGAGGTAATTGCATCCAGCATCGCTCTCGGCACAGGCAAACCCATGTCGCAGTACGAAGAAAGCTCGAGATAGGTGGACTCGGAGTCTTTGCCGGGAGTAAGAACCCAGCTTCCTTCAAGCGCCTTGAAGTGGTCCGATCTGACCATGTTGTAATCAATTCGCTCGTCCGGCACTTCACTGTTATGCATAACGCACGTCGCAGTGCCGATTACCGGCAGCAAGGAAAACTTCTGCTCGAGAGTAGCTTGATTGTTTTCCGTATTCAAAACTTTGCTGTACGCCAAATCGGGATCTTTCTTGCGCTCTTCGTGTACGGTGTCCCAGACTACATGCTGATTGGCGTTGATCAGGATTTTTGCCTTCATCCAGCGATGCCCGTTGGGCTTATCCTCGCTGCTGAGGTAGGTTTGACCTTGCTCGAGAATTTTCTGGCAGTCGGAAACGTCCTGTCCATCAGGTGCGGCAAAAGCATTCGGCGTCAAAATCCCGGTGAAAGCGAGTGCCAGTGCGGCTCGCTTCAACCTGGTCCCCATGGTATTCAAGGCAAAGCACTCCCAAGGCAAGTCCCTAATACGCGGTGACAGAGGCGTTGAAGGGACTTCCTGATATCCATCTTACGCCACCATATGCGGTTTGCATAGAGGGAAACGAGCCGGATCGCAAGAGATTTTCAGCGAACTGTCATAGCTAAACCGACGAGCTTAGCCCAACGATGTTCCTAGACCCCGATCGGGATGAATGCCGGGATCAAACGGCGCCATTTCAGGTCTTCAGCGTATTTACGGTAGTCCGGACCGAGCGATTCGAGCAGCAACTTCTCTTCATACTTTGCTCGCCGCAACCATAGCGGTGCCACCACGGCCACGGCTATCAAAGCCGCCGGCAAAGACGCGGCTGCCAGAGAGCTGCCCAGGCAGCACTGCACGATGCCTGAGTAAGCCGGATGCATAACGTATTTGAGCATGCCGCTGCGTTTAACCGTTTGACCTTCCATCACTTCGGCATCAGTCGAGAAGCACTCGCCCAACGAGTACCAACCGCCGACCATAAATACCAGCCCCGACATGATGAGAAGCACGCCAATCCAGCTCACCAAGCCGGCTGCCGCCGGCGGCATTACATTGCCGAGTGTGAACAACGGCTGAAGCGAGGCGTCCAATCCCATGTTGTTGTACGCCAAAAAAGCGAGCGCGATGCAGATGACATTGGCGAGCGTGGCCATTTGCGGCGCACGTTGAATCAAGTAATCGTTTTCGTAAAAGACTCCCTTGCCGCGCCGCTTGAAAGCGCGATACAGAGCCGGAGTTGCAACAATCGCGCCTGTGCCGATCAAACCGATAGTGGCTAGCGTTGGTGCGTTGAACATGTGACCTTCCTTCTAAATTTGAAACATTGCGTCGGCAATGTTTTGATCGAGTTTTACGTTGTTCCAAACTGTACGCGCGAAGAGTTGTCCCTTTTGGTAGTCGAACCATTCCACGGGCAACAGCGTTTTGGGATCGATGTACGCCCGCTTGTAGAGCTGGTCTGCCTGGAAGAACTCCAGAACATAGACCTTGCCGGTTTGACCTTCGACGGCCACCGGACTGTCGGAAACTTTGACCTTGCAGCCTTGTTGCTGGAAGCGCTTCATCACATTCAGCATGCCGGCGAAATCCGAATCAGTCATCGGGTAGCCGTTGGCTCCCAGCAATTGATCGGAGTCCGGGCTGAGCGTGAGCGTGACGCCCGAGAGCATGCCGCCAAGATGACCACGTACTTTGCCGTCTTTGTTCATGACGGCGACGGCGCCTTTTTTGTAGGGACCAGTCATCTCTACGCGCAATAGACGCGGCTGCTTGAAGTAAAACTGCCCGGCCTGCACGATTGTCTTGTTGCCTTTATAAACAGTCGTTTCATAGGTGAACGAATAAGCCTTCATGGCTTTGACTGCATCGTTCATATCTTGCAGGAAGCTAGATCCGTCCACTGTTCTTTCCACTAAAACCTGACTTGGTAATGCAAATGCACTCAACAGTTTGTCCTTTCCGCCGCTCTGCGCAACCGCCCACGCCGGCAACGCGCCGACAGTGACAGCAACGCCCAGAGCTGTGATGGCTAATTTGATTGACATTGAATCCGGATGCCTTTTGTCGTTGAGCATGTGATCTGCCTTAGCGGGGATACGCAAGCCAACTCTGGGTTGACTGAATGCCGGCCGAATTTAGGAAGCCACGAAGGGCATTTTTCCACTAACTCCCACTTGAATTCCATCGCCTGGCAACCGTCCGGCATTATGTCATGGGTTGCAAAATTCCATCCTTAGAGGCTTTTACTCTGTTGCCAAGCAATAACAAACATTGAGCAATCTTTATTGAAACTCTGCTCAGGAAACCAGGCCGGCGGCCTGTTGTTTCGAATCTTCCGGCGGACATTGCCAGAGCTTGAGCACAGCATTCAGAAGGAGCTCTGCTGCACGCGGAATCTCATTTTCCGAGCTGTCCTCGATATCGCCGAGCATGCGCTTCATCCAGATGGCGTGCCGGGTGTGGGTTTTGGCGTGCAGGCGCAACCATTCCAAGCCGCCATCGATTTGCTCTTTGGTGTGTTCGTGATTTTTCTGAAAGAAGTTTTCGTAGATCGGCAACGCCGCCCGTGAGTAGAGCGTGGCTGCAAATTCGGCAGCCACAATGGCATGCACGCCGTCTACGTAGTCCGACTCCCGGCACATGCGGCGCATGGCTTCGCAAAGCTCGTCTGCCTCAGCTGTGGGCGTCATGGTGCAGAGCTCTTCCTCGGTTACGCCGGCAAAATAGCATTGCGCCAAGAACAGCTGCTGGTACTTACGCTCGTCGTCCGAGAGTTGACCAAGCAAATTGCGCGCAGCCTGCAAATTGTCCGCGTTTTCCGGAATAGCGTCGCGCACGAAGGCAATATTGGTCGGCAGCTCGCGGATGAACGGCCAGAGCTCTTTACAGATAGCCTTACCGGTATCGTGAATCTTGCGCTCGTCGGCGAGATTGACAAACCATGGGCTTGTCGAGCATCCCCATTGTATGCGGTCGAGCAGAATCGGCATCCATCCAGGCAATCGAGCCATGACTTTCCTCTGTGTGGTCTAGGGTCGGTCTTTAGGTAGATAGGTAGGTCTTAAAGGTTATCACTGTACAACCACAAGCCCCGCAAGCATTCACAGCAAAGTTAAGGATTTACCGGTGTTTACTGACAACAAGGTAAAACCTAAACTGATCAGCCTTTTACGCCGAGCAGGCGATTGCTAAACTTACATGCTATTGTTCGCAGACCAGAACTGGCAAGCTCTGCCGTTGCCTCAGCAGGTTTTCGATGGTTATGAATTTTGCACGTGAGAATGCCGCAGCCCAAGTCCCTGGCGGCATACCTGGAAATCTGGTTAGCTCAAGCATAACGCAGCAGATAGTTACAAGTGACGGAATCGCTCACCCGGTGCGCTTTTGGGCAGCACAAGCCGGGGCTCCCATTGCCGTCTACTTACATGGAATCGAAGGCCATAGCCAGTGGTTTGAAGATACCGCCGTCGCGCTTAACAAACAGGACATAGCCGTCTACGCCCCGGACAGACGCGGCGCCGGGCTCAGCAGTCAGCCCGCCGGAGACATAGGCTCATACACGAGGCTGGTGGACGACATCGGCGAAATTGTGCAAGAAATAATCAGGCGGCACCCGGGCAGTCCGATTTTCCTCATCGGCAACTGCTGGGGCGGCAAGGTGGCGCTCACGTTGGCTGGGTCCGACCAGGGCAAGCAGATCAAAGGGCTGATTCTGACCTCACCGGCAGTGGCAACTCAGGTCGATGTAACGTTCGGTACCAAACTTAAGATCGCCCTCAGCTATTTATTGGGGGGTCGCAGTTATTTCGATATCCCGTTAACACCGGAGCATTTTACGGACAACCCGCCATATCTCGAATACGTGGCTAGCGATCCGTTGCGTCTTAAGCGGGCGACAGCGAGGTTTTTCGTGCAGAGCCTGATTCTGACGGCCGCCTGTAAACGGGCAAGCCTCAGGCTGAAGGTGCCTGTGCTGGTCCTGCAGTCGGGACGGGATGCAATTGTCCACTTGAAGCGGCTCGAAGGGTGGTTTTCCACCATAGGCTCGGCGGATAAAACGTTGAAGATCTTCACATCTGCTGCTCACAGTCTAGACTTTGAGGCAAACCCAACCGAATATCAGATGTTATTGGCGAGCTGGATCAATACCCGGGCTTCACAGCCTTTGCACAGAGCAGGGACATGAAGATCAAAGCTATAGAAGCTTTTAGCGTCAATTTGCCGTTTCGCTTTGCCTTCGGGCATAGCCTGTCCATGCGGCGCGAATCAACCAACCTGATCGTGCGCGCCACTCTCGATGACGGTACGCAAGGCTACGGCGAAGCCGTGCCGCGCGATTACGTCACGGGCGAAGA
>DATNQY010000066.1:0-4983 GCA_036703785.1 Candidatus Obscuribacterales bacterium
TGGAAGTGCGCACCTTTAAGAAGCCTCTAGCGGGCGCCGAGGTAGTATCACCACCTTTGATGCCGAGCCTGCCGGCGGCTAATGCCTTTAAGGCACGCCTTCTCATCGCCGATGATAATGCTGAAGTCGCCCAGTACATGCAGCACTTGCTGGCACCGTTGGCCGATGTGCGCATCGCCGAGGATGGTGATCAAGCGCTCGACATATTCTATGAATGGCGGCCGCACGTCGTGGTTGCCGATGTGCGCATGCCCGGGATGAACGGCATAGATCTGTGCCGCCAGTTGAAAGGCAATGAAGAAACAGCGGCCGTTCCGGTGGTGCTCTTGAGCGCACTAACCAATCGGGAAACCATGCTCCGAGGGTGGGAATCCGGTGCCGACGATTATCTCTTCAAGCCGTTTCACCCGACAGAACTAGTCACTCGCTTGCAGTCGCTCATCAGCCGCATTCATGAACGCAGCAAGTTCGACCAGCGAATTCAGTCTTTGAATAAAGCTCTGGAGCAACGTGTGAGCGAGCTCGATACCGTGAACGAAGAGCTGCGCTGGCTGACCAAAGAATTGCAAACCGCCCGCGATCACGCCGTAGCCGCCGCACAGACTAAATCTCAATTCCTCTCCAATATGAGCCATGAAATTCGTACACCATTGAATGGTTTGATTGCCACCGCAGAACTTCTTTTGCAAACTGAGCTTAGCGACGAGCAACGGGAGTTTGTGACAATCAGCCGAGAATCCGCGCTCGTCCTGCTGGAGACAGTCAACGACTTGCTGGATTTTTCGCGAGTGGAATCAGGCAAGCTCTCGCTGGACCAAACCGACTTCGACGTGCTGGGATTGGTGGAAGGCGCGGCAGAACTTATGTCCCACCGAGCACGGGAGAAGCATCTCTCGCTTATGACGCATGTGTCGCGCGATGTACCGAGCAAGCTCTATGGCGATCCTGCGCGCCTGCGCCAGGTGCTGATAAACCTGCTGAGTAATGCCGTAAAATTCACCGAGCATGGCGAAGTGGTTTGCCGCGTTACTGTTGAGAGCCAATCGCAAGCGCGCGTGCAGGTGCGTTTCTCCGTGTATGACACGGGCGTCGGTATGCCGCGCGCGATGCAGCGCACACTATTCGAGCCATTTTTCCAAGCTGATAGCAGCATGACGCGCCAAAAGGCGGGCGCCGGATTGGGACTTTCCATCGCGCGGCGCCTGGTAGAACTTATGGACGGAACCTTGGGAGTCGACAGCACGGAGGGTCAGGGCTCCACATTCTGGTTTGTGGTGCCGCTCGAAAATCGCGCCGACGAGAATGCACCTAATGCGGTGCCGGAAACATTGCGCAACTTGCGTGTGCTCACCGTGAATGGTCCGCCGGAAACACAAAAGGTCATTCACGAGTACGCGCGTTGCTGGCACATGACCTGCACGAGCGCCGACACGGCCAGCGAGGCGCTGGCTGTAATGGGCCGCTGGCACGCCAGTCATAAACCGTTTGACCTCGTGATCGTCGATTTCAGCATTTCTGATATGCACCCATTTACATTCGCGCGCTACGTGCGCAACAGCCCCGATCTAAATGGGACGAAACTGATGCTTCTCACCTCAGGTGAAGAAGAAGGTCGTGGAGAGCGAGCCCTGAAGTGCGGCTATGCCGCGTATTTAACCAAGCCGATCAAGCAGTCACAGCTTTTTGACTGTCTCTCGAACGTGATGCAAGGACATTCGATCTTCGAGCCGGTTCAGATAGCTGCCGTTGAAGGTCGGCGAGGCGACGAGACATTGCAGCTGCCGCCAAACGAGCCGGCGAACCCGCTCATCCTCGTCGTCGAAGACAATGCCGTGAATCAGCGCGTGGCCCGGCTGCAGCTAGAGGAGCTAGGCTATAGGGTGCACATCGTCGGCAACGGCCGCGAAGCGCTCGAAGCGACCACCAGGCTGCGCTACGATCTCATATTAATGGATTGCGCCATGCCCGAGATGGATGGCTACGAAGCTACGTCGCGCATCAGAAAGCAAGAAGCGCTAATTGGCAGGCACACACCGATTATTGCCTTGACCGCCCACTCGATGCCCGGCGATAGAGAGCGCTGCCTGGAGTGCGGCATGGACGATTATCTGAGCAAACCGATCGCCAAGGACGAACTCGGACAGGCGATCAAGCGCTGGCTGAAATTTCACCGAGGGATTGATGCGCCGCGGGCAGGTAAAACTCCCGGCGGCAAGACGGCCGGGACGAATGGAACCACGACCGGCGGCCCGAACGGAACCACCAAGTAAAAGGGCGGCGCCATGCGCCACCCTTGGGGAACGTTTTTGTTACGCGTCTAATAGATGTAGAGCATCTCGCGGAACTTGGGCAGCGGCCACAGCGCGTCGTCGACCATGTTTTCAAGTTCGTCGGCGTACTGGCGCACGGAGTTCTGAGCAGGAATTAGTTTCTGCTGATAGAACTTGGCGTGGTGAAGCGGATCGGTTGCTCCCTGATCAGCCTCGTGGAAAAGAGCATCGAGTTTTTCCAGTGCGGTTTTCAGTTTGCTCACACGCTCGCTGACTTCGCGAAGCAGCTTTTCTTGACCGCTGACGTCGATGCCGCTCACCGCTTCTTTGGTGGAGACAATCGCTTGTGCCAGACGAGTTTGATACTGAATCGCGGCAGGCAGCACCATGGTGGTGCCGATGTTCGAGGTAAGGAGCGCCTCGATGTTTACCGTTTTGCAGTACGCTTCCAACATGATGGTGTAGCGGCTGTGCAACTCTTCCGGCGTCAACACGTTGTACTTCGCGAAGATGTCCTGCGTCTCGTTCTTCACGAGTTCAGGAAGTGCCTCAACGGTATTCTTCAAGTTCGGCAAGCCGCGCTTTTCGGCTTCGGCATGCCACTCGGCAGAATAGTTGTCACCGGCGAAGATTACAGCCTTGTTCTCTGTAAGAACCTCTTTGCACACGGCTTGAACCGCTTGATTGAGGTTTTTCTCTTTCTTCTTCGCTTCCTCAATTTTCGTCGCCATATAGTCGAGGGACTCGGCAACAATTGTGTTGAGGATGGTGTTGGGCCAGGCAATCGACTGGCTGGAGCCGACTGCGCGAAACTCGAACTTGTTGCCCGTGAAGGCAAAAGGCGAGGTGCGGTTGCGGTCGGATTCGTCCTTGGACAAATCCGGTAGTGAGGACACACCGACTTCAATCGTCTTCTTGTGTCCTCTGTCTTCCATCGGCTTACCGGCGATGATCGCTTCCACAACCTGGGTGAGCTTGTCGCCGAGGTAGACGCTGAGGATCGCAGGCGGCGCTTCGTTGGCACCGAGTCTATGATCGTTGGCGGCACTGGCGATGCTGGCGCGCAGCAACGCACCATGCTTGTTCATCGCGCGAATGACGGCTGTCAAAAACACGAGGAATTGCAGGTTTTCGTGCGGTGTGCTGCCCGGCTCGAGCAGATTGTTGCCCAAGTTGTCGGCGAGTGACCAGTTATTGTGCTTGCCGCTGCCGTTGATACCGGTAAACGGCTTTTCATGGAACAGGCAGCGCAAGCCGTGCTTCTGCGCAGTCTTGCGGAACACTTCCATGAGCAACATGTTGTGGTCGGTGGCGAGGTTGCTGCTCTCGAATACGGGAGCCACTTCGAATTGCGCCGGAGCCACTTCGTTGTGACGTGTTTTCACCGGCACACCGAGTTTGTAGAGTTCGTGCTCGCAATCCATCATGAATGACAGAACGCGTTCTTTAATCGAACCCCAATAATGGTCTTCCATTTCTTGACCGCGTGGCGGCTTGGCGCCAAACAGAGCCCGACCGGCATTGATCAAATCCGGACGCTGCAGATAGAACGCTTCGTCAATCAAGAAATATTCTTGCTCGGGTCCAACCGTGCAAGTGACACGTTTCGATTCGTTGTTGTCGATGGCTCTCAGCAAACGCACCGCTTGCTTGTTGATCGCTTCCAGCGAGCGCAGCAACGGCGTTTTCTTATCGAGCGCATGTCCGCTGAATGAATAGAAAACCGTCGGAATGCAGAGCGTTTTGCCGTTGACGCTCTCCATGATGAACGCAGGACTGGTCGGATCCCAACCGGTATAACCGCGCGCTTCGAAGGTAGAGCGAATGCCGCCGCTCGGGAAGCTGGATGCATCAGGCTCACCTTGCAGCAATACTTTGCCCGAGAATTCCAGAATCGCACCTTCATCGCCGCTTGATACCAGGAACGCATCGTGCTTCTCGGCGGTGGAGCCCGTCATAGGTTGGAACCAATGCGAGAAGTGGGTGCATCCGCGAGCCATTGCCCAATCCTTCATGGCGTTGGCGATCACATCGGCAAGCGCCGGGTCAAGCCGTTCGCCGTTGTCGATGGCGTGAACGAATGATTTGTATACCGTTTTCGGCAGGAGCTTGCGCATCGTCTGTCGGTTGAAAACGTTGGAGCCGAACACCTCCGAGACAGGCGCATTCATGTAATCTACCGCGCCGCGCAGGGGTTCGCGTTCTTGCGTCTTCTGTACGGCATGTCGCCTTGAGTTCATCACAACTTCTCCGTTGAGAAGGCCTCTGTGTCTTGTTTGTGTTGTATTTGCCATTTGTGAGCGTTTCTCCTTAAGTCGTGCCGAGCGCTTTTAGAATCACTCGCTTGCGTCGTTGTCCGTCAAATTCAGCGTAGAAAATTTGCTCCCACGGTCCAAGGTCGAGCTTGCTTTCAGTAATCGGCACCATCACTTGATGGTTAACGAGGATCCGCTTGAGATGCGAATCCCCGTTTGTTTCGCCAGTTTCGTGATGGTGGTAATCCGGATTCTCCGGAGCAAGTTCTTCCAGCCAAGTATCTATGTCTTTGATCAGTCCGCTTTCCCAATCATTGATATAGACACCGGCGGTTATATGCATGGCAGAGACAAGAACGAAGCCGTCTTTTATGGCACTATCACGGACGAACTCTTCGACTTCATCAGTGATGCGGATATATTCTCTATGCTTCTTTGTCTCGAACCAGAGGTATTTC
>DATNQY010000067.1:0-3780 GCA_036703785.1 Candidatus Obscuribacterales bacterium
AGGCCCGCTGGGTGAAGCCGAAATACCAGCCTGATGCGGCTTTGGCTGTTTTCCAATTGCCTTGTTGGAAACCCTGTAACTAACATCATAAGTGTTAGTGGGCGGGTATAAACCTCGTGGGGATGCCTGCTATGCGCAACCCAACTCAGTCTGAAGTGGCCGGAGGACGAACCAATGTCACAGCTGCGACGTAAACTCACTGCATTGGTGGCAGCCGCGTTTTTCTACGGTGGCATGGCGGCTCCCGGCGCCCAGGCGCTGAGCACCCAGTCCGACCCGGTTCTCACCGGCGATGCGATTGCCACCATCACCGCAATGTCCGGCACCGTGTTGAAGCGCGGATTCGTCGATTGGGAAAAGGAAATTTGGGGCGAGCCGCAGCGCGCTGAGAAGAACGACAAGTTACGCGAAGGCATGCAAATCGGCACGGGCAACAACTCGTGGGCGGAAGTCTCCTGGCCGAATGTCAAAACACGTGCATGGTCAAACACTGTTTTTGCCATCGCGCCCAACAAGCGCATGGTCTATCTGACGGGCGGCGAGATGTTGTTCCGCCTGGACAAGAATCGCAAGGATCATGATGCGTACTACATATGGACCAAAGTTCTACAAGCGCGGATCAGAGGCACCACAGTTTTGGTGCAAGCTAAGGGACCCGTCACTCGTTTTACCGTTATGGAAGGAACAGTCGAGATTCTGAACCGCCTCGATCACAGCTCGGCCACACTGAAGCCGGGCGCGGTATACGAGATTATCGGCTATCAAACCAACAACACACAGCAAAAGAGCAACAGTTCACCGCAGCCTACGGCGGCGCCACCGAAAATTTCCAACTACGTGACCGATATTCTTTACGACCGACAAGAGAAGTGCAAGATGCCTCTCTTCCAAAATCCGAAGGCATCAACCAACGTCTATCCATCTAATAGCCAAGCGTTGAAGCAGCATCCGCTGCTCAATGCGGGCGGATTGATTGACAGCATGCCTCTCATTCAAGAAGAGCAGTCTAATCTTCCCGGTTCTATGCTCAACATTCATCTGGCTGACGCCAAGCAATTAACCAAAGTTTTGGAAACTGCCGTCCAGATCCAGGGCGTCCCAACCAAAGCGGATTATTTCGTCGGACCATTCGTCGGTGGGCTGTTCAAGTTGCCGCCTGTGGCGCAGCAGTTTCCTCCGAAGGGGATGATATTCAATCCATCGAACTATTACTCGCAAATGCCGGCGGCCAGCTCAATGGCGCCTTCGGCCTCGTCCCCGAAAGTAGCTATGCCTATGGCTTTGCCCGTGCTGCCAATCACTCCGCCTGCGGCCGAAGCCGCGGACCAGAGTGCGCAGCAACAACTGGGCAAAGGTGTGTTTGAAGACGTCGAAAAACCGCTGCCGACGCAGGATTTTCTCGAGCAACCTTTGATGCAATCGGACAAGCCTGCACAGACTCCGTTTTACAACGAGAATCCGGCGCCGAGTGCATTCCAGACAATGCCCGGCAGTCTCCCGACTGCCACCAGCACCGGCGCAGTTGTGCCTACCAGTGCGCTCGGAGCAGCCATTGGCGCAACTCCTCTGGCGCCGACAATGATCATGCCAACCGGCATAATGCCGGCGGGCGCACCAACCAACATTGTGCCGACGGGCATCTCCCCCACCGGCATCAACCCCGGTGGTGCCGTGTCTCCGTTGACGACGACGTTAAACAACACGCTCAGCAATACTGTAAACACTGCCGGGCGCACGATCAACAACATTACCTCCGGAATCAACTTGCGCTGAGTCAATCCTGCTGGGCTGAGTCTGTTCGCATAGGGGCGACGCCATGCGTCGCCCTAAATTGCGTAAAGCGCTCTCCGTTGCTGGGTTTTGACCGCGTGCAGCACGGGTATTTTGACTACGGTACCCTGTGATCAACGCACTGCCCGTTGGTCAACGCAGTGTACCGGCGGGCGCAAGCCCGCCAAGCAGGACAACCGACGAGGAATAGCGCATCGCTAACGAGTCACAGCCTAGATCACGTTTTCTGCTCAGCCTCTTCATCATGTTTGCGGCTGTGGCTTTTGTCGTGGGCGAAGTGCTGCTTAGCATCAGGCTTTTCGACCGGCAGGAGTTGCAAACGATCAACGTGCGTTTTGAGACGCGCCCCTGGTTGGCGTGGTCGCAGAAGAGTTTGGAGCGTCTGAATCCGAAAACGTTGTGGGATTACCACCAGCAGCGCGAAGTGCCGCGCACCTGGTGGCATTGGGATTACACACTCAGCTGGCTGGTGGAAAACAACCATCCGCCGATTCAGAACAATATCGTCATCTTCAACCGCATGCTTGAGGACGAGCCGCCCGACGAGGCGCTCAAGCACTTTCCGTGGATGGAGCCGCTCGGTAAGTATCCTCTTCCTCGCCGCACATGGGCCGAGATGGTTGATTTCCTGGCGACCAATGGCGCCGCTGCGATCATCCTCGATAACGACTTCCCACAGCATGCGGATGGCGACAAGCAGATTGCCGACGTAATTCACAAGTGGGCGGTGGGACAAAACGGACGCAAGGTGCCGATTTTCATGGTGGAAACTGTCAACTCGGGCAGCGATAGCCATGTTGTGGAGCTGGGAACGCCCACTCGCCCAGGTGGCATTGTCGAAGAGCTGCAAAAACTCGAGCCGAACACTGACGTCGAAGAGAAGTATTTAGGCATCACCTGCGTCATCCAGGACGATGATCAGGTTGTGCGCGGATTGTTCACCAAGCGCGCTATTGGTGCCGACATAGCGGATATCAGCAATCCGAGCGGCGATGGAAAAGTCGTTAAATCCATTTTGATCAAAACGCTCGAATCCCTCGGTCGGAAGATTCCGGCTGATTTGCCCAGCGATGCTATGGACATCGATTTCGGATGTCCGCCCCGCACGGATTTTTATCCTACCAGGCCGCTAGTGTATTTGCTCGATCCCGATCGCCGCGCGCTGATCACTAATCCGCAGAGCGGCGATGTGAATATCAAAGGCGCCATCGTGTTTCTCGGGGACGGCATCACGGACGTGTATAGCACGGCATATACCAGCAGCGGCAACAATCAGATGTCGGGGACGGAAATTCTGGCGCAAGCGACGGATACGATCACGCGCCATTCGTGGCCGGTGCGCTTGACGTTTCCGGAATCACTTGTGTATTTGCTTTTGGTCGCCATCACATGTGGTGGCATCTGGGTGGGATGGAAGGGGCTGCAATCTCGCTGGCTGCGTCAGCGAAAAACGCGTCGAGCGCGGCTCGTGCGTTTGCTTGAAGACGTGTGCGTCTGCGGCTTGCTGATGGCAGGCGTTTATTTCGCTCCTTGTGTGCTGTTTAGTTATACCGGCCTGATTGTGCCGATGTTTGTGCCCACGTTGATGATTGGCTTCGCGACGCTTGCAGCCATCGTTCTCGAACGCGAACAAGAGCGCGCCGAGAAGTTCCAGGTTGAGCTGAAAGCGGCGGAGGAAAAGCTCGTACTACAGGAGCAGAAATATGAGGCCGAGATCAACCGCCGCGAAGCAGAAGCGCAGAATCGCGAAATTCTGGTAGACAAAAAGCGCCGGCACGAATTTGTGCGCCGTATCAACCACGACCTCAATGCTCCTGTTAGTGTTTTGAATTGGACGGTTTCCGAACTACAAATGATGGAGCTCGAGGATGCCAAAGCGCGCGAGAAAGTCGGACGCCTGGTGAAGTCCTCTGACAAGCTTTGCGAACTCATCGATCAACTCGTGCAATCGTATGACTATGAAACCGTCCCCAACGAAGTCAATGCCAA
>DATNQY010000068.1:0-28473 GCA_036703785.1 Candidatus Obscuribacterales bacterium
TTACCTTGCCGCGTGCGATCACAACGTACTCGCTCTTGCACGCTGCAAGTTTGTCGTATACCTGCTTGTTCTCGGTGGGGTCAGCGACCAGCTGCACCCGTCCGGTCGAATCGCGAAGGTCGATGAAGATCAAGCCACCGTGATTGCGATTTACATGAACCCAGCCAGCCACGCAGACTTCATGGCCGATCTGGTTTGCGGATAGGGATCCGCAGCGATGAGACCGTTTCATCTCGAACTCCTGTCTGGTCTTCTTAGTCCTCGGGATTTGAATTGAATGACAAATGACAAACCCAGGCTAAACGTCTGCCTGTGCGAGAATCACCACATTGTCAAGGCCGCTTTACGCCAGTAAAAGAGTTTAGCTTGACAAGCTCGCGATAGTCCCTTTTTATGCAAGCAAATGGCCCGCTCGCACGAGCTGGCCCACCGCATCGCGTGAATTCAACATTGAGATTAGGTAAACCCGGTTCATCAAGCATGATTTACATAGATACGACAGCGAGCCAGCGGCGAAGATAACTCGTCTCTTCACAACTACCCGTTTCCCGCACCACAACCCAGAAATCACCTCGCTTTCTAGAAGAAATCTCCGGCCGTCAGGCCGTCCGGGTAGTTATGAGAGCGACGAATTTTTCCTCAGGCACAGGAGCCATCGTGAGAAACTTCAACACCGAAACCGCAAAGTGGGTCGTGGCAAACGGCTACGGCACCATCGTCAAAGCCGGCGACCTCACCGACGAACACGTGGGGCGCGGACTGCTTCACGAGATTTGGCGTGACCATGAGTGGCAGTACATCAGCCGCATCGAGCGCACGGCCGACGACAAAATCGAAATCGAGCATCTCGAAGGCATCAGCTCCAAGAACGAGACGAAGGAAGGCGATACCACCACCGTCATCACGGAGTATCGCGTCAAGAAGGTGGTCGAAACATACGAGCCCGACGCCGATATTTGCATCGAGATCGGCAACGAGTCAAAGCGTCCCAGGTCGGAGCGCATTATCGAGAAAACCACGCGCACCGTGACCAGCGAGCCGATCGAGGACTAAAGTCCGGTCGATTTCTGACAGCGACATTCGCCTACGGCAGCCACGGCTGCCGTCAAACTCAGTTTGCCGCGCACAATCCGGTGCCGGCATCACGCCCCGCTGCGCACAGAAGTCGCAGAAACATGGAGCTTTGGATGACCAGCATTCGCCTTTTGGCCCCCACCGAGAAATTTGGCTATGCTCTTTTGGGCCAAGAAGTTGAACGCAATCCAGGCAAAAACGTCTGGGTTTCCCCATCGGCAGTCTCAATCCCGCTGGGGATGCTGCTCAATTCGGCCCGCACCAGCACGCGCTCTGCGCTGGTGAATTCATTGGGCCTCGGCTACGAAGACGCCTCCACCGTCAACGCAGCTTACTCCAATCTCATCGCCGCGTTGAAGGATCCCTCCACCGGCGTCAAGTTGGCAATCGCCAATTCGATCTGGGCGAACAAGGACTTCAACTTCAAGAAGGCGTTTTACAACGCGAATCGCCAGCATTTCGGCGCCACCGTCAAGACGCGCAACTTCGGCGATCCGAAAACCCTCACCGACATCAACGGTTGGGTGAGCAAGGAGACAGAGGAGCTGATCAAGGAGCTGCTGAAGGAAATCGGACCCGACGCGATCATGTATCTGCTGTCGGCGACGTTCTTCAAGGGCACCTGGAAGACGACGTTCGACAAGGATCGCACCGCCGAATATCAGATTCGTCTGGGCAACGGTGACATCCGACATCACCCGATGATGTTCCTGGCCAACGGCGGATTCGCCGGCTGGAAACAGGGCATCGGCCGCATCGGCGTGCTGCCCTTCGGCACCACGGACGAGCGCGTCAGCTTCATCGGCATTCTGCCCGAGCATGGGCAAAACGTTCACGACGTCGTGGGTGCACTGAAGCCTGGTTTCCTGCGCGATGCCTTCACTAGCGTGCACCCCGCCGACGATGGACTCTACTTCCCGCGCTTCAAAATCGGCTACGAGGCGAATCTCAACGACTCACTGAAGGCGTTGGGGCTGGAAGAAGCGTTCCATCAGGGCGCGGATTTCAGTCAGCTCATGACCAATCCGAAGCACCGCCCGTTCATCAGCGCCGTGCAGCATAAGGCCATGGCGCAGTTTGACGAGATCGGCGCTGTCGCCGCCGCAGCCACTTCGGTGGAAATCTGCCTCGAATCTTGCGTCATGCCGCTCACCTTCGATCGTCCCTTCGTGGGCTTGATTGTCGACCGTGCAACCGGCGCGCTCCTGTTCGCCGGCGCGATCAACGATCCCGAGCGCATCACCGAGGAGACCGATTGGTCCGAAGAAGTCGGCACACCCAAGTCCGATGAGACGGGAACATCCGCGTCGGAGGAGGTCGCACAGCACGAGATCCTCCACGAGATCTGCTACGGCTGATCGCCCAGCCGTTCTTGTATCGGCGGGCGTCCGCCCGCTCGTGGGAGAACTTCGATGTACATCAAAACAGAAGCAAAGAACAAGGACAGTTCCAACAGCGCTTCATTTCCTGCCGAGGCGGGAGGGAAGTACAAAACCACCGTTCCCCCCGGTGGCACGCTGAAATTGACTGTCCCGATGGTCGACGGCGACGTGACGTTTTCCGTCACCGGCGATCTCGAGGAGACTTCGAGCGAAGCTCGATCGATTAGCGTGCGTTCCACATCCGACCAGGGCAAGGGCGCGATCACGATACATGCCGGCGAGGGCGACGTCAAAGTTGACGTCACCGTAGGCGGCAACGTCATGGTCGGGCTGATGCTCAACGCGTTCAGGCTCTGAACTTAAGCGCGCACGTGTGAACTTAAACACGTGTGAACTCGAACTCGTAGGGCGGCCAACGCGCCGCCCGCTATGCGACAAGGCAAAACAAACGAAAGGACTTCGCTATGGCAACGAAGCACAAGACTCTGCTGTCCACGGTGACAGTGAAGGAAGGCGACCACTCGGACATCGAGACCTTGACCCGCAAGGTGATCAGGAACCAGAAGGACTGGAACAAGCTCTGGGCGCAGCACACCGAGAACTCGGTCATGACCGTCGTGCACACGCCGCCCGCGGTCGACTTCAGCAAGCTGATGGTGATCGCCATCTTCCACGGCACCAGCACCAGCGGCGGCCCGAAGGTCGTGATCGACGAGGTCGAGGAGAAGGCGAAGAGCATTCTCGTCACCTACACGATCACCGGCAAGCAGAAGATCGACCCGAGCAACCCCGGGCACATCGGCGTCGGCGCTGCGGTTCATACCCATCCGTACCACATCGTCACCGTCAAGCGTTCCAAGAAGCGCGTGTTCTTCAAGGAAGCGGAGTAACAGCGGCTGTAACGGCGGGCGTCAGCCCGCTGTAGAGTCGATAATTCCGCCCGGACCGCGCGCAACCAACAACATTCCCACAGAAAGATAGAACCATGGAAAAGTTGAACGCGCGTCTGCCGCGTGGGCTGTCTGATCGCGGTCCGGCGGAAATCGACGCAATCTCGCGAATTGTGCAAACGATTCGCGAAGTCTACGAGCTCTACGGCTTCGAGCCGTTGGAGACACCGCTTATCGAATACTCCGATGCATTGGGCAAGTTCCTGCCCGATCAGGATCGTCCCAACGCCGGTGTGTTCTCCTTCCAAGACGAGGACAAGCAGTGGCTCTCGCTGCGCTATGACCTCACCGCTCCTCTGGCGCGGTTCGTCGCGGAGAATTACGAAACGATCACCAAGCCGTTTCGCACTTACCGCTTCGGCTGGGTATTCCGCAATGAATGGGCTGGTCCAGGACGCTTCCGGCAATTCATGCAATTCGACGCGGACACTGTAGGCTCTGCATCGCCGACGGCTGATGCGGAGCTTTGCATGATGGCTGCTGATGTGATGGAACGCATCGGCGTTCCGCGCGGCAGCTACGCTGTGAAGATCAACAACCGCAAGATTCTGGACGGTGTTCTGGAATCCGTTGGTCTTGCCCGCGAAGACAACGCCGAACGCAAGCTCACCGCGATGCGCGCAATCGACAAGCTCGATCGGCTCGGCGCGGACGCGGTTCGCCTGCTGCTCACGAAAGGTCGCTTCGACGAAGCCGGCAACTTTACTGCCGGTGCCGAGCTGACCGACGAGCAGGCGGCGCTCGTTATGTCGATCTTCCTGGCGAAGGGAGCCGACAACGAGCAGAGCTTGACGTTGCTCGCAGGAGATGAGAACGCGCCTGAACTTCGGCGCGCTGGTGTCGCAGAACTTCGTCAAATCGCCGAGCTGGTAAAAGCAGCCGGCTATGATGACGGTCGCATCGTGATCGATCCCTCGGTTGTCCGCGGGCTCGAGTATTACACGGGCACCGTGTTCGAAGTTGAACTGACGATTCCGCTGACCGACGAATCCGGGGCGCCTGTGCGTTTCGGCTCTGTCGGCGGCGGCGGTCGTTACGACGGGCTCGTCTCGCGCTATCGCAGCGACAACGTTCCGGCAACCGGTTTCTCCATCGGTGTATCTCGATTGCTTGCGGCGCTCAAGCTGCTGGGCAAGTTGGATGAAACTCCGCGTGCGGGGCCCGTGGTCGTGATCGTTTTCGACAAGTCGCGCGTCGCCGATTACCAGGCGATCGTGACGCGGCTGCGTTCTGCCGGAATCCGCTCTGAGCTTTACGTCGGCGCTGCCGGCCTGAACGCTCAGATGAAATACGCGGATCGCCGACGCGCTCCTTGCGTGGTCATTCAAGGCCCGTCGGAGCGTGAGCAACGCATCGTGCAGATCAAAGATCTCGCCGAAGGACTCAAGGCAGCAAAGACGCATGAGGAATGGAAGCAGCGTCCCTGGCAATTCGCCGTGCCCGAAGACCAACTGGTCGACGCGGTGCAGCAATTGCTGGAACGTAAGACATAGTTCACGCACTAGGATCGCAGGCTCCCACACTGGGATCGCAGGCTTCCAGCCTGCTCCTGAGTACATGGTGGCGGCGGGCGAAAGCCCGCTGCTGCTATGCTCTCAAAAAAAATTTTATCGATTATGCCACCGCGGGCGGTGGCACCGTTCACAACCTCTAACGCAGGAGGCTTTCCAGCCAGTAAATGCAGGAAGGGATCAAAATTGCCGCCACGGCGAAGGGAATCATCGCTCGCTTGAACCGTCGGCGATCTTCACGCACGCATGTACCGAGGCGAGCGACCGCGACAAAACGCTTTTTCGTCAACTTGCTCTGGCTAACGCCGGCCCACCAAATCAGGAGGAAGCTACATATGGGCATGACATGCAGCCACGTGCTAACTTCCGCTTGCTCTGCTTTCATTTTCATCTGCCGCATTTTGTCCTCGCAAGCGCATTTGGACCAGCAATGGCATTTATCCTCACAATGAACCACCATGGGCTCGGACGCCGGGACGTCGCTACTGGCAAACGCGCAGGGGGACTGACTGAGCGCAGGACTGGTGTCGAAACCAAGAAATACCGTCGTCAACGCAATCTGAGCTACGGCGAAAGCCACAACCTGAGTTCGGAGATTCTTTCTGCACATCATGTACATTAATGCCACCAAGTTTCGATTAGATACATGCATGGCGGAAAGACGAGCGCAGCCACGGCGAATCGCATTCCTATGTGCCTCACTCTCCGTCTGTGTTCGCGCACACATTTTCCCGAACCCGCGAGCCTCAGTAAACGCGCCTTAGCGACATTGATTTGCCACCACCCGAGCAACACACTGACCACGAAGCAGTAGATCGATCCGAAGTGCCGCCAGTCGTTGATTTGCGGTTGGAGCGGCACCGTTTCAGTAGCCGGACTCGGCTCGGTCGTACGACTGGCGACGGGCACAGCCGGCGCCTCGGACGGCCTCGGCAGTGGATCAATTAGCTGTACATTCGGTCCCTCATGACACGCACAGTACAAGAATCGTCCATCACATTTGTATCGAGTCTTGGGGTTACCAACACAAAAGCAGTTGCCACAAGCCGGTGCGTCCCACGCTTGAGCCGCGGCGGGCAAGCAGTCGAATGCAAACAGGTGTCCGACTGCAATGAACAATGCAGCGACGAAAAGGCGAATCACATGGCCGTTTCCGAAATTCATGATGGATAGAGTTCGATTAGCTCACACGAGGTCATTTTGAACTTCACGAAGGAGGTTGATAAGTGGCGTTGGTCATGGGACGGGCATGACCTTTTGCATGGGCTCCGCTCGGCAGTGATGCAGGCTGGCAGCCTGCGCTCCTCTACAAGCGGGCTAAAGCCCGCCGGTACTACGCACAAAGCGGGCGGACGCCCGCCGGTACGGAGGCGACGGAGCTGCGATAGCGGCGCTAGAGTTGATTGGGTTGCCAATGATGCTTTCTGGACGCTCTGATGTGTAAGATTCGGCTGCTACTTTCTCTCTCTCAAATCGAAGAAAAACAGCCTCGCCCTCACAGGCCAGTATGAATCTGCACATTAGGTGTTCTTATGAGCGCTCCGGAAGATAACGAGCGCGGGCTAAAGCCCGCCGGTACGAATCGAAGAAACTTTCTCAAGGCTCTTGGCGGACTTGCCATTGCTGCACCACTGGCTGGAAGTAGCTTGTGGTGGCTGCGCTCGCAAGCTGCGGTTTCGCCAAGCACATCACTGCCTCAACCAGCAATTACGCCGGCATTGTCCGAACTCGACTACGGTCAGGTGCAATTAGGTGAGAGCCCGCTCAAAACCCAGTTCATCTCGACCATCGACACGCTGATGCAAATCAGCGACGACACAATGCTCAAGCCTTATCGCGAACGAGCAGGTTTGCCGGCGCCTGGAAAAGAAATGGGCGGCTGGTATGAAAACTTCGCAGACTACGATTGGCAGAGTCAGGATTGGCGCGGGTTCGCTCCCGGCCATTGCTTTGGTCAATGGCTGTCTGCTCTCGCTCGCGCGTACGCGATCACGCAGGATCCGAGACTCAAGGATCGCGTTGCGGGACTTGTTCGTGGATACAGTGCCACCATCAGCCCGAAATTTTACGAGAACGCCCGCTTCCCCACTTACACCTACGACAAGCTCCTGCGCGGACTGCTCGATGCATACATGTTCACGGGCAATCAAGAAGCGTGGCAAGCATTGCAAAAGACAACTGACACAGTGATGCCGTTTCTCCCTCCGCGCGCGATGGATCACGAACCAGCGCCGGCGGGAAGGGACATTTCGTACACATGGGACGAGTCGTATACTCTGCCCGAAAACATGTTCATCGCTTACCTGCAAGGCGGCGGTGATCGGTACCTCGACCTGGCGAAGCGTTTCATGAGTGACGAGAAGTTCTTCATGCCGCTCTCGCGCGGTGAGAACGCACTCGCCGGCAAGCACGCATACAGTCATGCGAACGCTTTGGGTTCAGCTGCGCAAATGTATCTGGTGCTCGGCAGTAAAGCCCATCTGAAGGCGGCGACGAACGCATTCGATATCATCGCCAATCAGAGCTACGCAACTGGTGGCTGGGGTCCGGATGAAACGTTCACCGAGGCTGGAACTGGGAGGCTAGGCGAAAGCCTGGACTCGACACACAGTAGCTTCGAAACGCCTTGCGGCTCGTACGCGCACTTCAAGCTCGCGCGCTACTTGCTTCGGATAAGCGGTGACCCCAAATACGGTGACAGCATCGAGCGCGTGATGTACAACACCGTGCTCGGCGCGAAGCCGTTGCAAGCCGATGGAAGAACGTTCTATTACTCGGACTACAACTTCCACGGCAAGAAGGTGTATCACAAGGACAACTGTCCGTGCTGCGCCGGGACATTGCCTCAGGTGGCATGCGATTATCAAAAGAACGCTTACTTCCAGAGCGCCGACGGGTTGCTCGTCAATCTGTACGTGAACTCCAAAGCGTCATGGCAGCAAAACGGAAAGCTTGTGAAAATCGAGCAGTGCACCGAGTATCCGGTGGCATCAACTGCGCGTTTCGTTGTGCGAACCGAAGATCCGGCAAACTTCCGTCTCAGCTTCCGGATTCCGCCGTGGGCAGACAATGCCACCATCAAAGTGAACGACGAGCAGACGCAGACAGTTGCGGCTGGAACGTTCGCCAAGGTGGAGCGTGTCTGGAACAACGGCGATCAGGTGGAAGTCACGTTGCCGACGTCGCTGCGACTCGAGGCGGTGGATGCCCAGCGCCCGAATGTGGTGGCATTGATGTATGGTCCGTTGGTGTTGTTTGCACTCACGGAGGAGCAGCCCAAGCTGACGAAAGAACAACTGCTCGCAGCTAAGCGTTCCGATCAAACTGACAGACCAACGTGGACTGTCAGCATTGGGAGTGGTGACGAGTTGAGCCTGGTTCCGTTCATCTACATCCAAGACGAACCGTACAGTACGTACCTGAAGTTGACGTGAACAAACTGAGAGGGTGATGCCAGTGGTATCACCCTCTCTTCCAATCCTCGATTTTATCGCCGCGTCTATTATCTGGTATAGGAGTCCCTGGGCGACGTCTAGAAACCCGGGAAGCGTCAGAGTTGTATGCCCTTCGAGCACGCTATAAAAAATTGCATCAGATGCAAATGCCAAATGATTTGGTCATCAAGTCCGTTTGATTAACAGGCATGTCGCCAGGTACGATGCCTGCCAGGAGAAAATTTGCATCAGATGCAATTTTTATAGTGCCTGCGGACGTCGTAGCAGCCCCGCATCGGCAAGGAGTTCTTAATGTTGGCGGGGAGTAGTGGTTAATCTTCGCAGCGCCGGACAGGAGTCTGGTTCCTGCGGGCTGAAAGCGGGCACTGCACTTGCATTTTCGGCATTGTTTAAGAAATCAAGCGGCTTTCTGAAAAACGGCTGCGCTTGTTTTACGATTGATCGCATGTGAACCAACTGCCATGCAAACGACAGTGCGCCTTAAACGGGCGCCTCGGCGTTTTCGGGGCAGTTTTTTGTACCTCTTTTTTGTACCTTTACGGAGATGAGTGAGGCGATGAGCGCGTTCAGAATCAGCGATGTACCCAGTGGCATGAATGAATCCGTGCCGAGTGACGACAGCCCCGGGCACAGTAGCGTGCGCGGTTGCGATGAAGAGCAAATCGCATCCGCGCCACACAATAAAAGGATAAAGCCCGAACAAACGATCGCGTTCGAAATCGCTCACAGCATTCCAGGACGCTTGCGTCTCAAGATCCGCGGTTTGCGCAAGAACTTCCGGCAAATTGCCGCTTCGCTAGATTCACTTGCTGATTTAAACGGTGTCCGATCAATTCGCTGCAACGGTTGGTGCAACGCAGCGGTGGTTACATATGATCCGCGCCTGTTGGACGAGGCGCAGATAGTTGAATATATCGACAAGCTAGGGGCAACGCATGGCGTCGCCCCTACGCAAGAAACAAACGACGCGGTCACCGTCTCCAAAACGCGAACAGTGGCGTTCTCACTACCGGTGCGGTGGTTGCGGCAGGCTATTCTGTTTATCGAAAGCATTATCCCCTGCGGCTTGCAGGTCGCCATCGGCGCGGCGGCGTTCGTCGCTCCGTGGCTGCAAGTTCCCGCGCTGGTTTCGACGGTGCTTTTAATCGCATCTTCAACGCCGATTTATTGCCGCGCGTTGCGGACGTTTATCGACGAGCGCAAGTTCGGCATTGATGCGTTGGATGGAACCGCCGCCGGGTTGATGATTGCGCACGGCAACTTCGCGGAAGCAGGTTTCATGACGGCGCTGATCGCTCTAGGTGAGTTGATCAGAGCAAAAACCTCGCAGCGATGCGAGAAATTGGTGAGCGACCTTCTCGGCATGAGTGGTCGTTCCGCCTGGTTGGTGAAAGGCAAAAAACGCGTTTGCGTCCCCGCCGATGAAGTGAAAGTCGGTGACACCGTCGTCGTTTATCCCGGCGACATGATACCGGTGGACGGCACCATTATCGACGGGGAAGCCGCAGTTGATCAGGCGACGCTTACAGGCGAAAGCATGCCTGTGGAACTCGCAGACGGAGCGACGGTCTACGCCTCGACGGTCGTGGTGGAAGGAAAGATTTACGTCCGCTGCGAAGCGACCGGCTCGCAAACAAAGGCGGGATTGGTTCTCTCGACGATCGAGTCCGCGCCGATTCACGAGACGAACATTCAAAATTATGCGTCATCGGTCGCGGACCGGGCGGTCATGCCTATCTTTTTGGCCGCCACAGCTTGCTTCCTGGTTACGCGTGACATTAATCGCTTAATGAGCATGCTCATTCTCGACTTTTGCACTGGTATTCGCATCGCCGCTCCGACAGCGATTCTCTCATCGATGACTCGCGCTGGGCGTCGCGGCATTCTCGTGAAGAGCGGCGCCGCGCTGGAACGTTTGTCGACCGTGAGTGCAATTGTGTTCGACAAGACTGGAACGCTCACGTCCGGCGAGCCCGTCGTGGAAGAGGTCAGCCGTTTCAATGGCCGTACGGAAGACGAAGTTCTCGCGCTGGCAGCCGCTGTGGAGATGCGTTTGCACCATCCTGCTGCGCGTGCCATCGTCAAAGCTGCCCAGCAAAAAGGGCTTTCGATACCGGAACGCGGCGAATCGGAATTCATGCGCAGCATGGGCGTGAAAGCGATGGTCGATGGACATGAAGTCATCGTCGGCAGCAAAACCATGATGACCAGCGCAGGCATCAAGATTGATGAAACGCGCGAGCGCGAATTACACGCCAGAAAGCTTGGCGAATCGCTGTCATTCGTCGCCGTCGACGGGCAAGTTGCCGGCTTGATTCGGTACAGCGACCGCCTGCGTCCGGAAGTGGCGAAAGCGATTGCCGACCTGAAAAAACTCGGCGTGAAGAAGCTGGTGATGGCCACTGGCGACTCCGAGGAAGCCGCCGAAAGAATCGCCGCATGTTGCGGAATCACCGACGTGATTGCGCGCGCCTTCCCCGAAGACAAGGCGGCGCTCGTCAAGAAATTGAAGGACGAGGGACACACAGTCGCCGTCATCGGAGACGGAATCAACGATTCGCCCGCGCTCGCTTACGCTGATATCGCCATCTCGTTGCACGGAGCCACGGACGCCGCCCGCCACAGTGCTGACGTTGTGTTGACCGACGACGATCTCTCGCGTTTGCCGGAAGCAGTCAGCATTGCGCGCGCAGCAATGTCGTTGGTGAAACAGAACCTGATTGTCGCAGTGGCACCCAACGCAGGCGGGATCGCCGCGGCAGCCGTAGGCATGTTAGGTCCGGCGGGTGCGACATTGCTCAACAACGGCTCTGCCATCGGCGCGGCACTGAATAGCCTGCGCCCGTTGTACACGCCATAAAATAAATTGGTAGCGGTGGGCGAAAGCCCGCTGTCCAGTAGAGGCGGCCTTTCGCCCGCCGCTACCATGTGACCGGACGCCACCGCGGGCGGTGGCACCAAAGGCCAAAAAAAAAGTTCGCGCGATACTGAACGGCGGCTATAAAGCCGCCGTTCAGTTCCAGATATCCCTATGGGAGGCTAGTCCGCACGCTTATAGCAACAAGCGGAGGTATGCGATTTAAACGGCTGCTCATTGCAGTCGCTGAATGACGTATACCATATCGGAAGCTAGCGAGCGGCATCACGCGAAGAAGCCGGGAATGTCGGCTCGATCGGGAAGCTGCTGGCGGGATATGCGCGAGTAGAGGTACTTGAGGACGTCGTCGAAGAAGAAGTTCACCGGACGGCCGTCACGAACAAGACCGCAACGGTACTCCTCCATGTGACTCATCCATGCGCGAGAGGCGATCACGACCGGATCGTCGGAAGGCCACTTCGCCTGGATGTGCTCAGTGGCGAACGCGAACTTGTTCGTCGTTGCGCCGGTGCTCACCAGACCCTGGAAGCCCTTGACCTGGTGATAGACGCAGGTGATCTTGTCCACGAACATGCCCTTGTAGATGCCGGTGAGGGCGATCCACATGTCCCAGTCTTCGCAGACTTCGAGCCGTTCGTCGAACCGGATCGAGGTGTCCTTGAAGTTCCGCACGATGACCGACCCCGTATGGAGGTAATTCGCCACCTGCAGCATTTGGCGGCTATAGGGGTAAGCCTTGAGCGGATAGCCGGAGACGTCTGCGGGAATGGTCTCGAGCCAGTGGTCGGAGACCACGGCGCCGAGATACACGAATCCCGCCTCGCCGCGTTCCATTGGCTCAACGCCTGCGACCAGATGCTCCGGTCCGAACAGGTCGTCGTCGTCGAGGAAAGCGAGGTACTTGCCCTCGGTGAGGTCGATCGCCACGTTGCGAGCATGGGAAACGCCGCCGGTCTGCGCGAGCTCGCGAAGCTTGATCGTCATCCCCAACCGGGCGCGCTCAGCCTCGATGAGGGAAGCAACTGACGGACCGCCATCATTGACCACGACAACTTCGACATTGTCACGACCAATCGTCTGTGCGGCGACGCTCGCGAGAGCTTTCACAAGCCGCTCGGGCCGGTTGAAAGTTGCGATGATAACGCTGACTAGTTTCATGTATTTTTCTCCTGACGGTCGTTTGAGACCTTTCGGTCTGCACAGCAAAAAACGCCGCCGACCACGAGGTCAGCCGCGTAGCGAATTTTGAATTCCGCACACGAGGATTCGAACAGCACCGCTCAGGGCAACTGAATGCCTCTGAATAATGCTTGACTAGCAACGGTGGAGCTGCTTAGTGCTATGAGTTCCTTGTGACAGAAAATAGCTAGAGATGACTTCACTCTAGTGGTGGTAAGCTTCTATCAAAAAATGGAGAAGACCAATTTCAGTGGGATTTTCCACATAGCGTGAGTGATCAGGCATATAGCGCGGTTTGCGACACTGTCCCAGAGGAAGAAATCGAAAAATGAAACGGTCGTCGGCGAGTAACAACTTCACCTTCCCGCGTGACTTTGTTTGGGGTGCGGCCACCGCCGCTTACCAGATCGAAGGCGCGTGCAACGTCGACGGTAGAGGCAAGTCAATTTGGGATACATTCAGTCACACGCCAGGCAAAGTGAAGGGTGGCGACACCGGCGACCTCGCTTGCGACCATTACAATCGTTACGCCGAAGACATCGAACTCATGCGGCAACTAAATTTGGGGGGCTACCGCTTCTCCATCTCGTGGTCTCGCGTCATGCCTACCGGAAGGGGTCCCGTTAATCAGGCGGGGCTCGACTTTTACGACCGCCTGGTCGATGCATTGCTTCTCGCCAAGATTGAGCCTTTTGTCACGCTTTACCATTGGGATCTCCCTCAGGACCTGCAGGCGATCGGCGGGTGGGACAACCGAGATGTCGCCGGTTATTTCGCCGATTACGCCGCCATGATGGTGCACCGCCTCGGGGATCGCATCCGTTTCTGGACCACCCTGAACGAGCCGAAAGTGTTTGTGTTTCACGGACATGGGACAGGTCAGCATGCCCCGGGATTGCAAGACGACAGGCTGACTGTCAGGGTAGCGCACAACGCGCTTCTCGCTCACGGCATGGCTGTGCAAGCGCTGCGAGCTTCCCGTCCGGACATTCAAGCGGGAATAGTGCTCGACTTTTGGCCGCCGGAGCCGGCGAGTGATTCGCCGGCGGAGAAAGAGACGACTGAGAAGATGTGGCAAAAGGAACAGTCGTGGTTCCTCGACCCAATTTTGCGCGGACACTATCCTGTGATCGGGTGGCGGGAGTACGGCGACCGCGTTCCGCAGGTAAAGCCCGGCGACATGGCGCTCATTGCGCAGAAGCTTGATTTCTTGGGAGTGAATTATTACTCGCGCGATGTGATCGGTCCTTCAGGTCAGATCAAGCCCGTACCCGGGTCGGAATACACCGGCTTCGACTGGGAGATACAGCCGAAATCGCTGCACAAATTGCTTGTTCGGCTGAACAACGAGTACGAGCTGCCGCCTGTCTACATCACTGAAAACGGTGCATCGTACCCCGATGAAGTCAGTGCCGACGGCCGCGTGCAAGACCCTAAACGTTTGAAATTCATTCGCGACCACCTGGTTGAACTGCACCGGGCAATTGCCGATGGAGTCGATGTCCGCGGATATTTCGCGTGGTCCCTATTGGACAACTTCGAGTGGGGAGTTGGTTACTCGCAGCGATTCGGCCTGGTGCACGTCGATTTTCCCACGCAGAAGCGCACCATTAAGGACAGCGGCAAGTGGTATTCGCAAACCAGTCGATGGAATGGCTTCTCACGGAACGACTGATGACGGATTCAGCAAACCGAATTCCAACTATCGAAACAGACGTGCCGGCGCGGCTAGACCGTTTGCCATGGAGCCGATTTCATTGGCTCGTCGTGTGCGGTCTCGGTGTGACATGGATTCTCGATGGACTGCAAGTAACATTGCAAGGAGCAATCGGCGCAGCGCTTAAATCAAAAGAAACGCTCGCCTTGACGGAGCACCAGATCGGTTTGTCCGCAACGTGTTACTTGGCGGGGGCGGTGCTCGGCGCACTCATCTTCGGCTACGCCACCGATCGCTTCGGGCGAAAGAAACTGTTTTACACCACGCTCAGCGTTTATCTGGTGGCAGTGACTCTGACCGCACTGGCATGGAACTTTCCTTCGTACGCCTGTTTCCTCGCACTTGCCGGCGCCGGAATCGGCGGTGAGTATGCAGCGATCAACTCGGCAATCGACGAACTCATTCCCGCTCGCCTGCGGGGCACTGTCGATCTGATCATCAACTCGACTTATTGGGCAGGCGCAGCCGCAGGCTCCGCGGTGACAATATTCTTTCTGAATCCTGCATTCCTTCCGTCGTGGCTCGGCTGGCGGATGACCTTTGCCCTCGGCGGCATCCTGGGAATATTCGTTCTCGCGGTGCGCAAGTGGGTTCCCGAAAGTCCTCGCTGGCTTCTGATCAACGGTAAAGTGCACGTCGCGGAACACATCATTGCCGATGTAGAAAAACAAATTGAAATGCAAACGGGAAGCTTGCCCCCGGTAACGGAACCCAAGATTGTCATTGCCGTACGCAGCCGTCCACCGTGGAATGAGATTGCACGCACGTTCCTCGTCACGAATCGGAGCCGCACGGTTCTCGGATTGGTACTGATGGCATCACAGGCGTTCTTCTACAACGCGATCTTCTTCACTTACGGTTTGGTCCTCGCGCGATTCTTTAACGTGCCACCGTACAAAATCGGCGAGTACATCGTCCCGTTCGCGCTGGGCAACTTACTCGGACCGATCATGCTCGGTCGCTTGTTCGATACGATTGGCAGGAAAACGATGATTGCGACCACGTATATCCTGTCCGGTCTTCTGCTGGCAATCGATGCATGGATGTTTCAACATGGCATGCTGACCGCAGAAATGCAGTCGACGGCATGGGTGATTATATTCTTCATCGCGTCCTCGGCGGCGAGTGCCGCGTACTTGACTGTGAGTGAACTGTTTCCCCTCGAGCTGCGCGGTACCGCCATCTCGCTGTTCTACGCGATTGGAACTCTCATCGGCGGCGTCGCAGCGCCGGCATATTTCACTTCTCTCATCGCAACCGGCTCCCGCGACGCGCTGGCAGGCGGATATTACGTAGGCGCAGTACTCATGATTATCGGCGGCATTGCCGAGATCTTCTTCGGGGTCGCCGCCGAAGGCAAGTCTCTCGAATCCATTTCACCACCGCTTGCAGAGCAACGCGTCGTCGGAGCATAGCAGAACGGCGGTTTTCCGCACGGCATAAAGGCGTTTTTCGTAGTTTCCCCAAGGACACTACCTGCCCGCGGCGTTAGTGTTGTGCTCAAAACCATATCCCGCAATTATCCGTTCCCGGAGAGTCCCTATGGCTAACCCCATGAATGCCGGCGATGCCGGCACAACGTCGCCTGCCGCCGATTCACCCGCAGATCAGATTCGGGCCGAGAAGCTTTTGCAAGCGGCCGACGGGTTGAGGTACGTTGAAGACCTTTCATTTAGGCGATACGGCAACACTGCCGACGATGACCGGCACGCCGTCGATGCCTTGCTTGCAACAGGCTCAGATCCGAACTCTCCGGCTGCGCTCGCGATTCATGAGTTCTGGCGCCCACAATTTGAATTTGGCGTAGTTATACAAGACAAGACCAAAAAGTCCGGCAGCGGCACCAACCGTAAGGACGATGCCGGAAGTCATCGCGATCCCTTTGCCTCCATTCTCGAGAACAATAAGCCACTAGCCGCGAGGCTGTCGCTGGCGTTTGCCGAGCAAGAGTTTAATCACATTCACGAGCCCGGCGCTCCTCAAAACGGAGAGATCTCGTTCCAGGATTTGATTGATTACCGCAATACACATAGCATGAATCCCGTCGCCACAGATTTTGTGGATTATCTGCTGAACAATAACTATGGAACGACCGCACCAAATCCATCCAGGTTCAATGCCATTCGCAACATGGATAAGCATGATGGTTTGGATGGAACCGTTGCCACGCACCCGGAAGCTGCATATGCGCTGCCCTTTGCGCCGAACGCTGAAGGCATCACGATGTCCGACTTGTACGCCGCACAAAGATTTCTGTCAGACCAAACAAGCAAGCTCCACGATCTGAAATATCCATTCCCGCCTACTGTCGGCGCCATCAAGCTGGAGGATTTAGCCAGCCTGGAGAAGGCATTTCCGCAGGTAGCCAACGGTGCCAACAGCATCGATCAATTCGATTTGACACGATACATAAATTGTAAGTGCAACGAGCCGCAACCAGGACTCGAAACAGTGGCGAGCCAATTTTCGGTGCTGGCCGATTATGCGGGAGCCAAAGGCGGCGCATTGACACTTGCTCAGATCAAGCAGGCAGAGCAGAAGCTACAGAGCGCGATCAAGCATGACGAACAGGTAACCGCACAGGTGCAACAGCAGCGCAAGCAACTGAATGACAGCCTACAACCACTCTTTTAATATTTTTCCAAAGAGGCCATCAACATGAGCGAGTTTTGCAGAGATTTGCCCGAACGAATGTACTTCCATTCAATCGATAGTTACCCAGACATTCAAATGTCGATGGCCGGCCACTGCTCGGAGCCGGTGAATGCGAGCCTGTCCACGACAGTATCACAAGCATATCAGTTGGATTCAATGCTCATCGCTGAGCGTTACTCAGGAGGCAGGTCCGACGAGCACTATCGGCACGGCCGTCAGGTTCCGTCAATGGATGATTATGTCCAAGCAGCACGCCACAACCTATCTCCGGCCGACTTCGACAACTACGAAAAGCAATTGTTGGGACTGCCGGCGTTTAAAACGCTCGAACCGAATGCCGCCTTCAAATTCCTGGATCAGCACTTTGATGAGATCCATGATAAGAATAAGGGCGACAAACTAACAGTCGCGGATCTGCAAACTTACCTCAAGGAATGCAAGCCTTCGTCCTTTCGAGCCGAGCTGATCAATTGGATGCTGCATGGCGTAAACGGCAGCCAGGATCCGGATGCAAGTCGTTTTGCATTCCTGATGAAAGAAGTCGGTGCGCATAATGGACTGAGCAAAGACGACCTGTCCAAAGTCACCGATAAATACAATTTCCTCAGGATGCCGGCGGTTTCGAACGCACCGTACAAACTGCAAGACGTTCAATCACTCGAAACAAAGTTTGTGCCTCCATATACGACAGCTACCCATCCTAATTCCCTCACGGAGTTTTCGCTCGATCGTATTGCCAATGATGCCCACATCAGCGAGCACGACCGAGCAATTGCCCGATCTATTGACCAGCAACTTACCGCTTTCCAGAAATACGTCGGAGCCAGCGGTGACGGCGTTACGCTCGCCGATCTGAAAGCCGGCGAAGCACGCATAAATAAGGCGAATGCTGAAGCTTCAGCAAAGGAAGCAGCTCGCGTCACAGAGCTTAAGAAGTTTCGAGATTAGCCGGCGCTCACGCGGACTGCCGCCCGCCGCTACGATATAACGAGCATATCGCATAGTTAGCGCACATTGGAATCGTGCCATCTGGGATCCAATGAGTAACAGATTGAGAAACAACGCAATGCCTTATGCGAGATAGATCTCGCATCTCTCTTTGATCTCAATTTCAAACACAACCAACCAAGCAGCTCGTTTTGCTAGCAAACAAAACCGTCGTCGCAACCATTAGCGTGGTGCGAGCTGCTATCGATTTACTGCCGCGACGACTACTCCCTCGAAGGAGCGAACATGGCTAAGTTGACTGTCAGAGCAATTGCTTTGACCGCGATGATCGTATTGGCGCCGGGTCTTGCACTGGCGCAAACAGCCCAAATTCCGCAGAACGTTCCGAAAGCGCCGGTTGTTCCAATTCCCGAGAATACACCGGTGGCTCCGAACGTCATGACACCAAGCACGCCTGCTCTGCCTGTGCCCGGGGCTCCGATTCCTCTGGTCGATGGTGCGTATCTGCCCGACGGGCAAGTATTGCACCTTGGATCAGGTGAATCTGCTCACGCCATCCCTCGTGCCGATGGTTACATCGACCAAGTGATCGTGGATTTCCAGGACGGCAAAGAGCGCATGCGCCTCGTCTACAAGCAGGGCTCAACTCAGCTGCTCAAGGGCGAGGAACATCGCGCCGACGGCTCGCTGAAGTGGAATACGATGCCCACCTTCGGCGGACCTCCCGCCATCATCCGCTACTGGCCGAAGCCCAACGACAGCTCGGTGTACACAATCAGTGAGCGCTGGGGCAAAACCGGCAAGCGTGTCGAGTACAGACACGCGGGCAAGCGCAGCTCGATGCTGACCAAGCAGTGGGACGACTCAGGCAAGTTGGTGGGTGAAACTGTCGTCAACGACGTCACCGAAAACACCACGTACGAGTGGAACGACGTCCCCGGCGAAGGGGTGTACGTTACGTACTTCTTCGACGACATCGGCGGCGTTGACTTCAACCAGCAGTGGAAGTCCTTACCGGGAACTCCCGAGCCGCTGGTCACAGTCAGTTGGACCAACGACCAGGGCTTGCCGGAAAGTTACGACGTGACCCTCACCTCCGACGGCAGCCGCGCCGTCAAAGTCGTCTATAAGAACAAAGCAGGCGACGAAGTCACCGAAACGGTCACCACCGACGGCAAGTACATCGCAGCTCGCAAGGTGGTAGACAGCAAGACCAAGGCAACGATCAAAGACGTAACGTTCACTGCTCGCAAGCCCCGCTTGGAGATTCCCGACCTCTACTTGAAGGCACCGCCGAAGCCGGTCGATCCCGCATCGATTGGACTGAGCGACCCGAATTGAACTGAACTAGATTGAGCCACCCGAACTGAACCAAACAGTGAGGTCGCGACTCGCGCGATCTCACTGTTTTCTTTGGTGCGCCGGATGGAATACACACTGGCTGCTTTTTATTCCATTGAGGTTCAATGGAATAAGTTTCCGCTGATTCTTATTCCATCAGGCGTATCATTTTTTTTGCTTTTCATCGTTTCTCCTATTTTCTATAGTATTGCCCTGCCGAAGTGGAACAGAAGAATCCTGTCGCGCAAAAACCGGTTTGCGCGACAGGCTTTCTCAGTGATTTGGATCCGTCGATGTGTGACACGATGACATAGGTTCCCTCGGTGAAGTGGAATGTGTAAAAAACCGGCGGTTTCTCACACTTACCAGCCAAACAGCCGGCGAATCCACCGCGTGAAGGGGCAACGCTCGTACCACGGCGTCGCGCTGTCGTCGGTTTCATCCGCACGAGCCTGAGCGCCGAAGCACAATGCCCTTAAATCATCCAGCGTACCGGCGAACACGTTGAGATCGAGTTCGTGGTCGGTAGCCGCGGGGATGCTGCCGTGCTCCGAGTACTGCCACCAATTGTAGTGCGTCCACGGCTCGGGAACCTCCGGCTCGTCGACGTTGTACCGCGGCAACCAGAGCAGGTACTTCGCCAGGCGCGGATCGTTGCCGAGAATTTCGTCAACGAACGATTTGCCTGCATAAATGATCGGACGAATGCCGAGGCGTTTCTCCACCGCTTCCAACCACTGAAGAACGATCTTCACGCGATTCTCGACGGTGAGAGACTGCCAGGCAGCCTTATGCTGCTCAGCCAACTCCGGCTTGAACTTCCACTCCTTCGGATTCTCGAGGTCGAGTGAAGGGGGAAGCTCGCCGCTGCGCATGGCGCCTACCTTGCTGCAGAAGTTATCGATCTGGGACTGCACCGAAGTCTTCGGATGGAAGAAATGGTACGCGCCCGGGATAACGCCTCCAGCATGAGCGCCGTCGCGGTTGTTCTCGAACAACTCGTCTTGCCAGTCACCACCTTCGGTGGCTTTGATCCAGGCGTAGAAGCGGTTGGCATCTTTTAGCGCCGACCACTTGATGGGACCATCGCCGTGAAAAACGTCGATGCCCAAGAGACCATTCGGTGTAGCAAGTCGCTCGCGGACTTGGTTTTCGTTGAATAGGGTCATGGTATCTTCCGAAATCGCCTTAAGGCGGAAAGTCGGCTCCTGATTCGCCGCGCAGCCAGTGCGCGGCGTGTTTCGTCAATAAACGACCGGTCACTGTAGGGGCGAGACGGGTCTCGCCCCTACAAGTGATAATCATTCGCTCAGGCAGCCGGCGGTTCATCGGACTTGCCTGTCGGCTTGCCCGAAGTTTTTTCGTCCGCTGGCGGCGTCATAGAGGATTCCGCAGACCGCACTGCTTCGCTATCGAGGACGCGATTCACTGCGCTCGATACCAGCGTCTGCAGAGCCACCAGTCGCGAGTACAGCCCGCCGAGCTCGATCAGCTCGCGATGCGTGCCTCGCTCAACGATGCGGCCCTTGTCCAGCACCAAAATGACGTCAGCGTTGCGAATCGTGGACAGGCGGTGAGCGATGATAAACATCGTCTTCTTGCCGCGCTGCTTATCGATCGCTTCCTGCACGACGGACTCTGATTCGGAGTCCAGGTTCGAGCTCGCTTCGTCAAAAATCAAGATCGGCGGATCTTTGACGAGCGTGCGACCAATCGCTACGCGCTGACGTTCACCACCCGAGAGCAATGCACCGCGTTCGCCGACATGAGTGTCGTACTTCTGCGGCATCTTCTCGGCGAAGGTGTCGATGCTGGCGGCGCGCGCGGCGGCCATCAGCTCGGCCTCTTCGGCTTCCGGTTTCGCAATTGCCAGATTCGCCTTGATCGTGTCGTTGAACAGGACGGTGTCCTGCAACACGACGCCGATATTGCGGCGAAGTGACTTTTGCGTCACCTTGCGAATGTCTATGCCGTCAACTTCAATCGAACCTGCCCATGGGTCGTAAAACCGGCACAGCAAGCCCGTCAGCGTGCTCTTGCCGCAGCCGCTTGGTCCAACCAGCGCTACGGTAGAACCCGCCGCAACCTCGAAGTCGATGCCGTGCAGAATCTGACGATCCTGCCGATAACCGAAATCGACGCCCTTGAACGTGACGTTGCCTTTCGTTTTCGACAGCTCGATAGCGTCAGGAGCATCAGGCACATCTTCCGGCGTCTCAAGGATGTCGTAGAGAACCCGCAAGTAAACCTGCAGCTTCTTCACTGAACCCCAGAGCTTGGCCAACCCTTCGACTGGTCCCTGCAAACCGGCGTAGTACGAGAGGAATGCGACCAACGTTCCAAGGGTGGTTTGATGCTTGAAGATAAGGACGGCACCAAACGCCAGCACCGCAATACGTCCTGCGGCCAGCGCGAGGTTTTTGCCCGCGTTGAAGAAGCCGTCGGACAGAACACCGTGGCGCACGACAACCTGCGTCGCAGCCACCTCATTGAGAAAGCGGTCGCGCTCTCTGTCCTCCATGACGAACGACTTGACCGTTTTGATCAAGCTGAGCGTCTCGTGGAAGCGCGAAAAGATAGCCACCCAACGTTTGAACATCAGCTCTTCGCGCTTCTCCCAGACTCTGCCCCAGAAATAGCCGATGACGGCAGGAATGGGAGCAAAGATGAGAGCGACGATGGAGAGCTCGCGGCTGAGCATGACCATGAACACCGCGGTAGACGCGAGGTACAGGACGCTCGGCAAAGTCTTGAATCCGATGTCGAAGAGCACTTCGCAGAAGCTGTGCACAGCCTTGTCGATGCGAGTTCGCAATGACTCCACCGTCTCCTTGTCGTGAAAGCTCATCGACAAGTTGTAGACGTGGGTGGAGACAGCGTCGAGCAATCGAGCATCGATGTGCGTTCGCAAGCGCCAGTTCAAATAGTTGGAGACGAACTGAATCGCCTCGGAGATGGCGACCAAGCCGACCATGCCGCCTAGAAGCGCCATCATCACCTTTTCAGTAGTCCAACCTTCGATTGCCCACTTGGCTGGATCGCCGCCGGTGAGCGCGTCGAAGTAGTATTTCTGCAGCAACGGCTCTGTCGATGCGATGGCCGTGCTGATTAGCGTGAGCAGGAAAACGGCGAGAGCCGGCTTCCAGAAGCGGCGAACCAACCCGAGCTTGCGGGCACCTTCGCCGGTGTATTTCTTGGGTTCCGTGGACATGACCTGTACCCCAGCACGCACGCGCACCCGGCGCGTGCATAATTTGAAATTTGCGGCTGGAGCCGCGCTTAGCCAAGCAGCATGTAGATCACCCAGGCGCATGCCGTCGTGACGAATCCGCCACCGAGGGCCGCGCCGAAACTTCTCACGTAAAGTACGCTGGGTGCCATGCGCGATGTCAGCCACAGTGCCAGAGCAGTCACCAACAAGGACGCAGCCCCGAAGGTGATGATGTTGCCCAGGATGGCAGCGGCTAGACTGCTCTGCGAGATCATGAACCAGAGAATCCAGTTCACGATCGAAATGACGACGATTGCAGCCAACGCCCTGAACAAACCGCCACTGGGCACCGCCACCGCTCCGCGCGTAAGCGCGGGAACGACGGCGTAGATGACCAGGACGCACAGGACGGTAACCAGCACGAAGTGCAGCATGTTACTTACCTCTTCGCGTTGATGTTGAATGCCGCCGGGGCTATCGCGAACGGGATGTTCGCGTTCCACCACCGGCGGCACAGGCCGGATTTAGTTCGGTTTGGGACGGGCGCCTCTCAGTCATAGACCCAGAAGCGCACGGATGCGGGCCCAAATGCGACTCAGCAAGTCCTTCAGGATCTTGCCTCGTGCTTCGCAACCACAGTTATCGTCCTCCATGTTCTCCTCCTTGGTCTCGTCTGGAGTTGAGCCGTTGTCGGTGTTTGCATCCTTGTCCGTTTTGTCTCCCTCAGGGACAATGTCGCCTTCCGGCACAGTGTCCGCTTCAGGGCCAAAGCACGGAGCAAAGCTGGCAATCACCTTGCGCACCATTGGATGCGTAGGCGGCAGCTGATAGCAAAGCATGTAGATCTGCTCAATCACACTCTGCAGTTCATGCTTAGCGACGGGATCATCGAATTCGAAGCCCATCAGCTCGCCTTCCCATTCCTTGTTGCGGTCGTTGTAGTGAGGCGTCAAGTACAGGCCATCCGGGCAAATCACCCGCGCACCAGCACGTTCGTAGAACGCGCGGCGACGCATACGATTGCGCGCATCTTCTTCGCTGAGGACTTCGGCCTTCGGGCGGGTCGCCTCAATCTCGAAGAACATGCCGTAGTGTTGCGGATAAGTCTGCTTGAGTCTCTCGAGCAAACGAGCGAGATGTTTCGAGCCAATACCACTCGAGCGCCGAGTGGGATCAGTAGCCATGTAAGCCAGGAAGTTGAAATCCTCGCCCAGAGTGACAATGGTGAAACACAGGAGTTCGCCCTTGTCGTTCAGTGTTCGGTGGCACAGCTGCTTCCCCTTTGAAAGGAGTTCGCTGAGGCGCTCCACCGACTCCCGCTCTGCGGCAGGGAATGCACCCTCGTAGAGCCGGAGAATTTCCGCGTCGAGAGTCGACGTTGGCTCACAAAGGCGGATATTGTCGTTAGTCATCAGAGCACCAAAACTCGGGCACGGAAAGCATCCGCGCACGAGCTCCTCTAGCTGGCACACACATATTCGAGCTTGCACTTCCCGCACTACAGGTGGAGAAGTGTTCTTGTTATTGGCAAAGAGACTGTGTGTGTCTAAATTGAGATAAGCCCGAAGGTCTTGAAACGAAATACGAAGTAACCCTAGAGAAAGTGATCTCTAGTGGCAATGTTGAGATCTTTAGAGGTCAGTAAGTTTTCGCGGCATAGATTAGCGCGCGCGCGACAGAAGCGCGAAGATGCTGATGGACAGAGGGCTTTGCTGATGGACATAACGTTTTGCCCGCGCTGATCGCATTTAGCGCAGCTCAATCTCCTCGACAACCGGCATATCTACCGGAAATCCGAGGACTCCAAGGCCCCAGTTGTGGAGTGCACGCACTGCAGCTGCCAAATGCACACAGCGCAGTTGTGAAATGCACTGTGTGCAGTTGTGAAGATGTCCACTTTGCACATAGCTAACGAAATTCGCAAAAACGTTAGCTATGTGCAAACTACGTTCCAAAAACGGTTCAAAAACGGGTCCAAAACGGGTCCAAAACGGGTCCGAGATCGGTCCAAGATCCGCGAATGGACTGCGAAGATCTGGACGACTTTTCAAATAGAAACGACTTCTGGCGATTTCCGTTTCTATTTGAAAAGTCTGCAGCGAAATCGGTCATCCCTCAACGGTCGGAATAACGGAGGATGCCACCTTGCAACCGGATTGCCAGTGCCTATTTTGACGCTACTTGCCGTTTTTCAGTGAGCGCCAGTAATTAGCGAAGTGATGCTTAACGCTTGAGATCCGCTCGTCGACTTCCTGCGGATTGGTATCTTCGGTCTGCGCTTTTACATCGCCACCGAATGCACCACCAATTGTCTTCAACTCCTGACGCTGCGAAGCGTCACCGGCATTCAGCACATTCATGCTCGTGGCTACAGCCTCCGCCAGCGTGCGCGTGTTGTAACCGCCCTCGAGAAACCCGGCGACCTTGCAGTCGGATTTCTCCGCGATCTCCGCCAAACGATTAGTGAGCAGGTAATAGCCGGAAGTGGTGATTTGTTGTTGTCCGAGCGGATCGAACTGGTGAGCGTCGTAACCAGCGGACAAAAGTATGAGATCCGGTTTGTACTCGAGAGCCACCGGTTCGACGAGGGTGTCCCAGGCCTTGAGGTAGCCGCGATCACCGGTGCCGGCAGGCATCGGAATATTCATATTGAATCCTTTGCCGTCGCCTTTGCCGTCTTCCGTGTACCAACCGGAATCCGGCGGCCAAAACGGATATTGATGGAAAGAGATGAAGCAGACGCTCGGGTCATCAAAGAAAATGTCTTGGGTGCCGTTGCCGTGGTGCACGTCCCAATCGATGATCAGAATCTTCTTCAAACCCAGCTTCTGCTGCGCATAACGCGCTGCGATGGCGACGTTATTAAACAGGCAGAAACCCATAGGCTTATCTGCAAGTGCGTGGTGACCAGGCGGGCGCGCCGCCACGAAAGAACTTTTGTGCTTGCCGCGCACGATTGCGTCGAGCGCGACCAGTCCCGCTCCGGCAGCCAGTTTGGCTATCTCGTAGCTCTGGGAGCTCATGTATGTTTCGGCCGGACTGTCCACCGGCAAGATAGCCTTTTCGTCTCGCGCTTTCTCGCCCGTCTTCTCGAGTCCCTCGATGTATCCGGGATCGTGGACCGTCGACAGCTCGTCCGGCGTTGCCGAACGTGGCGACGCTTGATCCACCGCGTTGATCAAATCTGTTTGCTTGAGTGTCTGTTCGATTGCCGCCAGGCGATTCGGCGATTCCGGGTGTGTTTCGGGCGTCAGATGGCGCTGAAAAATTTCGTCGTGGACGTAAACCAGATTAGACATAAACAAGCTCCTAATGGCCAGTGATCTTATCACCTGGATGCTGCTGCAGCGGGCTGTCGGCCGCCGCTACCAGGCGCAGAGATGCAAATCCGGTTCTCAAGACCCAACCTGCGTGAGCCTCGCGAGTGGCGTTTCATTCGTTGTCACTCAGCTTGCTTCCAACCGCCGGATTCCGCGCGGCCCTTTTTGTTAGTTTCAGATCTCCTAACACATCAGATTCTCAAAGCAAGTAATTCTCCGCCCCCAACAAACAAGCCAATTTTCTGCTCAGTCACGCCATAAGCGCGTGCAAAGATGGAGGTCGACGTGAAGGACAAAGGTCCAGATAAGGGTCCTGAGGAGCAGTGGCATCCAGCGCTGCCTCCCGGACAAACGTTCATGGTCTTCGGCGGCATGCTGCTCGTGATCTTGCTTGCCGCGCTCGACCAGACGATCGTTTCTACGGCACTACCGAAAATCGTCGGTGAGCTGCACGGCTTCGAATACTACAGCTGGGTGGCCACCATCTACATGCTGGCTTCGACGATTACGGTGCCCATTTACGGCAAGTTGTCCGACCTCTTCGGTCGCAAATACATCTTGCTTTTCGGCATTGCTGTCTTCCTAGCCGGCTCAGCCTGGTGCGGAGCTGCCACGTCGATGCTGACACTGATCGCCGCTCGCGGCGTGCAAGGTCTTGGTGCCGGTGCGCTGCTGCCTGTGGTGTTTGCCACGATGGGACATCTCTACAGCCCACGTGACCTCGGCAAATACAACGCCCTGGTTGCCGCCGCGTTCGTGCTCGCCTCAGTGATTGGACCGCCGATAGGAGGTTACATCACCGATGACTTGAGCTGGCGGTGGGTGTTCTACGTGAACGTGCCGCTGGGCATTCTTGCCGCTGCGGTGATCGTTGCGTTGATGCCGGCGTTCAAATCGGACAAGCCACGCGTGCGCATCGACTTTGTCGGAGCGGGCTTGCTGATGACCGGATTGAGCCTGGTGCTCCTCTGGGTGGATGGCGCCAGCGCCCTGACTGCGATGAGCGTCGAATGGGTTCGCTTGATGGCAGGGGTGGGCGTAGCGATGTTGGGCGTGTTCGTCTGGCATCAATACCGCACGGCCGAGCCACTCATGGATCCGCGCTTGCTGATCGGCAACCGGGTTGTTTTGATGTCGGGTCTGATCACCATGGTCACCGGCGTCACCATGATCGGCATGACGTATTACATGCCGCTCTTCTTCCAGGCGGTGCTCGGCTACTCTGCCACCGGCAGCGGCAATCTGATGTTGCCCATCTCGGTGGCATCCGGCATCGGCAGTGTAATCTCCGGCTGGCTCGCCGCACGCAGCGGCAGGTACCGTTGGAACACGCTCACAGGCGCGCTCGTTCTCAACGCCGGGCTGGCATTTCTCCTGTTCAATCTGGGAACGCAAGCCAGCATCGCGGGCATTGTCATCGCTACGTCGGTGATGGGTCTTGGATTGGGCGTCGGAGTCAGTCTATACGGAACCATTGTGCGCAACGCAGTCGCTCTGTCTCAGATGGGGCAGGCGCAAGCGGGCTTGACGTTGTTCCGTCAAATCGGGTCTACCTTCGGCATGGCGATGTGCGGTGCGCTCATGAACGCAGAAGTAAACGCGTCAGGCGCAATCAATATCGACGCGATCACCAAACCAGCATTCATAACGGGACTGCAGCACATTTATGTGGCGGTATTCGCACTGTCGCTGGTGGCAACCGTGCTCGTCTTTTTCCTGAAGGAAATTCCGTTGCGTTCGGCATCGACGGACGAGTGAAAACTAAGGCGTCGGCAACGATTAGCTTGCCGGCGCCGCGTCTTCTTCCCCTTGAGGCCCTCCTCCGAAAGGAGAGAGGCAAAATTCCATGCGTACAAACCTCAAGCGCCTGATTGCTTTGGCGCTTTGCCTCGGACTGCTGGCTTTCGGTTTGTTGTACTCATCACCAGACCAAGCCCAGCCCGGCAGCTTTATGTACTTCGGTATCTACAGATCCGACTCGCTGAGCAAGCCATTGCACCATACATGGTTGCAACGCAGCATCCTCGATACCGAACACCCCGGGCAGTACGTCGCGCTCACCTTCGACGACGGCCCGAACCCGATTTACACACCGCAAGTGCTGGCAATTTTGCGCCAGTATCACATACATGCGACCTTCTGCATCGTCGGCGAAATGGCCAAAGCCTACCCGCAACTGGTAAAGGAGATTGTGGCCGATGGACATCGCATTTGCGATCACTCCATGACGCACGATGAATACTTGCCGATGCGAAGCGATGCCAGAATCCGTTCGGAGATCATCGGCACCCGCGACCTGTTGAACCAGATCGTTCCCGGCACGCCGATTTATTACTTCCGCCCGCCCGGTGGCGACATCAATAACCATGAAATTGATCTCGTCGAAAGTTGGGGGATGAAGGCGCTGTACTGGTCGGTGGACACACGCGACTGGGCGCGAAAGGGCGTCAATGCCTTCATGATCCAGGTGCACACCGAGCTGAGCCCCGGCGGTGTCATCCTCATGCACGACGGCGGCGGTGACCGCAGCCAGACGGTGCAAGCCCTCAAAATCCTCATTCCCGAGTTGATCACCAAGGGATACCAGTTCGATTTCCCAAGGCATTAATTCCGAATGCCTCCGGTGATTGAACAGTCAATGAGGATTGAAAGCTAATGCGCAAACAACAACGGTCCAGTCGATGTCGACTGGACCGTTGCTTCCGCGCTTAAACTTGGTTTGTTTTCTTACTGCATTTGCTTTTTTGCCTTTGAGTACGATCCGGTGTAGTATCTCCTCTGTTCACGAGGAGAATATCAAGTCGTGCGGTGACGTCGGCGTCAAACGCCGGTCGCTGCGGGGGGGGGGGGGT
>DATNQY010000069.1:0-10383 GCA_036703785.1 Candidatus Obscuribacterales bacterium
GCAGTGAGATGACGGAAAAACTGGAAGAAAAACCGTCGTCTGGCAGGGAGATGACGGAAAAACTGGAAGAAAAACCGTCGTCTGGCAGGGAGATGACGGAAAAACTGGAAGAAAAACCGTCGTTGCAATTGAGATGACGGAAAAACTGGAAGAAAAACCGTCGTTGCAATTGAGATGGCGGAAAAACTGGAAGAAAAACCGTCGTTGCAATTGAGATGACGGAAAAGCTGGAAGAAAAACCGTCGTTGCAATTGAGATGACGGAAAAGCTGGAAGAAAAACCGTCGTTGGGCGATTGAGATGACGGAAAAACCGAAGGAAAAACCGTCGTTGGGCGATTGAGATGACGGAAAAACCGAAGGAAAAACCGTCGTTGCAATTGAGATGACGGAAAAACCGAAGGAAAAACCGTCGTTGGCGATCGAGATGACGGAAAAACCGCAAGAAAAATTCTTCCCTAACTCTCGAGTTTGTGCCATAGTTGATTTCGCGTCAAAATTCTGGATAGATGTATGAGCGGTGCAGCAGCAGTGCGCAACTACATATCAAATTTGTCCGGGAGCCTTGTCACTCGGCGGGAACTGATCGCGCGGTTTGAGAGTGATGACGCGGTGGATAAAGAGCTCGGTCGATTAATTGCACGACGACTCGTCGAACGGGTGGCGGCGGGCGTTTACTCCGTGCTTGCGAACAGACGTAATCGGGAAAGCGCACTTGCGATTGCAGAGGCTCGGTGCAGAGCATTTGGTAAAAGGCTTGTGTTTCTGAACGACGAGCAAACCGGCGAAAGGCAGAGCATGCGAACGTCCTATTTCAGTGATGGTTGCAGCACGTCATTCAATTCAGTGCACGGAAGAATATGTCTCAAACCGGTTGCGCCGCGAAAAATTTCTGCCGTACGTAACAGGGCAGGTTTGGCCGCACAGATCTCGAAGGAACCGCCGACAAAGGCTTACCCATCGCCCGCACCGGCTATGTCCAACAAAACGGACTGTAGTTTCAATCGACGACTGCGTTTTCTGTTTGAGCGCATAGAGCGACGATTGGAACGGCTGCGGCAAGCTATTGGGTATTCGCGCCGTTCGGCGAAATTATCTTCCCCTGTGCTTCCGTTTGCACGAGGCGTGCCGAGTGGTCGGTCAGCCAGCTATCGACGAGAGAAAGAACATTCTCATCGAACTGCCCCTCCTCCAAAATCAGGTGCTCAGCACCGACGACATAGACTTGATGCTTATCCGGGCTGGGAATGTCCTTGATCAAATTTTCTTGATCCTCATGCTTGACCAGCAAGTCATCAGTGCCCGACATCATGAGCACGGGTGTGGAGGTAATCTTCTTCGCCCATTTGTCGTTGTTGTTCATGAAAAACTGGAACTGCATCAGCTCGAATGGACTGAGCTCGAAGCGGCCAAGGTCGTCTTTGAGCCATTCCTCGCGCAAGTCTTCCTTTAGTGTGGAGCGCTCCACCACGATCTTTTTTACATCCATTTCCCGTTTGGGACCCGCCAGCATGCGGGCTCCGACTTTCACCGAATCTTTGCCGGCATGAAAGCGTTGAGCGCCTGGCACCGATGATATCAATCCGTCCACGAGATCGGGATAACGAGCGGCTGCTTGCAATGAGATGCCACCGCCCATCGATTCGCCAATGATAAAGACGGGAGCTCCCGGATGTTCTTTGTGCACGAATTCCAGGGCCGCTTTCACGTCCGCCAGGCAACCTTCAAAATCTACAGTGCGCGGGGCCGGTCCCGGCATTTTTTGGAATGAGCCAAAGCCACGCACATCGACCGCGTATACTCCCCAGCCTAGCTTTGCCATGCGCTCGCCGAACTGTTTGTACGTCCCTTTATGCAAGCCAAGACCATGCACGCACAAAACGTAGCCTTTGACCGGCACGGTCTGATCGATCCACGTGATGCACGGCGTCACGGTTGCTTGCTTTTCATGTGTTGCAGCCGGTGCCTCAGGCAACTCATCTTTGTCGAGCTGCATCAACTGAGCGTGGCAAGTCAATGAGCCGCTCAACAGCAACAATGTGAGAATCGAAAGCGTCAGCTTGAACCGAGTCATGAGCGATGCAGGTACCCGCTAAGTTTGTTCCAAATCGATGCAACGTCCAATTGATACAACTTTTGGATCGTGCCCACGTCGCGCGTGGACAAGCTCGGCTTGGCTGTGGCCCCCGGCATTGAGCAATACATGATGTCGTCGGGCTTGGGGCTGTGTCCAATAATGCCCAGCGCGTGCCCGATCTCATGCAGACACACGGCACGTACTTGGTTGGTGCTCAATGGCGTATCCACCGACGGATTCACTGTAAGCACGGTTACTGAAGCGTGTTTGATTTGCTTGCCGGCGGACTGAACATTCGTCTCGCCCCCTTCCGCCACCGATGAAACTTTGGAGAAGTCGTTGGTCCATCGCCAATCGACGTCGGCTGACTCCGGCCGTTTTACGAATTCAAAAGCGACTTTGCCGCCTGATGCACTTGCCCATTCCTTGAACGATTGCTGGCAGAAGCCGTCGTACTCCGGTCTGAAACCAATAATGCCATCTCCGCGTTCGAGATAGACTCGGATCGTTGATTGGGAACTCGGCCAACGCATCTCACCGGAATGGCTTGCATAGGCAAAGTAATCGTTGAAGGTTCCTGCCTTGCTGCCGAGCGCCGCTTCCACTGCCGTTTGCTCATTAAGCTCTTTGCGCAGGTGGGAAGCGATCTCGTGTGCCTTCGGCGTCAGCGGGTGGTTCGGGAATCGACGAACAAACTCGCCATACGTCGCAACTGATGCTTTCAGTTGGCCGTCGATTTGAAAGGCGCTCGCTAAATTGATCCAGGGAGCACTCTTCTTCGGATCGATGGAAATAGCTTCTTTCAACTGATCGATCGCTTCTTGCCGATTGCCCACTTGTGAAAGAACGAGTCCCAAATTGGTGTGAACCGACGCCAATTCCGGACAGATTCCCAGCGCCTTGTACAAAATGTCGGCGGCCATTTTGTACTTTTCCTGCCGAATTAATTCGTACGCCTCGTTCGCCAGAAGCATTGCTTGGTATTCTTCCGGCGTGATCAAGCGGCCGCCGGCCAGATAACTGATCGTGCCCCAATTGATGTGCGCTTGTTTTTCGCCACCGTCCTTGTGCTGTCCGGGAAGTTCCCAGGGGCGAAACTCACTGGTATCGGTACGCATTGCCTGGGTGGACGGCGGTCGCAAAACAACTTCAGTTGTTGTTGTTGTTGTTGTTTGCACTGAGCTCGTGGCTGGCTTGGTAGCCGGCATGGGCGCGGTTGCCGAGGACGTGCGCGGTTGCGTTTTGTATTCGAACTTGTTGCTGCTCGCTTCCAAAACCGGCGCCATTGTTTGTGGAGTCACCGATGTCACTTTGGTCGGCGGCGCAGTTGCGACTGCAGGCTTGGCCGCGGGCACGGCCGGCGTTCGAGTTGTCGGCAGTGAGGCAGTTGACCGCGTAGTAGGAGCCGCACTGGCAGGTGGAACATCACCGCCTAGATCGACATTCGGCTCCGGCTTGCCTAGTTGGTGATCAATGTATGAGAGATTATCGAGCGCTTGCTCGTACATGGAGCGATAGTCGGGCGACGATGCCAAAACAGCCACCGCGCGTTGAGCAAACGGCTCAGATTCGGCATACTTGCCCGTTCGGGAAAGCGTCAGGGAAAGTAAGTTGAGCGCTGAGGCGGTTTGAATTGAGTTGGCTCCGGAATTGCTCTCTTCTAGTGAAACCAGTTGCCGGTAACATTGTTCAGCCGTTGGAAAGTCACCGGATACGGTGGCATAAATTCCCATCGGTTTTAGAACCTTAAGTAGTTTCGGACTGCCGGCGCCGTATTGCTTGATCCAGATTTCTTTGACCCGTTTTAGAAGTATGGTGGCCAGGTCGCGGTCGCCGCTCATTTCCGCCGCATTTGCCAATCCATACAGGGTGTCGGCGATTTTCAGGTCGTCTGTACCCGGCGTCTGCTGTTGCAGCTCGAGCGCGCGCTGGTAATAATGCTTCGCTTCGCCAAAATTCTGTTCGCTATAGTTGAGCTCGCCCAGACAAAAGTACGTTTCGCCTAGCCGCGGATCCTTCGCTTGGAAGGTGCGCGTGTCGTTGAGCGCCTCATCCAGTTGCCGCCTCGCTTCAGTGTAGTCGCCGTTGTGCAGCGCATCGCGCCCGGCGGCAATGTGCCCATCCCACGGCGTCTGTTTGCTGATCATTGGCTGCATGGGCAGCATTGAAATCGTTACAGCCAGGGCGCCCAGCCCTGTCAAGAGCCGCTTGCGAATGTACATCCCACACACCTCAGTTTCGTCAAATTGTATAGCGGCCCGGAGTTATGTTGATGAATCAGGCGTCATTCTGTGCATTTGATACATTCGCAGCGTTTCGGACAATGGCGCGAAGGGGCGGTAAGCGCCCACATCTCCAGCTCGCTGACGGTTATAGACATCCCAAATCGCTGTCGCATTATTTTGCATTTCCGTGGCTTCCTGCGTCTTGCCGGAATTGCGCAATGCGTTGCCGTATTGCTGCATGACCGAAGCGGCTTCGATGCTCGAAGGTCCGCTTGCTTTGGACTGCCGCTCGAGGGATTGTTTGAAGATCGTGCAGGCGGTGTCCGCCATGCCTTCTGCTTCCAGTGCGGCGGTCAGACGGTTTACCAGCTGATTGCTGAACGCCTGATTCATGTGTGTCTGTTGGCTAAGTTGAACATACTGGGCCATTTCCACAACCAACTGACTGGCATTCTCGGCGCGGCCGGCCTGGATCTGATGGTCGACCACCGTGCTCAAAGGAGAAGCAAGCGATGCATATTCCGGAGGCAACAGCTTACTTACCATGCCTACGGCCTTCTCCACCATGGCCTGCCCTTTGTCTTTCTCGCCCTGCTTGAAGAGGATTGCTGCTGCGCGCATATAGTTGTCGCCGGCATCCCGCACCTCATTGTAGGAGGGATCGGGATTGAGGTCGATCGCTGCTTGGGTCAGCAGCAATGCTTCCGCGTTTTGATCTTGTTGCTGAAATCCGCGAGCCAGCTCGGGCAAGCGATGGTAATATCGAGAGCTGTGTCCGAATTTTTTCAGATTCGCGGCAACGTGATCGGCCGCCACTTTCGCCTTATCGAACGATCGGTGTTTGAGATAATAGTCTGATAGATCGGCATAAGCATCGATTGCCGATTCAGTTTCTCCGAGTCCGTTTTTCCGCGAGTCGACCAGGGCAAGATAAACGTTTTCGACTTCCTGTGGTTGCCCGATATCTTCCAACTGGGCAACCAGCGATTTCACGGCTTCATTCATTTGGAAATCGAACCCAAATCGATCGCGATCATTGTCACTGTGATTGAATGTTTCTTTATAGATTCGTCGGGCGGCATCAAGGTCACCGCCGCGGGCGAGGTTAGCCGAAAGATCAAGGCACGGACGGAACCACGTACGATCGTTGTCGTAGTGTATGTGCGTCAAAGCGGTGACCAGCTTTTGAGCACAGTCCCTGGCTTTCTTCTGGGAGCCGGACCTGAGATACAGACTTGCCAGCGAGGTGTACGGCTTGATTACCTGGTTGGCGTTGCCCGTATTTTCCAGAACCGGCAGAGCCATCTCATAAAGTTCAATGGCAGATCCTGGTTTATTTTCCGCTTCGAGTAAGGCGGCCAGCTTCAGACGTTCGGAAGCCAGGCGAGGATCTTGCGCATCAAGAGATTTCTCAAGCAAGGTGACGGCATATTTTTCAAACGTTTCAGCCTGAGAGAAATCTTGCTTTCTTTGAAAGGATTCCGCCAGACGACTTAGTTTGGACGCCAAATCAGGCACGTTTTCCCATTGCGGCGTGGCCACTTTCAAGATTGGTTGCGTCATCTGTGATGCCAGCAGCGGTTGATCGGAATCAGCGAAGCGCAGTGCTGTGTCCAGCAGTGTCGAACTCAGCGTTCGTTGTTCGTTTTGGTTCAGTTTTGGCAGTATCACCGCTACCTTTTGTACAGGCACCGACGCAGCTTCATAGTTGCGGTTATTGGCGTAAAAAGATGCCAGCTCCAGATTACTTATGGCGGCTTGCAGACTTTGTGGTCCATGGACGTGCTCGCTGTAAGCCACCGCGCATCGTCGCAAGTACTCATCCTCCTCGGGCTCGTGGTTCTGCGCGCCACCAATGAGCGATGGCAGAAAGTTTCCATTGAAGGGCGTGTAATGCACGTGCGGACGCGGGATCGTAGTGGGAGTTGTGTGAATCGGATTCGGCACCGGCAGTGGTGCTATAGCCGTAGCGTTGCCGGCGCCATCTTGAGATGGCTGATGTCCAAGTTTTACCTGCGTTTCAACCAGCCCGGCACGCACTTCATCGACGAATACTCTCGGCATCTGCATCGCTTCAGCGAGATTGAGCACTCTGGTGAATGTTTTTTCCGAATCAGCAAACTTTCCTTGGGCTGCTTGGGAGCGCGCCAGACCGAGCATGTTTTTGGCCAACTGATCCGTTTTTGGACGCGCCGATTGTGCCTCAGTGCCGACGCTTATTTCGTACGCTCGCTGAGCTTCGCTGAATTTGCCTCTGTCGTAAAGATCGCCGGCTGTCTGCCCCGTGTGCGCGCTCGTCCCTGCCGCTGCCGGCAAGCAGGTCGCCAATGCTATCGTCAAAGCAAGAAAGCGTGATCTTGAATATTGCATTTGCATCACCACAGTGCCACATCTAAGTTGTACCCTGGAAGATGCGGTGAATGAATAGGGTTAGCCCCGGTGTGAAGCGGCGCCGGCTACTGTATCAACGACTCTATCGGCGGATACAGCGATTTCTGCGAGCGCATGTTGCCGAATTCGAGCGGTATCTTGTTTGTCTTGTCCACGACGTCGGCGTTGATGATTTGCAGTGCCATTCGCGCTTTAGTTTTAATTTCCGGAATATCGCTTTTGTCGTAGACAAACTTGAGCGCCCGCAACGCCGCCAACGACTGATTAGTCTTGAAGTAGCAGACGCCCAGATAAAGCCGCGCGTAATGGTTGGCCGGCTCGGTGTCGAGAATGTCCAGCAATATCGGAATCGCCTCGGTGTAGAGGCCTTGCTTATAAAGGTGATGCGCCTTGAGCGCTACTTGGATGTCGACAGATGTAGTTGTAAATTTGATGTCCATGGAATTCGCAGCCGGGAGTACCCTTCTTTCTAACGTGTCGAGCGCGCGTGCGCATGTCGCCGCACATAGGTGAAGCTGGTTAGGGGTATACCTTCCAGGTGGTAACCCTCGCGCCGATCGGGCTGCCAGTGACCGGTACGGAGATTACGTTTTTAGCGCAGCAAACCGACTGGAGCATGCAATATTGCGTCACATCTTGCCGGTTCCCGTTTCTGCGATGGTTGCGGAAGCTGTCGATGGTGCAACCGGAGACCAACCCGACTTGATGGCGCATGCGCGGTCGAGTATGAGCTGCTCGACAATGGTGCGACCAAACCAGAACGAAGCCGGCTCGCTGCTCGACAGCGACTGCGTATTGGCGCCGCCCAGTCCGAAGCCGACTCCCGAGGTGGCATAGCTGCATGCCCAATAGATGAATGCAAGCGGTAGCGATTGGGCGCCGTCTATAACGACCATGTCGAAACGGGTGTTATGCAACCGTCTATCGAACAGCGAGCCGGCGCTGATGCCCACCAAGCCAGCTCCGGACAACAGACCCTCTGCAGATCGAGTCGAGGGCCACTCCTTAAGCCTTTTGTCGATTTCTCTGATTCGTTTTCTGTTTTGGGTGACCAGGTTGACCGCTTCGGCGAAGCTTGGCGCATACTGTGCCAGTCGGCGCAAGACGTGGCGCGTTGTCTCGGTGATAAACGCTTGGCGGCTTGCCATCTCGAGAGTCAATTGGTCGGCTTCCTGTTCGCTTCTTTCCAGCCTGCGCCGGACGTGAGCTAGCTCCCTCTGACGCAATCGCAATGCATTGCTCTCCTTGTCCGCTGCTGAGGTGAGACGATTCCATAATAGTTGCCAGGGCGTCAGCCGCTGCGCATGAACGGACTGCAGTTTGGCTATGGACAATTCGAGTTCTTTCAAGTGAGTAGACAGTGATTGATTGAGGCTGGTCAATTCATCGCAGCGCACGTGAATGAGATTGAGCAGAGCGATCTCCTGCGCCAGGGCAGAACGCGCCGTTAAAATTGCCAGGATGTCGTCGCAGGTTTTAGACAGCTCGGTGCGCTCCGCGCGCAATTCAGAAAAGGCCGCATCGCTTTCGGCTGAAAGCTCGTCGATTATCACGTCGAGATCTGTCTCTCGGCAATATCGGGCGTGGGCGTCCGCACTGACAGTTATGACTGAATGTGGCTGCGGTGCTGGTGCTTCCTGCAGGAGTCGGACGATCGGCGCCATTAAAGCAACCAGTTTCTCGACTGTTGGTGCTATAACTAATACCCGCTTGCCGCCGGACAAGTATGTAGATATGCTCTTGCATATATCACCATGCGTGGTGGCAGGCTGCCTGCCGTAAATCATTTCGAACACAGAATTGTCGGCAGCGCACTCGGCGTTCAAATTATTTGTTTTACATCGCGATTGTGGCGAAATCCCGCCTGCTAATGCCCATTCGCTGAGACGGAAGCGTGGCAAATCGCGCTCCTGTAAGGAAAGCAAGCAAGAAAGAAGTTCCTCCAGCAGCTTAATGTTCTTGCCGCAGGTCTTGCCGGCGGATATTTCGTGCTCGGTCGCAGCAACCAACTCGAAAACGCGTTTGCGCGCAGCTTGTTTAATCTTGGAATTATTCGCCATGATTTTTTTACCCTCCATCCCGCCACGGATGTTAAGCGGAACGTCTGGCATCAAGTTGGCAAAAACCATGTGGTTTTTACGAGTTGCAGCCAAAAAACCGTCGTCTGGCGTATCATTGTTCTAACTGGTCGCCCGTGGAGCGTTTGCAGGATCATGGCCAAAAAGACAGGTAGTAAAACCCCTGCCGGCAAGGCAAACGGCGCCGGAAAACTCGACGGTCGCGCAGATAAAAAGCTGGACGAGCTGCAGCGGCGAATCGCCGAGCTTGAAGCTGAGGCAAAAAGCTACCGCGACAGACTGCTCATGTACGAACAGCTGCTGGATTCGGTTCGTGACATGGTGTTCGTAAAAAATGGCGAGTCGCAGATCATTTTTGCCAATAAGGCCATGTGCGACCTATACGGCATGAGCCAGGAGCAGATCCGCGGCATCGTCGATTCAGCGGTTAACCCTCAAGAATACACCAATCAGTATCTGGTCGATGACGCTTACGTTATGGACACCGGCAACACGCTCGTGATTCCTGAAGAGCCGGTGACCAGGTACGACGGCTTGGTGCGCATGTTCGAGACGATTAAGTCGCCTGTGCGAGACGCCAGCGGCAAAGTGCACTTGATGGTCGGGATCTCGCGCGACATCACTGATCGCGCGCTTTTGGAAGAAGATCGTAAGCGAGCTGAAAAAGCCCTTGGCGATACCGAACGTCTTTTTCGCCAGATGGCCGAAAGCATGCGCGATGTATTCTGGATGGCGACGCCCGATTTTCAATCATTCGTCTACGTTAGTCCGGCTTACGAAACATGCTGGGGACGCCCCTGCAAGGAATTATTGCAAGATCCGCATTCGTGGTGGTCAGTTGTTCTGCCGGCAGATCGCCCGGAGCTGACCAGGAAATTCGAAGACCTGATTAAAGCAGGAGATGGTAATTTTAGCCACGAATTCCGCATCATGCGTCCGGACGGTGTGCGGTGGATCTGGGTGCGAACATTTCCCATCTTCAATGAACACGGTGATCTCATGCGCATAGGTGGTATCACGCAAGACATCACCGAACGCAAGGACGTCGAACGCCGGGTTAATGAGTTCAACTCCATGGTATCGCATGAATTGCGCACGCCTTTGACGTCGATCAGGGCTGCATTGGGCCTGATTGAAGGCGAGCAGACAAAAGGCCCGGCCGAAACAATGGACCTCATTCACATTGCGCGCATCGAGAGCGATCGTATGACTCGACTGATCAACGATCTGCTCGATATCAAAAAAATCGAGTCAGACAAGCTCGAGCTCAAGATGGAGCAGTTGGCGCCGCTTGAGATTGTTGAGGCCGTGCTGTCCAGTCAGCGAGTAACTACCGAATCGAACATAGCCATGCGTGCGGATGTGTCGGCCAACGATCGTTTCATGGGAGATCGAGACCGCATTATCCAGGTACTAACCAACTTGTTGGCGAATGCCTTGAAGTTTTCGCCCAAGAATAGCGAGGTCGTGATCGGCGTCAGCTGTGTCGATGGAAACATCCGCTTCGCGGTTACCGACCATGGCCCCGGCATTTCTGAGGGCGAGCAGGAGAAGTTATTTGTACCGTTTCAACAGGTGGATTCATCTGACAGTCGAGCCAAAGGCGGCACCGGA
>DATNQY010000070.1:0-17603 GCA_036703785.1 Candidatus Obscuribacterales bacterium
TTTCAACGCCTGGTCGAGATCGCCTTTTGCCAGATATGCACAGGCAAGATTGTTGTACAACTCCGCGCGCATCGGATTGGCCGCAATGGCAGCTTGATATGCATTGATGGCCTGGTCCAGCTCGCCATGCCGTTTCGATGCTTGCCAATGATTGGCGGACTCAGTGGCGGAGCCACCTTCGCGCAGTTGCTCTACCGGCGTCACCTGCCACGACACCTGATGGTCCGGATGATCGCCAATTCCGGCCGCAAATGCCCGTGAACACATAACCAGGCTCAGCGCTACCAGCAGGTATGATTTACAGTTTGCAAGTGGTAGCTTCACACACGAGCACCATATGTGCCGACGCCTTAGTGTAACCGATCATTTCCAATCTGCACCGCCAAAACGCAGGTTGGTAGCCTGCGCTCCTCTACCGCCGCAACGCAGGCTGGCAGCCTGCGCCACCTCTGTACCGGCGGCAGCCAGCTATTGCCGCAAAGCCACCGCGCGCATCGCGAACACGAACACGGCGATCACGATCACGACGACAAGCGGAAACACCATAAAAGTAAAGGTCTGCGCACGCTGCCTGGTTTGCGACAGCGGCGTGATCTCGGTCGCTGTTGCCACGTACGTGCCTTCGTTTACCGCATCATCATCCCAACTGTAATCGGTGTGAATGATCTGCTTGCCCAGCTCTCGGTGACGAACGACAAATTTGCAGCTGTAAACTCTCTCGTTCGCTCGGTTCGGCCAATTGATGGTGGCTTTCAATTGCTGATTCAGCGCGTCATCTGCGCCGTCGGGCACCAAAAACGAATGCATTGGATTGTTCTTCAGGAATGCCGCTAACCGATCGTAGTAAACCATGTGTGCGCTGCCGGCTGCACCGTTTGCTCCCGGTGTCAAGACAAGAACTGGAAACTTATCCGGCACTCGCTTGCCGATCGGTTGCTCGTTTCCCAGCAGTGAATTTCCGAGAGAATCCTGCTTGTCGCTAAGTGTGCACCAAATCGCCGCAGCGGACACGAGAATTGTGATCAAGGCGATCAGCGGAATTTTCCAGGCAGCGCGAGTCGTTTGTTGCATGCATAAACAATATCAACTCAAAGGCGAGTCTGCTAGAATTTCGGGTCGCGGAGAGAAAACATGAAACACAGTCAGCAACTCGTTATTTGCTCAGCGATCTCGCTTGCAGTCGGATTCGCGCTCGCGCCAACCATCTCGCAGGCGAAACATCCGCCGAATCCCGATGCGCAAGGCAATCTCAAACGCGAAGAAATGATGGTGATGAATCTAAATCACGGTCCGAACTCTGCGCGTTTCTATATCGCCGAATCTCTCCACGCCACGCGGATTATGGAACGTGATCTCGACAAAGCGCAGCAACAAGTCGAACAGGTGGATGCCGCATATGCCAAAGCCAAGAATCGACCCGACGATCGCTCCATGCAGCAAACCGCAGGACATCTGCGAAACGCGCTGCAAGAGGTAAGGCAACTGCAAAGCGATTTACTCGACTGCGCCGATCAACTCAGCAACGACATCAAGGAAACGTTGATCCGGTAGCGTGGACTCATCTCGTGCCGGCGGCGCAAGCCACTTATTGTCTTTGTCCCATCAGATTATAGGTAACAGTCGCGCGCGGTCCGGGCTCGCCTTGCTTCATGATGCTGATGCGCTGCATGCCCTGGAATTGCCTTCCATCAGGACTAATTTGCAACACGATCGCTTCGCGCGCAACCGTGTTTTTGATTGGATGTCCATAGCGAATGAACGCCGTGCTAGTCGTGCAGTTGCCGACTTGCACCTGGCTGACGCCGGTGTCCGAACTCATTTGATACCGGCCTGGTTGCCCGACGATGTTCCAAGTTTGGCTGTTGGACATCGTGAAGATGTTGTCGATGCCGGCTTGAAACTCGGGTCTGGCTTCGACTTTGGCGCGCTGTCCGAGGACCAGCCAGTTACCGAGGAATTGGTTGGGCAGAACGCCCGGCGGCAACGCTTGTGCGGCAGCTTGCATCGGGGGGCGCTGTTGCGTCTGCTGGATGCCGGTTTGCATCGGCGCATTGTGTTGCACGCTCAGCTTGTGCGGCTTAGCCACGGGCGCCGGCTGCGGTTGGATCATCTGTGGAGCGGGATAGTCAGGATAGGCGGGACCAGAGCTGTATTGATTGTCCTGGACGCCGAGCTGGAAGGGTTTTGTCTGCTGTCCGTTATCCTGGGCGGTGGCCGCAGGCATCAGGCTCAGCAATGCGACGATTGCGGCCAACGAATACTTCCTATTTATAGCGAGCATGTCCGTCTCCACTGGATGATGCGGGGTGCCCCCGCGTCCCGATTGCGATTGCTTAAAGCTTTCCCGATTTGGCCGGACGCAAAACCGCGCGCTGCGACGGGGACAACTTTAACCGCAGTTAATAGTACGACAACAAGAGGAAAATTGGACCTTAAATTGTAGCGGCGGGCGGCAGCCCGCTTTGCGGATGCCTTAGTTCGTCGAGGGAGTTGGCTTGCCGGCCGCGACTTGCTCGGAGAATCCAATCTCCTGCAGCAATCGGTATGCGTTTTGTCCCGTCTCGGTCTTGGGCTCGGCGCTCACGATATCGACAAGCGGCTGCAACGCTTCAGGATAACGTCTCTGGGAAATGAGGAATTCCGCCTTCAGCAGCATCGCTTGCCGCTTCAATCCGCCAAATTTGAGGCACATCTGCTTTTCCGACTCGGCCTGCGATTTCGCGCCTTCCACTTTGGCGAACGTCTGCGACAGCTTCCAATGGGCATCGGCGAGATCGGCAAGCCATTCAGTATATTCGCCGATTGCTTCCTGGAAGTCCTGCGGACGCGAGTTGGGCATCAGGTTGCGGAGTTCTTCCAAACGGGCGACGGCACTGCCCGGATTCAACGGCAACCGGGCGTAAGAACTTGCTTTCGCGCCTGGTACCAACGCTGTCGCCGGCGTTCGAGCGACGCTGGCGTTGCCCGGAATCGGCGCCGAGTAGGCGGATGTGCCAGGCGCCGCTGCAGAGGCAGGACGTGCGCCCGCCGGTGCTTGCGAGATGAAGGTTCTGAGGGCGGGGGCGGATGGAAAAGTTCTTTGGGCAGATGACGAAAGCGGGCTTGTGCCCGCCGGTGCCGCGGATCGCCGAAGCGCAACCGGTGCAGACCATACGCCGTTTTGCGCCGACTGGGCGCACAGCGGCAGCGGGCTAAAGCCCGCCGGTACCAACGCTGCTACGACGAGCGTACCCGCGATAGGCAAAAGACGGAAGCGGCGACGGGCGTTCTCTGCTAAAACCATAAGAGTGCAGTCCTTCATTAGATAGAAACTCAAACCGAGATCTTAGCAAATTGAGCCTCTGAGTCGCGCTTCTGCGAAGCCGGCCAGGCAGCAGTGCGTGCTTAGTAGCAAGCCGTTATGCGTCGCTCGGTCGTCCGCCGATGGAAAGGACACCGAAATAGCGACGGGCGCTGTGTTACGATTTCTCTTAGAGAGAACTCACCAATCAAATAATCGGAGTCCGCCTTGAAGCCAGTTAGTGCGTTCAGTAGAACCAGCCGCCTCCTGAAACTCGGGCTCGCGGTGACAGCCGCCGTGTCGGTGGTCTTGAGCCCAGTCATGTCTTATGCGGCATGGGCAGCGGCAGAGCCCGCAAAGTCCAAGCACAATAACGTCGCTCAATTCGAGGCGCCGACGACCATTCCGGGGTTTTTCCACCCAACGGATAAGGCGTTCGTCAGCAAGTTCTTGCATGAAGGACAGTACATGCCGGTAAACGAAATCAAGCCCGGCATGGTCGGCTACGGTTTGACTGTGTTTCACGGCACCAAAATCGAACGATTCAATGTTCAAGTAATCAGCGTCGTGAAGAAGATCCTCAACGGTCGAGACGCCATTCTGGCGCGCCTGTCCGGCGGCGAAATGGGCAAAAACTGCGTGATCAAGGGCATGTCCGGCAGTCCTTGTTATATCAACGGCAAACTGATTGGCGCGGTGTCGTTCGGATTTGACTTCGAGAAAGAGCCGATTGCCGGCATAACACCGATTGTAGATATGCTCGATGCGCTTGCAGAGCCGGCTCCAGGCACCAAGCCTTCGATCGCTCATTTGGCGGCGCCATCATGGGCGGTGCCTGCTGAATCGCCCAACGGCGTCATAAATACATCTTCCGGCGCACCGCGGTTGATACCACTAATGTCGCCCGTGTCACTGGTCGGTTTTTCGCCGCGGGCTGAAGAGTTTTTAGCAGGCAAGTTCAGGGATATCGGACTTGGCGTCTCCGCCGGCGCCTCGGGCGCGCTCGACCCGCAGCTGGCCACCGTCACCGATAAAGATCTCAAACCCGGCAGCGCCGTCGCCGTGCTTTTGGCCACAGGTGATTTCAACATAGCCGCCACCGGCACCACCACCGCCAAGTTCGGAGACAAAGTGGTGGCGTTTGGGCATCCGTTCATGCAGGGCGGCTCTATCGACTTTCCGATGGCGACAGCCTATGTGCACCAGGTTATGCCCAGCCTGTCTGCGTCTTTTAAAATGGCCTCGCCGGTAAGCGTGGTCGGGTCGATCACCAATGACCGGCCGTGGGGCATCGGCGGGCACATGGGCCGCCATTCACACATGATTCCCGCCACGTACACGGTAGTGGACGAGACGCGCCACATTCAGCGCACTTACAATTGCGAAGTCATCAATCATCCGGAAATGACACCTGAAATTCTGGCGGCGACGGCGACGTCGGCCCTCGATGCCACGCACCAGTCGTCGGGTCCTTACGTGGCGAAAGTGGAAAGCAGGATCGAAGCGGAGGGCATCGATCCGATCGTACGCACGGACAGATTCGCGACTGGAGTCGCACCGAAGAGCCTGTTCGACATGCTGATGGGCGGCGATCCCGTCGGCAGGTACGTTCAACGCACGACTGACCAGATTTGCAACAACGAATTTCAAAAAGCATCTATTAAAGACGTTTCGCTCAAGATAACTATTCAAGACGGACATCAGACGGCGAAAATCGATCGCGTATACATTGATAAACCGTTTGTAGCCCCCGGCGAAGACGTGAAAGTGACGGCAATCATCAAGCCTTTCAACCGTCCGTCATTTGAACAAACCATGAGCCTGAAAGTGCCGCGCGACATTCCGGACGGCAACATGGTAATTGGCGTAGCCGGCGGACAGGACTACGACGCCATCAAGGGCAGGCTGGGAATCGTCGATCCCGAGCCCGAGAATGTTCAGCAAATCGCGCACAAAATCCAGTCTGAAGGGCGCGGCGATCAGATAGCGCTGGTGGTGGCACTCCCCGAGCAATCGCTGATGGTTAACGGCACCAAGCTGGTCAATCCGCCCGCGTACTGGACCAAAGTCTTCATTTCCAACCGTCATACAAAGGGTCCGACGTTGGTGAAAGGCGAGCTGAAGGAAACGAAGGACGAAGACTACATGCTCTTCGGCAGCCACATTATCGCGGTTGAAGTTCGCTCGCCCGATAAGGCGGAGGCGAGGACAGCGCCTTATCCGATTCCAGCGCCCTTCAACAATGACGACATCGCCATCACCGATCAGGCGCGCAAGGCGATGGAATCATTCCCGGCGTTCAATCGCAAAAATTCCGGACTGCACAACGCAAATGCCGGCAACAATAACAACAACCAGAATGGTGCAATTACTCTGGGCAGCAACAATACGACGCCGCAGCCCTCAAACAACAATAACAACAACGGCGGTGGCGGCAGCAGCACCAGCAAGACCACCACACAGCAAACCTTGACCGCCGCAATTGGCAAAGATTATCCTCACGTCCGACCGTTGCAGATTTGGCGTCAGGATTCAGACGATGAGTTTCGTCCGGGCAAATTTGACGACGCCACTGTCGATAGTTGGGGGCGCATAAGCCCCGGCTACGAAAGCATAGCGGAAAAACAAGTTTCCACAGAGGATCAGATATGGTCCGGCGTGTGGTCCAACGGCTACTATTATTACGGCTCTGCCTCGGAAGTGTGGCGCTGGAAGGGCGATTCGAGCAAGCCGGAGAAAGTCGCCGCGCTCGACGGAATGTTTATCCCGGCAATGACAGCCGACTCAAAAGGCACCATTTACGCCGCCGCGGTGCCATCAGGGCACGTCTGGGCCATCGACGGCAAAACGGCCGGCAAGAAGCCTTACGTTTATTTCACCGCATCCGATCCGATTATCTCAGCCCTTACCGTCGACGACAAAAACAACGTCTATGCAGGCACCGGCGGCACAGGCAAGGTGTACAAGATTACATCGGCAAAGCACGGATCGCTTTTGTTTGATTCCGATCAAGCGCATGTGCTGAGCATGTTCTTCTGCAAACCGGAAAACACTCTCTATGTCGGAACCGGCGAAAAGGGCTCCGTTTATTCTGTTGATAGCGCAGGCAAAGTGCATGCAGTTTATCAATCACCGGACCATTTCGTCACAGGAGTAATCAAAGACGCCAAAGGCGATCTCTACGTCTCATCTGCAGGGCAAGGGCACCTGGTGCGCGTCACTCCATCCGGCGAGCAAACCACACTTGCTTCGAGCGAGGCCTTTTACAGATTGCATTACGACCCTGCCACCGATTCCGTTTTCTCCGGAGACGCGGAAGGTGACATAACGCTGGCATGCATAGATCCGCTCACCAAGCAGCCTTACTTCATGCCGGTGTGCCACACCGAGCAAGAAGCCGTATTGTCCCTGGCTTCCGACGGCAAGAACCTTTATGCAGGAACCTCCAACTTGGCTGTGTTGCGGGCGTTTCATATGCAGCTTTCCGCCAAACCTCTCTATACTTCGGCCGTGAAGGACGCCGGCAGAACATCAAAGTGGTCGCACCTGCACGCGTTCGGTCCGTTCAACGAAGTGAATAAAGATTTGAATGCCAAACTCAACGTCGAGACGCGCAGCGGCGAGACAAGCAAGCCTGATGAAACATGGTCTGCGTGGCAGCCGGCAACATTGAAGGACGACTCGTTCGCCATTGCGTCACCTTCCGGGCGATATTTCCAATATCGAGTTTCATGGAACACGTTGGGCGATAAATTCGGCGCCGACAAAATCGATCGACTGACGCTCGGTCGAATCGATACTACTTACTTGCCGGAAAACAGCACGCCGCAAATTACGCACATCTCGGTGAAATCAGGCAGTGCCGTCTCAGGCAAGCAAGACGTCTCAATCACCGGAACCGACTCCGACGGCGATAACCTGGTGGCTTCGATCGACATGTCGTCGGACGGCGGACAAACGTGGAAGCCTGTGAAGGCCGACATCCGCTCGAAGTCGTCGAAGAAAGAATCGTCCAAGGATGACGACGACGACAAAGACAAGGATAAGGATAAGGACAAAGATAAGAGCAAAGACAAGTCCGACTCCGACGCCAGCGCCGCTAAAGAGTCCGAAAATCCCAACAAGGACGAAGCCAGCACCACATCCGGTGACAAGTCCGACAAGGATAGCGACAAAGATAAAGACAAGGACAAAGACGACGATAAGTCCAAAGACGATTCCAAGGATAAGTCAGGTTCGCCTGACAAAGATACGTCCAAGGCAAATGATGCCGGCAAGGACAAGAAGACTGCGGTGGAGCGTGCAGCCGGCATTCATCTCGACGACGGCTCAGGCAAGAAAGCCAAAGACGGAAAGAATGGCGGCGACGGCAAACAGACTGCAGACAAGGATAAAGCCGGCGACAAACAAGCCGACAAGTCGAAGTCCGACAGCAAGGATAAAACCGCGGAGAACCCATCTGCCGGAGATGACGACAAAGACAAGGATAAGGACAAGGACAAGAAAGATGTGAAAACTGCCTCTGCCGGCAAACATCACAACGACAAGAAGAAAAAAACCAAGTCGGGATCGCACACGTCCAGCACTTCTGCGGCCTCAACTGACGCCAAAGGCAGCACTGAGGGGGGTGGACCGACGACGGAAACCTTCTCCTACAATTGGGACACTACCAAAATCAAAGACGGTAATTATTTGCTTCGTTTCACGGTGGATGACGGCCTGTCCAACCCCGAACATAAGGAGCAGGTGGTCAACTTGAGATCCGTAATCGTGGAAAACACGCCGCCTGAAATCACGCTAATAGATAGCAAACGACAGCCCGACGGCAAGCTAGAATTCAAGGTTACGGCAAAGGACAAACTTACGCCCATTGCCAACGCGACCTTCAGGATAGACGAAGGCGAGCCGTTTGCTTTCAGCTTTGAGCCCGACAGCATCGACGGACTGAACGCCAGCATGATCGCCTCGAACATCAAGGTAGAATCCGGGTCGCATAAGCTCGAGGTTAAAGTCAGTGACAGAGCCGGCAACACAGCAACCAAAACCATCACCATCCGGTGATGCTTCCGGTGATGCTTTCGCTGCTGTGAGTCCAGCTGTCCGTTCCAATGAAGCGGGGTCCATGATGAACAGGACTCTTGTTCAGCGATTGCTACGAACCAAGCCGCCGGCGCAATTGATCGCTGATGCATACCATCCGGACCGGCAAATGAAAAAGACGCTGACGGCGGTCGACCTCATCGCTTTCGGCGTCGGAGCAACCATCGGCTCGGGCATCTTCGCGCTCACAGGCACCGCTGCCGCCGGGCAACCGGCATCTGAGTCCACGTGGTTCAGCACGCCGATCATCAATTTCGTGCTCTCTTCGCCGCTCGGCCGCGAAGGCGCCGGGCCGGCGCTGGTGGTTTCCTTCATCATTGCCGCCATCGCCTGCGGGCTCACCGCCATGTGTTATGCCGAACTGGCGGCGATGATTCCCGTATCCGGGTCGGCGTATACATTTGCGTACGCGGCGCTTGGCGAAATCATCGCCTGGATCATCGGATGGGACTTGATTCTCGAGTACGCGGTCGGCAACATCGCCGTCGCTGTAAGTTGGTCGGATTATTTCTTGCAATTTGTGCATGGCGTGACGCAACTCAAGATTCCCTTATGGCTCACCACTGATACCGGAACAGCGCTGAGCAAAATTCCCACTCTCACGGCGGCCAATCCGATGAGCCAGCTCTACTCGAGCACCAGCTTGCCCGTGATTTTCGGGCATCCAGTCGCGCTCAACATTCCTGCTGTCGCCATCGTTGCCTTGATCACCTGGCTTCTGGTCGTCGGCATTCAAGAAAGCTCGCGGGTAAACACGGCTGTCGTCTTCGTGAAGACGATCATCGTCTTGTTTTTCATCGGATACGGCAGTCTCTACATCCAGCCGCACAATTGGGTGCCTTTTGCGCCCAACGGCTGGACCGGTATCATGGGCGGTGCGGCGATCGTTTTCTTCGCCTTTATCGGTTTTGACGCCGTCAGCTCCACTGCGGAAGAAACGAAAAATCCGCAGCGCGACATGCCTATCGGCATGATGGGCAGTTTGATAATCTGCACAGTGCTTTATGCGGCAGTTTCCCTCGTCTTAACGGGCATCTTGCCCTACACGAAATACACAAACGACGCTGCACCGGTCGCTTCGGCGCTGGCGCACACAGGCAACCCTTTCGCCCAGATGATTGTGGCGGCGGGCGCACTGGCTGGAATGACATCAGTGCTTTTGGTTTTCCAGCTGGGTCAACCACGCATTTTCATGTCGATGGCGCGCGACGGGCTGTTGCCGAAGTTTTTCGGAAAACTGCATCCTAAGTATCGAACGCCGTTCATACCCACAATTCTGACTGGCGTCTTTGTAGCGCTCGGCGCCATATTCATGGACATTAACGCCGCCGCCGAGCTTTGTAACATCGGCACCATGACAGCGTTTATCCTCGTCTGCGGTGGCGTCATTGCCTTGCGCAAAACACATCCGAATGACGAACGCCCGTTTCGTTGCCCACTGTCACCGCTGCTACCGGGAGCCGGAATCGTTTCCTGCCTGGTGCTGATGTTGAGTTTGCCTGTCGGCTCTTGGATACGATTGTTCGTATGGATGGCCGTTGGCATGGTAATTTACTTCAGTTATGGTATCAAGAGCGCTCAACCGCTCGCACAACCCCATCCGGACAATAAATGATAAAGATTGACAAGTCGTATCTGCCTGCTGACTACAACACAAGCAAGGACGAAGACGGCTTTTACGCGGAATTTCACGACGATGGACAGCTTGCGCACTATGGCTATTACATGGACGGCGAGCTGGACGACAGATGGGGACTATTTCTCGAAGAAGAGGGCAACGGTGCCTTCGCTCAGAAGATGGTGGTGGCTGATTTCTCAGTCGAAGAAGAAGCGGACAGCAGCAACGGCCATCATGTTGAGCTGACACCCGAGGAAGAGCAGGAATACGCCGAGTTCGTTGAGCATTGGATCAAGCGCATTCACGATGATGCGCAGTCGCCGCCGCCGCGTTGTTCGTTTTGCGAAAAGACAGCGCAAGAGGTACGCAAGTTGATCGCCGGTCCGACCACGTATATATGCGATGAGTGCGTGCGCTTCTGCCTGGAGATTTTGGAAGAAGAAGGCGAAGAAGCCGGCGACGAGTGATCGGCGATTTTGTGCAGCGTCGAAAATTCGAGGCCGGGTGAGGTCTCGCGGTTCGCTATGAGAAATCACCTTTTTCGGTAATACCAGCGCTGAGCCTGGTTTTGCATGAAAATTGAAAACGCGCATGGGCTGCGCGTTTTCGGACTCACCGAAAAATCATCACCGTCGCTTGACGACATCGTTTTCGATGATATCTCATAGCGGCCGCTAGTCCGGCGGTGCTCGCTGCCGGATGGCGGACGGAGACGCGCAGGGACGATGCAATGCACCGCCCCTACATAGTGTTTAAAAGAAGCAGGGCGAAACCATTAAAGGTTTCGCCCTGGCGTCATTACTTGACGGAGACTTCGCGCGAAGAACGGCCCTTCTCGCCGACGCGGGTTTTCAAGCCAGGTACATGGTGGCTTTCGATTGAACCGGCGGAGACGGGAATGCGCATGGCGGCTTCAACCTTCGGCAGGCTGACGAACAGAATGCCGCGATCCATGCGAGCTTCGATGTGATCGGCGAAGATCGGCGCTTCGAATTCGAAGTGGCGGATGAAGTATCCACAGGGCATTTCTTTGCGAAGCAAAGAAGCTCTTTCTTCGAACATGTTGGGGGTGCGCTTGGCGATGACGGTGAGAATGTTCTCTTCTACTTTCAGTTCGACATCATCGAGAACAACGCCCGGAAGGGCGATTTCGAGGACGAATTGCTCGTCGAGTTCGAGGATATCGGTAGCCGGGCAAGCGGTGTGCATGCCGGTGTCCCAGCCCCACTGCTGCTGTTGCGGCCAGCGAGTCGGCTGTTCCATTTGTTGAGGTTCGGTCAACGTGTTGTAACGGGTGTTACGGGTGTAGCCATATGGGCGGCTAAACTGGCTGCGGACTTGGAGCGGATATTGGGGTCTGTTATAGAACATCGAGTTGTACCTCCAACTACGTTTTTAATGACGGCAGGCTACGCCAAATCGCACGCGCTGGAACATACTGTTCATGCGCGTTTTGCTGATTTCGGGGTCCCTGATTTCCGTGAACGCTAGTTTAGCTGAATGGCAACTAAGGTGGAACCCTTTTCAGGATTCGATCAGAATTGCTGTTGTGATCTCGCAGATAGACGCTTTCGGGGCTTTTATATACGTGACACACATGTATTAAATCGCAAACATATATGCGTTACGCATATCGCCAAATCCGCACCGGGAGCCAACTACAGACGCGAGTAGGTGAATTCTGGGCATGCCACCATATATGGTGGCATAGCGTTATGTAGCACTATTTCGTGCAGACGACAGCGGGCTTGCGTCCGCCGGTACCGAGGCGCGCAGGCGGCTCGCCTGCGACCGCAGGGCGGCGCATCGCGCCGCCCTTTGCCAGATGAATGCCAGCTTATGAAACAGCACGTAAACACACAGTATCGATTTGCGGTCCGCCACCTTGATAATTCGGCGCTCGTACATATACTGAGGTTGAACCCTCCCACAGGCTCCCTTCATTGAGAGCCCGGTTTTGCACATGAAGAAGAGATCGGTCCATTCGCAACGAGGCAGCAGCCTTGCCGAACTTTGTGCAGCACTAGTTGTAGTGTTTCCCTTGTTCGTGCTTGTTCTCTACGTCACACTGGAAGCTTGCCACGCGTACCTGATCAAAAACGGGCTGAACGAAGCCACGCGCCAGGCAGCGCGCGACCTGGCAAAAGCCTACGATCAAAACGTTCTGATTACCGACAGCCGCGCGCTGCAAGACAGCGAAGTGTTGAGTAAGATTTCGATTCCCGGCATCCTCAATTCCACGGCTCAATTCACCGTGCAATTCAATGAAACGGCGACCCCGCCAAACGTCGCTGTCAGCGCGGTTTACGAAGGCGGCAAGTATGGTTTGTCGGCTTTCCCGACGGTCAATCCGCTTCATTTAAGCAATCCATTCAAGATTGCTTGCCAATCCGTTTACCGACTGGAGTAATAGATGGTACGAAGAGCAAACCGGCGCAGTCAAAGCGGTGCGATGTGGGCGCTCTGCCTCGTGGGCTTCCTGATTATTACTATCGGCGTCTGTGCGCTCGCTCTCGATATTGGGCATTGCGTGGTTGTTAAAGGCGAGCTGCAGAAGACGACGGACGCAGCCGCTCTTGCCGGTGCCGAGGATCTCTTCCGCAACCCGACACGCGTGGAAACTTCAGCGACCACGATTGCCGCCATGAACACAGCAGACGGTAAGAGCGTCTCAACCAAAACACCCCAGACAACCATAGACGTTCAAATTCTGCCGCCTGACACGAACAATATGAAGCGCGTGCAGGTAACGGCCGGCATGCGCATCCGCCATATGTTCTCCGCGATTTTCGGACGTCCAAGCGACGTGATTACGGCGCGTTCGGTAGCAGGCGGAGCCGGTTTGCTCACGGAGATGCCGGGAGCAATAGCCTTCCCGCTGGCAGTCAGCATTGATGCGGCACCAGGAACCTACCACGGCTTCCCTCTATCGCCGAACGGCTTCACCGCCAAACCGATTAACCAGGCGAAAATTGGCGATCCTATCGTGCTGTATTTGAATTCGCAGCAATATAAGAACGCCGCATTTACGACGTTCACTCAGGGCCCTGCAAGCGGTGGCATGATTCATACTTTGATAGCTGAATCGCTTGGTCTGGCCTCGCGCAAGAGCGTGGTCATTCCAGAGGTCAAAGCCGGCGACAACATCTTTCTGAATAACGGCATCGACGGTGAAAAAGCTTTGGCGCAAGATCCTGATTACTCGGCGCTGCTCTCGCAAAACGAGATATTCTTGCCCGTAATCTCCGGCAATCCGCCGTACAATCAGTCGAGAGAATGCCTGGGATTTATTGCCGTCAAAGTCACCGGCGTGCAAAACAACACATCGGCAGGTGTTGTGGAACAAATCAATTGCATACTCGTGCAAGGCCTGTCGCCGGGAGCAGGCGGTGCGCTGCCGAGTTCAGGCAATCAACAAAACGATCAGGCGATGCAACGACTTGCTTTGTCCCCGATAAAGCTACTTATGTGAGACGGCATCCGCGGTCGTCTTTTCCGTTTTCGCTTCTGTCTTCTCTGACTTAGCCGAACTTGTCTTGGATTTCGTTTTGCTTTTGATGCTGGTTGTCTTTTCTTGCCGCTTCTGAACCAGCGCGATCTGTTTCTCGACGCGTGTCAAATCAGTCTGCACGTCTTTCAAACGGAGATCGAGGTCTGTACCTTGATCCTCGCTATCGGCAAGATCCTTTTTCGCGCCCTCGAGTTCGCGCTTGCTGACCACGCCTTCTTTGTATAGATCTTCGAATTGCGTCGCGCGGTTGCGTTTCTCCGTCAACCCTTGGTTGCGCTCATCAACTTCTTTCTGCAATTTGTTCAAGCTTGTCTGCAGACGCGTTTGCATGTTTTGCAGATCAGTTTTCGACATGTAATCGAGCGGAACGCCGAGGGTCGACAATAGGCGCTCATCAGCCGAGCCGCCAAGAATGGGAATTTCAGGAGGCGGCGGAGGCACCATCATTTTTTTGGGGCGCACGCTTGCGGTTTTTTCGTGCGTGCTTGCTGTCTTTTCGTGCACCGTCTTATCCGCGGCAAAGCCGGCAGAACACACGGCGACAGAGAAAGCCAGCGCCACGACTAAACCTAACCGATGTGATTGCTTGCCGATTGACTGGTCCAATGTAGTTGCCTGATCCAATGTACTTGAGTCCGTTATATGCGCGATTCGCTTGTGTTTATTGAATTCCATCCAAAGGTAGTTTAACTGAGTCACTCCAACCCGTTGCCCACAGTGGGTTCTATCGTTGCGCCTCTCAACAGTCCAGATCGCCAAAGCAGACGCGCCGCTGAGGCGCAAAAGCCCCACGAGCGATGAAGTCAAAAGCCCACGAGCAATGAAGTCAAAAGCCCACGAGCCGCTTGGCAGGCCGGGGGTCAACCGAGTCCTCCCGGTCCGATCGGAATGTTTCGCCTGACGAAACATCCAGTCTTCGTGACATTTCGAACCTGGAGAGGCTTTCGCGGATTTTTGCGGTTGTCGAGGTATTTCTCCCGGCGAAACTTTCTGATCGCGCCACGAGCAGGAAAGAGCGGCGTTACCACCTTAGACACGCTTAATCGGCACAAAGAACTTGAATATGTCTGTGTTGAGAATCGTGCGGATGCGGCGAAATCGCCACGTCTTGGCGTCCTCAAGAGATAGAATTGGTCCCTATTCCGAGTCGAATTGGTGACCGAATCATGAGCTCAACTTTGAGCATCCTCTTTCTCGGCGATGTGGTCGGCAGACCGGGGCGCCGAGTGGTGAGTAAATTCCTGGCATCCGCTCAACGGCCAAAAACCGATCTCACAATTGTGAACGTCGAAAATAGCGCTCATGGATTTGGTTTGACCGAGCAAAATCTAAAAGAGTTTGTCGACGCAGGCATTGATGTTCTGACGGGCGGAAATCATACGTTCGACCGCAAGGAACTATTCAACTTCATCGATAAATATCCGAATCTGCTGCGACCGGCTAATTATCCCGAAGGTACCCCGGGCAAAGGCTGCGGTGTGTTCACCATCGGTGATACCAAAGTCGCCGTGATCAATCTGCTCGGCCGCGTTTTTATGGAGCCATTACGCTCCCCGTTTGCTCTGGCCGACGAGCTGGTAGAACATGTCCGCCACCACGCCAGTGTCATTTTCGTCGATTTCCACGCCGAAGCTACAGCCGAGAAAGTCACGATGGGACGTTATCTTGATGGGCGCGTTTCTGTGGTCGTCGGCACGCATACTCACATCCAGACAGCCGATGAGCGCATTTTGCCGAACGGCACAGCGTACATAACCGATGTGGGCTGCTGCGCGCCTGTGGACAGCATCATCGGCATGGACTATGCAGCCGTCCATCGTCGCTTGATCGAGCAACTGCCCGCCAAATTCGAAGTCGCGTCGGGGCGCGCCCAGGCTTGCGGCGTCGTTGTGAAAGTGGATAAAAAGACCGGCAAAGCAGTTTCTATCGAGCGCGTCCGCTTCGAAGAACAGGATGAATCGCCGGCACATCACGAGCACTCCGACGAGACCGAACATGACGGCGACGCAAAATCCGACAAGCTTGGTAGCGGCAGGCGAGAGCCCGCGAAGGCAGAGAAATCGCCAACGACTCCAGAGAAAGCCCGATAATGCCTGCAGATCTGCATCTGCACACACTACACTCCGACGGCAGCTGGACTCCCACGCAAGTCGTGGAAGCCGCCTGTGAACAAGGGCTGCAGTGCATCGCTATAACCGATCATGATACCGTGGCCGGGATCGCAGAAGCCCAAAGGGTGGCAGCCGCACGGGTAGAAGTCATTCCTGGAATTGAAATCAATACCGTTTATGCCACCGCCAATGGTGAACGGTTGGATGTACACATTCTTGGTTATTTCATCGACACCGACAACGCCGATTTGCGCAAGACGATGCAGCGCCAACAGGACGCGCGTCATCAGCTTGTGGCAGACACGATCGTCCGCTGCAACAAGCTTGGTATAGACCTGCAAATGCAACATGTCATCGAGTGCGCCGGCACAGGCTCAATCGGTCGACCACATCTTTCGCGCGCGATTGTCAAAGCAGGCGGCGCAAAAGACGTCACTGAAGCGTTCAGCCGCTTCATGAGCCGCGAGTCACCCGACTTCATTCCGCGCAATTCGATCACCCCGCAAGAGGCGATTCAAGCAATCGAGAGCGCCGGCGGAATTGCCTCGATTGCGCATCCAGGCAAAAACGAACGGATGGAGCGGGTTATTTTGGAGCTAAAAGAGGCAGGCTTGAGGGCAGTGGAGGCGTACCACCGCAGTCACTCGCTTGAGTTGGTGAAACAATACCTGCGGCTGGCGGCAATCAACCATATGCTGGCGACCGGCGGCTCCGATTGCCACGGTCCGTCGGATGGCTATCCGGCTTCAATAGGCAGCGTTAAGGTTCCGATCGACGTCGTTTTAGCGCTCAAGAGCGCCGTTCCGGCACGCACAGAGGCGGCCATCTAGCTTCCGGCGGGTTACAGTGCTGCTTGCTGAAACGACCGCTTCCGCCGGCTCACATTGCTGCTTGCTGAAACGACCGCTTCCGGCGGCTTACAGTGCTACTTGCTGAGAACCACCCGTTCGCGTCCCATGACCTTGCCGGCGTCGTCCAGGATAGTGATTACGACTGGTCTCTTGCTGCGGCGTCTCTGCCATTTGATGACCTGGGCGATTGCCTCTGCGACCAGAAACAATACCGCTGCATAAACTAAGACCAGAACGACATATAGTGCCATTTTCACGGTCTCCGTCCTCTTTAGCAGCCCACCACCCAGTAGGGCTGTGTTCATAGTACAGCAGATGAAAAAAGATGAAATACGGTTTCCCACACTGCATGGGCGTTTCGCCGAAGGTTTTAGGTGCCCGCCGCTACAATAGGCGTCTATAACAACTTATCCAAATGCGACGCCATCACGCCGCCGTCCACTTCGCCGGTGTGGTTCCATTTCGCCTTGCCCTGCTTGTCGAAGATGATTTCAGCCGGGATGTAGCCTGGATAGTAGGTTTTAACCAGCGTCTTTACCGGCACTCCCGACGCATGATCCACATCAATGACGACGAATTTCACCTGACTGTCTTTGTATTTTTTGTACAGGTCGACTATGCGTTTCGCCTGGCGATTCGTGTTCAAGTCGCCCGAAGCGCCAAAAAACAATATCGTCGGCTTGCCGTTGGCGGGCGCGACGTCGTCCATTTTGTCGCAGACAATAGGAAAGCCCTGATCGAGGTCATGGAAAAACGAAATTCCCTCGCGCATGCGCAGATTGTCCGCCGCGCAGACGCCAGGCGCCAGTAAGGCGCTCAAAGCAATAGCCAACGATATGCGACGGATCAGCAAACTTCTGCAAATAGGGGACTAAAGCCCGCCGGTACCAACGACACTACACACAATTCCGAGCGGACGCCCGGGTGTTATCAGTCGCTATTGTACAGCTTGTTGAAATCGGTAGCCTTCACGCCATGCACCCAGCGCGACCATTTCTGCTGCTCGTAGCTGGATGCAAAATCATAGAGAGATTTGACGAGGCGCTTGCCGCTTGGAGAGGCACCGACGAAATTGACCCCTGATGTGCCCCAGGTAAGGTGTTGGGCTGGATTCTCCCAGCGTTTGTACGCT
>DATNQY010000071.1:0-7962 GCA_036703785.1 Candidatus Obscuribacterales bacterium
ATTTCCAGAAGGAAACGTGATGGGTTACGCGATTGAGCCGTTGCACCCGGCGGCCCCGAAAGCTGCATTGCTGAACAACAGTTTTTACGAATTGCTTTGCCTGGTTGACGCCATCCGCGAAGGACGACATGCCCGACTCCATGAACTATAAGTTCCTCAAGCGCCCGCTTTACTGGCTTTCGGCGTTCGGTGGAGAACAACCCGCCCGCCTCTGCTCGTTTGAGCCCAGCGTGAATCTGCGAGACGCTCAAGAATAGCTGGTCCGATAAGGTGGGAAAGGTCATGAAACATGATGCAACTGGTTGGTACCTCAGCGATAAGCAACGTGCTTGCGATGCGTTGGGATGAAATCGACGTTCAGCTTGCCGTGTGGAATATTCCGAAAACGAAAAATGGCGAAGCGCACACCGTTCCACTAACGCCGCTTGCGCTCGAAGTGCTCGAAAGCTAGCGCGAAGAAACCGGTAAGTCACTTTGGGTCTTTCCTGGCAGCGGCGACTTTGGACATCTTGTTGAACCGAAGGCTGCCTGGCGCCGAATATTGAAGGTAGCCAAGCTGAAGGATCTGCGCATGCATGATCTTCGGCGCACACTGGGCAGCAACATGGCTATGTCGAATCAAAGCCTGCAAATTATCGGAAAAGCTCTCGGGCACAGGTCGGCTAAATCGACGCAAGTTTATGCCCGGCTGGCACACGATCCGGTAAGGCAGGCGATGCAGGTTGCTCAGCAGCAGATGATGACAGCCGCTGGACTGGTGGAATCGAAGGGCAAAGTAGTACCCATTCGCAAGAAGAAAACGTCGGGGAGGTGACGTACTGTCGTCAATTGCGGGAAACCGGTTGACAGGAGCGAGCGGCTGTGGCGAAAATAAGGCGAGAGGTGCGAAATGCAGATATCTGACGAGACAACCAACGAGCTGATTACGCGCATCAAGCAAGTTGTCGCGCCCGTGAAAGTAATTGTCTTTGGATCAGCTGCGCGCGGCTCGATGGCTCCCGATAGCGACATTGATATTCTGGTAGTCGTGCCTGACGGTACCCACCGCCGCCGGACATGCCAGCAAATTCACCGCCACCTCATCGGCTTCAACGTGCCTGTAGATGTCGTGGTGGCTACCGTATCCGATTTGGAAAACAATAAAGAAAATCCCGGACTAATCTACCGGTCGATCTTGAAAGAAGGGAAAACGGTCTATGCAGCCTGATGCCGCTGGTTCGCCCAGCGAGTGGCTGAGATTCGCGGAGAGCGATCTGGCAATTGCGCGTGTGCGTACTTCAGAAGCAGTGATGTTGGAGGCACTGTGTTTAGCGCTAAAAACAGCTGAGGATTTTGAGCAATGATCGCTGCTATCGACTGCGCAACTCCAAATGGCTGGATCACTATCTCAACGCCGGTTTTGAGTCAGTGCAGATGGAGATGCGTCTGGAAATCGCGGGCGATTCTGTGCTCCTCAATCATTTGCCGTATCGGAACGTAGCGGATGTATCGCAGAAATTCTATGCGCTGCGTCCACTCGATGAAGGCCGCTGGCTGATTCATGGTCACGTGCACAATCGGTGGAAGGTCAGCAGGAAGCAGATCAATGTGAGTGTGGATGTGTGGTCGTTCGAACCCGTTGCTTGGGACACGATAGCCGAGATCATTCGCCAAGGTCCGGTCGATCTCGTAGGCAACCCGGCATCAGCTGATGCGGACGACTATTGAAGGCTCACGCTTTTGCTTTGGCCAGACCCTGGTCGGGGAACCCGTCGAAGGCGTCGCGGACTATTTTTTCTAGCTGTGTCACTTCATGGTCAGACAACGTGCGAAATTCTTTTTCGCGCCTGTTCCTTGGCAAGCTCCAGTTGTTTTGGCGAACGAACATAATGAACTTACTGGCTACGGAATCAGGCATCTCGATGGCATTCATCAGACTTGCCATCGCTCGATCATGGCGGCGCAAATAGTCAATTTCCAGCGGAATGTCCTGATCGATTGCTTGTACAACGCATTCATACAGGAATTCAGCCAACTCGGTGCAATCGAAGTACCGGTACAAATCGGCGGTGTCGTTCAGCACCTCAATGCCCGATTCGGTGTACTGCCATTTCACGTATGGCATTAGTGGTGCCGAATGGCGTTTCAATACGTTCGCATATTCCTTCATCCGCGAAGCCATCACAGAAGATACCGGAAATATCATTTCCGGCGGTGTGTACCCACGCTGCTCTAGTATGCTGTGAATCAGGCAGCGATGTATTCTTCCGTTGCCGTCTTCGAATGGATGTATGAAGACGAATCCAAACGCGATAACGGCCGCTTGCAATACTGGTTCAGCTCCTGTCGCCGTCATGTTCTTATTGACTGAGATGAGCCCCTCCAGCAGATCCATTAGATCCTCGGACTTGGCCGGGATAAACTCGGGAAGTTCATCCTCGTAGCGCGAAGCAGTTCCCAAGAAAACCATCTTCTTCCGCACACCAGGCTGCACTAGGCGATGGTCGACGATTAAGATGTTTTGTAATCTCTCTAACTCTTCAATGCTCAGTGGATAGTCAGCAGATTGTTGAACAGCTCTGCACCACCGATTGATCCGTTCTATGGGCGGGGTTTCGCCTTCTATCGCAAAACTGGCTTTTGTATCTGCGAGCAGCAAAAAGCTGGCAGCCCGTGCCACCAAATCCGGACTAACTGCACCGACAAGACCTTTTGCTTTCGCTGAATAGTTTCCACTGATGAAGCCGTTCAGCTTCTCTGTTTGGCGAATGATAGGACAGAACTTTGAGTTACCCAGTAAGTTGTCGCGTACCTTGTGGCGGCGAGAAATGGAGCCAGGGGTTTGTGTGAAGTACTCCTTCCGATCTAAGGCATCAACCGCAGGGACGTTCTTTGGCACTGGCGGCACGTCGAGTTCATTGCCAGTCACTAATTCGTAGAAGAACCAGGCTCTTCTAGGAATCGTCTTGCCGAGGTTGGCGCTGACGTACTGCGCCAAGGGCTCTTTCGGCAAAGCTAGGCAGATGCGCCTGAGAACGAGGAGGTCCATAACCTCGTGCTTCAGAGCAAAGGCAAGATGATCCTCCAGCGTGTCTTCTGGCTGGTATCGCTTGTCGTAGATCTGCCAGCCGTCCTGCGTTTTAACCCCGCCTTTTACGTAATGGTCCGAAACGCACGCTGGTATCCGAAGCGGCGCTTTGGACTCAATCTTGAGCATCCGCATTAAAGCGGCAAAGCCTGCAGGAGTAGTTTCAGGCGGAATGTGTTTTTCTTGGAAGAACTTGCTGGACTGTTCTTGAGTCATTTTGTCGATCCGGTCGTAATGTTATATAGAATAGCCTACGAGGTCGAAATATGCCAATAAAAGTGGGTGTCGGTCGAAAACTAGCTGACTTGGCTCCGAGCTGCGTCTACAATCTGTCAGAAATGCGGCTGGGTGGGAATTAGAGGTGGTCGCCAAGCACTCGCCTTTATTCACGGTAGAGTTAGGATTTCCACTCAGTGCCGGGTCGAAAATTCATATTTTCAGTTCAAAAGTCGTATTTTTAGAAGTTCTAGGTCGAAAAACCGTATTCACCGCGCATAACTCGTATTTTTGGAAGTTCTAGGTCGAAAAACCGTATTCACCGTGCATAACTCGTATTTTTAGAAGTTCTAGGTCGAAAAACCGTATTTTCGGACCGAAAACTGCTCTGCCTCATATCGCCGCCGCGCCGATGCTGGCCGCGCCGATGCCGCCGCCGATGCTGGCCGCGCCGATGCTGGCCGCGCCGATGCCGCCGCGCCGATGCCGGACCCCGATGCCGGTTTTGGGGGCATACGAGTGTATGGTACACTCTGCGATTAGTTTTACACAGATAAGAGGGGCGACGAGTCTCGAACTCGCGACCTACAGCTTGGGAAACTCTGCGCGCCACAGACGCCGATATAAGCTGAAAAACAACGCCGAATGCCGGCATTGTTTCTGGGGTATCGGTGTTGGATGACTGCTGGCGCGATCAAGGTTGCCCGGGCCGAGTAATGGCTGTGCTTGTTAAGGTGCGAAGGTAGTCTATAGCTTGTTGCTTGCTGACGGCGCCGATGGCGACGTCCACGACGAACTCGTCATCAAGATCGCCAGGAAGAGGCAGCCGGTTGACGTCCAAGAATAAGTCACAAGTTGCCACGGCCGTGCGCTTGTTACCTTGCGCGAAAACTTGGCTGCGGGCGAAATAGTACAGGTATGCCGCCCCAGCCTCAACTATAGTCGGATGGAACAGCTGTCCGTACGCTCCTCCCTGGATCGAATACATAACGGACTCCAGTCGGTCCTCGTCCCAATTCCCGGGTTCTCCCGGGTCCAGAACCGAGCTATGAAGGTCAAGGATCTGTTCCTTATCTAGATGTTTCATGGCTTACTGCCCCAGCTCAACAGTCGCTATTGTACACGTATATTACCCAATGTACACCAAAGGTCGACCAATGGTAGATTAAATGTAAACCGATGGTGGAACTACGGTTTACAGATGGTCGCCCTACGGTATACTGGAAGTGTCATATGGAATCCATATGAACTGTGCACCCGCTAGGTTAGGAGGTACTCTACGCAATGATCAAAAAGCTCGCCAGGCACGGAAACGGCCGGGCGCTTACCTTGGACAGAGCGTTGTTGGAGCTATTGAATATCACAGACGAAACGGAACTGAAGATCACTACTGATGGCAAAGGCTTCAGTGTGTATCCAGTCGAAAGAATAGAAGACGATGAATTCAAACGAGCAAAGGAGCGCACTCTGAAGAGACAAGCGAAAACCATAAAAGCCCTAAAGGACAGGTAATCGCCCACGTTGTCCATGTCGAAGACAAACAACACAGACGCAATAAAAAACCGCGTTGAGAACCCTGAAGGATAAACCTTCGGGGTTCTCGTTTAGAAGGTGGTTGTTTGGTCGGCTCTGATAGAGGGTTGGTAAAAAGATCAAAACGTCGGCTTTTGAAGATGATCACTCGCCTGCCTTTTCCCACTCTTCATTCCAACTGAGGAAGTCTATCGCTGAGTCGGGGGACCAAAATAGCGCCGCCACCATGTCAGCTACGGCGTTTTTCAATGTACGAATGACGCCATACAGAATTATCTGTCCTCTGATGGTGCCGCCGGTGCCTTCACCGTACGGTTCCGACAGACCCCTATGCCAGACGTAAGTGTCTGCAACGAATTTGTTGAAGTATTGCGCGGCGGGCTTGCCGTCGAAGTGTTTGGGAGGAAACCAGTGTGCCAAGTTCAGCAGGATTTGCTCTAGTACATCGGCGATTTCTGCGCCTCCTTCGTTCATGTCGAAAGTGACTCCGCTGTTCCGTCTATCGGCGGTGAATCGATATGCTTGCGACAATATTGACGGCAGTTCAGCGGCATAGCGGATCAGTCCTTCTTCGTCCGGACGCTCGAAACGTTTGAAGGGATCAGATCCGAATTCTTCGTCTTCGATCGACGGGTTTTGCTCATCGGATTCACTTCTCGCCCGCGCTGATGTTCCAGCCATCGCACTTGCCGCGAGATGATCAGCCTCTTCGCGTCGACAGGCAACGCGACTGAGCCAGCCGTCTCTGTATTTGGTCACAAGCGCCGCATTCAATTTGCGGCCGAACCCGCCGGTTATTTGAGTTTCGTCATGGCACAGCAAGCAGAGCACGGCCAAGTTTTTTGGTGAATTGTTGCTGGGATCGTCATCTATGTGATGAATTTGAACCCGGCGTCCGTGTTCGTTGCACTTGCAACAGGTGCGATCCTGTTCGTACAAGATCCGAGCAGCAAGTTCGTCCGGAATTGGAATCCGTTCTTTCTTTACTCGCTGCTCCGTCATGAACGTGCCCGGACATGTGTGACTGTCCATCTCTGGATGAACATTGGATGAACATTGGATGAACAATGCCACCATCGATCCCGAAAAGCCTTGGGCGGTAAGAGACTCGAACTCCTAACCCCTTCGGTGTAAACGAAGTGCTGCAACGTAGTTGGTAGGGTGTCGGGCATTTGTGATGATTATACTATTTTATCGATCGATAGCCGGAAAGGCTTACAGACAAGGAGAGAACGGCGATTTCTGTTATCACTTGTTATCCGCCGATATTTTTCGGGAGTAGCACCCTAGTAGCACTGAAGTTGCTGGGAAAGGTGAACGATGATATTCTATCAAAAGCTTACAGAAGCACGCGTTGAAGGGACTGAAATTATTGTTTAGCGGCTGCCAAGCGGGCTCCGGAGTAGCACCTAAACTGTCCAAAAAGAGGTCAAAAAAGCGCTCAGGATGCCCAAAAAATCGGCAAAGGCATTCAATTTCACCAAAAAGGAGCTGGAAAAACTTCCGGCGCCGGACAAGCACTGGGTTGCTTATCACGACACAACCATCGAAGGACTCATCCTTTTGCATTGGCAGACCGGGGCAAAGAGCTTTTATGTCTACAAGAAAATCGAGGACAAGCCTGAACGCATCAAGATAGGCAAGTTCCCGGATATGTCGGTGGAACGTGCGCGCAATGAAGCGCAGCGGATTTTGGGCGAAATCGCGCAAGGACAACGCCCCACAGCAAAGCGAGCAAGAAAGGAAGCTGGCATCCTGTTGGAAGATCTGTTTCGCCGATATTTGGATGAATATGCGCAACATCACTGCACGACCTGGCGAGAAACTGGTAAAAATTTCCGACGATATTTTGCTCCATGGCTCTCTCGTGAGGTAACTGGTTTCGCGCGATCCGAGATCCAGCAGTACATTAATGCCCTCGGAACGGAACGCGGACATCACACAGCCAATCGTGCTTATGATGATCTTCGAGCTGTAATCTCCTGGGGAATCAAGTACGGATACCTTGCGGGCACCAATCCCTGTGCTGGAGTTACGAAATTCAAGACTCGCTCTCGTGAACGCTTCATCCGTCCCGACGAATTCAAGAAATTTCTCGAAACTCTGAGGGAAGAAACCAATATCGATCTACGAGATTACGTCTATTTGAGTCTTTTTACCGGTGCGCGGCAGGCGAACATCTTATCTATGCGTTGGGATCAAATCGATTTTGACCTTGCTCTTTGGCACATACCGATTACGAAAAACAAAGAATCACAAACGTTACCGCTGACGGAACTTGCGATGAAGCTTCTGAAGAGTCGCTTCCAAGGGCGCAAATCCGAAGAGTGGGTCTTTCCGAGTGTAAGCGCTTCTGGACACATCGTCGAACCCAAAGCCGGTTGGCGTAAGTTTGTGGAAAAAACCAAGCTCCAAGACTTACGGATGCACGACCTGCGGCGAACCCTCGGTAGCTACATGGCGATGAATAATCAGTCATTGCAAATAATCGGCAAGACGCTTGGACATAAATCGCCGGCGGCAACACAAATTTACTCGCGACTAGGGTCCGATCCGATCAAGCGAGCAATGGAAGCAGCGCACGCTTCAATGGCAGGGAATGCCAGTATTCTGCCTGACAACCTCGAGTGAGACGATAGTCCTCCTGCTATGAGCGCGCAGAAAAGTTCAGCTGTTTAACGGCTTTTTCAAGCTCCGTATAGCCAAAAGCGGTTTGTGCCCTTGACAGTCGGTGGACGGGTACGTCATCTGCTGAAAAAATATGTATGGCTGGTTCTGCTCCTTAAGCAATGGAATGCTCGAGGGATCAGCTGCGTCCCGTTTGCATGACAAGCAAGCAGAAAAACTGTGGTCTTTGGGGGAGTTGTATGGATGAATCGGCTACGAAGGTCAGTTCAAAGCTTTCGGACAGCAAGCGGCGAAAGGCAGAGGACCAGATCGAGAAGCACAGGAAGCCAATTGAATACGACACGACTGAGTATCCTGTAGAAGTTCTGATCACGAAGATTGATCAGAATGAGCCTTGGAAGGCCGATTGGTATATTCCGAATTACCAGCGTCAGTTCATCTGGCATGAGGGGCTGCAATCGAAGTTCGTCGAATCAGTTATCCTAAATATTCCGATCCCATTCATGTTCCTGGCTCAG
>DATNQY010000072.1:0-21240 GCA_036703785.1 Candidatus Obscuribacterales bacterium
CGGCAAGCTGGAGGACATCGCGGAGAGACTCGGACCTGAACGTTTGATCGTTGCGCCCTCGTGTTCGCTGGTTTACGTTCCGGTCGATGTCGAGCTGGAGGATCGGATGGATCCGGACATACGTCAATGGCTAGCTTTCGCGAAACAAAAGGTGGAGGAAGTCTCTGTACTCACGGATGCCCTTTGTTGCGGGCGAAACGAAGTCGAGCATATTTTCGAGAGCAACACGCGCGCGATGGAATGGCGATCGCGCGTCCGCGACGCAAGTGCCAACCCGAGCCACACGAAAATCGATCAAATCACCGAGAGGATGTGCCATCGGCAAAGTCCCTACCACGCTCGTCGCAAAGCGCAAGAAACGCTGTTCAATCTGCCTTTGTTTCCTACAACAACCATCGGGTCCTTCCCGCAGACGAAGGAGATCAGAGATGCACGGAAGAAAATGCGTTCCGGCGAGCTGTCGTCTGCGGAATACAAAAATGCAATGCAACACGAGATCACCAATAACATCGAACTGCAAGAGAAAATCGGGCTCGACGTTCTCGTGCACGGCGAGCCGGAACGCACCGACATGGTCGAATATTTCGCGGACCAACTCGACGGCATGCTTGTTACACAACACGGTTGGGTGCAAAGCTACGGCTCACGCTGTGTTAAACCTCCCATCATTCACGGCGACATCTCACGGCCGAAACCGATAACGGTAGAGTGGGCAACATTTGCGCAAGCACAAACGGGCAATCCGGTAAAAGGCATGCTAACGGGGCCGGTTACCATTCTGCAATGGTCGTTCGAACGTGATGATAAGCCGCCGGAAATCAGCTCTCTGCAACTGGCGCTCGCCATCCGCGACGAAGTGGCGGATCTCGAAGCAGCGGGCATCAAGATTATTCAGATCGACGAGCCGGCTATTCGCGAAGGATTGCCTTTGCGGCATGATGACCGTCAAGAATATCTGCGCTGGGCAATTCGCGCGTTCAAGATCGCGTCCAGCGGTGTCGACGACGACACACAAATTCACACGCACATGTGCTACTCCGAATTCGGCGACATGCTGCAATCGATCATCGACATGGACGCAGACGTAATTTCCATCGAGGCAGCGCGTTCCCATATGGAACTGCTGACCACGCTACGGTCTGTCGGTTATCCCAATGAAATCGGACCCGGCGTCTGGGACGTTCACTCTCCACGCGTTCCAACCGAAGAAGAGATCGAAGCCTTGCTCAAGAAAGCTCTGGAAGCAATCCCGCCGGATCGCCTCTGGGTGAATCCCGACTGCGGACTGAAAACACGCGGCTGGAAAGAAGTGGTGCCCGCGCTCAATGCGCTTGTTCAGGCGGCGTCCAGTCTGCGACACAAGACTAAGTCCGGGCTTCCGACTGCTTCTCGCGCACGCGAATGACGGCGCCGCCATCGGTTGCTGGTGCTTGCATAATCTGCACGTAGGGCCGATAGCGCAGTTTGTCTGCGATAGCTCTGTCTGCGTCGGCTCCTTCCTCATTGCCTAGGGCCATGTAAACTTGGCTACGCAGCCAGTACGCCTCGGCATAATTTTTATCGATCTCGATCGCCTTCGACAAATTTGCGCGCGCCGCGATGTAATTTCCTGCGGATTGTAACGTCCATGCATGCGTACAAAGGAGCGCCGGCGAATCCGGCCGAAGCTGCAGTGCTTCAGCAGCAAGGTGGCACGCCCGATTGGAATGGCCGGTAAGAACTTCAACTCGAGCCTTATTGCTAAGCAAGATAGCCAACTCGAGAGTCGACAGTTCCACCTGTTCTACCATCGCCAGTTGTCGAGCCGCATCTTCATACCGACCCACCCGCGCCAATATGTGCGCGCAGGTGATCTGGTGCTGATAATGCGTGGGCTCTTCGCGAATTGCAATGTCGATGTCCGTCATTGCCTCTTCCTGCCTGCCGAGTGAGTGACAAGCAGCCGCACGAGCAGCGAGCACGTGCGCGTGCAATGTCCGATCTTTCGTCACAGAAAGCGCTTTATCACAGTACTCAATTGCTTCCTCGAACCGGTTAAGGCAGGTCATCACCACTGCACGAATATAAAATCCTCTGGCTTTCTGTCCTCTGCGAACTAAACACTCCGCATCGGCGAGTGCTTCTTCATACTTGCAATTCACAATGTAAACAGCGGCACGAGTTTGGAACACTACCATCGTATTACCGAGCGCCAGCTGTTTCTTCGCATTCTCGGCGGCATGGTAAGAATCGTGTTCGGCCGCTTTGAAGTCGCCCAACTGCATATAGACAAAGGCTCGGTTGTTCCACGCAATTGGGCTTTTTGCATTGATGGCGATTGCTTTGCTCGCCATGTCGATAGCTTCATCCCATTGACGCATTCCAGCATAAACCGCCGAAGCCAGAGTATAAAAGTTGGTCGCCTTCGGATATTTTGCTATACCTTCCATGCAAAGCTTCAACGCCTGGGCATAGTCTTTTTTCTTTCGAGCTGCCTCAGCCTTGTTCAGAGTTGCATAGACAGGAAGCGTCCTGGAGAAAAGGATAATCAGCACAGCAAGAACCACGACCTCGGCCGCGAAAAACCACCCGTTGCTGAAAGAGGGAATATTACCGAACACTCCCACCCTCACGACGATCCCGAGCGCGACGATGGCGAGCCATATCTTCAAGAAATCATTATTGTTCATTCAGCGCTCCCAGGTTTCAGGATGATAGCCGTCGGCGGCTTGTCGATCCTTACCCGCGTCGGCCGTTTTGCCGAGTGATTCGTACAGTTTCATTCGGTGATAGTGACAGCCGGCATCGGACGGAGCATACTGCAAGGCAGCTGCAAAATCAGATAGCGCCTTTTCCGTTTGTCCAGTTTGCGCGTAGGCGTAGCCGCGCGTGTCGTACATTGGTGCGAATTTGGGATCTAATTTCAGCGCGGTGGTGGCATCTAAGATAGCGCGGTCGTATTTGCCGAGACCGCATTCGGCCCAAGCTCGATTGTTATAAGCAAGCACCGACTGTGGGGAAAGCTCCAATACCTTACTGTAATCTTTCACGGCCGAATCCAGTTGATCCGTTTTAGAATACGCCATCGCCCGCGCTTTGAAAGCGTCGGGATCTGTGGAATCATGCTCGATGAAAATAGTGAATGAATTCACCGCCTTCACGTATTCGTTTTTATTCAACGCCTTCACACCGGCGGCGTAATCAAAAAATGCACGACGCTTGAAGTTTTCCTCAATCACACCTGCCCATAACACGAGCATGAACAACATGATTGGTATTGCATAGGCCGCACGAAATTCTTCCGTCACATCGAGACGCGCGAGGATCAATCCGGCTATACCGCCTGCGATAAACCCGCCGAAGTGGGCGTAGTTGTCGATGCCACTTTCGAAGCGGCCAAAGACAATCATCGCTGTAAACAGGCCAACTGCCATTGCGGCGTGGTACTTGAGCATACCTCGGGAATATTTTTCGCGATGCACGTACATGAATGCGAGCAAACTGCCATAGACGCCAAGAATGGCTCCCGAAGCGCCGGCACTCACGTTTAAAGGGCTGTGAAAAATGCTCGTCAATGCGCCTATAACGCCAGAGAAGAAATAAATCAGCAGGAACATCCGCCAACCGAACAAGCTTTCGGCAGTCGGCCCCACACAGCGCAATCCCCAGAGGTTCATGATGAGGTGAATCACACCCACATGCAAAAACATTGAGCTCAGCAGCCGCCATGACTCGCCGGAGAATGTCAGCACTCCGTAGTTGGCGCCCATCTCGATGAGCGTTTGCCTGCTGGGAAATGCCAACATACCCGGATTTTTTACAGCGCAAAAAGCCATCACGCCAATGTTTGCTGCAATCAACACGTTGGAAGCAGACAGGAAGGTGAGTTTAGTTTGCTTGAGATCCGAATTCATCCGTAAAACAATGTACCCGGTGCATTCCCTCTTGAATGCCAGACAGTAATTTACTGATAGAATCGAAGACAATGAGTCCCCATGCACCGCCCCACCTCAAAGACATCGCCCCCGTCTTAATGGCCGGCGAAAACGTGCGCTGGATTGGCAAACCCAATCCTATGCTGATGGGCATTCTCGACCTGATGGTCACCGCTGCCGCTTTTATTCCGCTGCTGCTGTTTTTCATGATCTTTGCAGCCGACATGCCCATGGCGATTAAGATTACCTTCGCGATACTGGCCGGGTTGGCCGGCGCCGGCATCTTGCACATGACCATCGGCACCCGCAAATACGTCATTACCGACAAGCGCCTGCTGATTATCGCCAATCTTTCCAGCGATGTGCATGACTCATGCGATTTAGAAGATATCACTGGGGTGCAACGTCCTAAATACCTGCGGGCCACGCGCAGCTTGTTTATCGACCGCGGACACGGTCAGCCGATTCGCCTCTGGGCCCTGAGCGAGCCAGACGAGGTGATGGACTCGTTGAACATCGGGCAACTCACTGCCGATGAGCCCGCCCCGGCAATCGAAGAGGACGAGGGCGCCGAAGCGTAAAGGCGGTGCGACGCGCGTCCCGATCTAGGCGAAAGTTGCTTCGTATTGGCGCTTCCGGACGATATCAAGCAGCCAGAGCAATGGTATAACTGCTCCAGTCTCTAATTTGCCAGCAGGTTGGCCATGACCACATCTACAGAAACGGCAACCCGGTACTTCGGTGTCCCCGATGAATTCGCGTCGGCCGAAAACGCCCGCGTCAGCATCGTGCCGGTGCCCTACGAAGCGACTGTCAGCTATGGCCAGGGCACGAGCAAAGGTCCGGAAGCGGTGCTGGAAGCCAGCCAGCAAGTTGAGCTGTTCGATGACGAACTGTGGATCGAGCCTTATAAAGTCGGCATTCATACAGCGGATGCCGTGCAAATGGCGCCCGTATTGGGAGACAACCCGGAGCCCTTCAAACAGCTGACCGAGGCCGTTCAGCCGCTGATCGAATTCGACAAATTTCCGATCATTATCGGCGGCGAACACTCATTGACACTCGGCTCGGTGAAGGCGTGTCTCGAGCGTTATCCGGATTTGTCAATTTTGCAAATCGATGCGCACGCCGATTGCCGCGACTCATACGACGGCAATCCGTATAGCCATGCATCCATTTCATATCATCTCTACAAAACGCTACCGCAGCCGCTGATCACACAGGTGGGAATCAGAAACATCAGCGCCGGCGAAGTGGAATGGATGGAGCAGGAAAAGCCACGGATCAACATCTTCTGGGCACGCCAGCAGGATAAATGGAACTTCCAGGACATCGTCAACACGCTGTCCGACAACGTTTATTTGACCATCGATATTGACGGTTTGGATTCGAGCATCATGCCGACAACGGGCACGCCTGAGCCCGGCGGTATGACGTGGTATCAAACCATGGCGCTGATCAAGCAACTGTGCATCAAGAAAAACGTGGTAGCGGCAGACGTCGTCGAATTCGCCCCCGTGCCCAATTTCCACGCACCGACCTTTCTCGTCGCCAAGTTGATCTACAAGCTGATTGGCTATCGCTTCGCACTCGATCTGGGCGTGAGCAAAAAATATCTGTAGCTATACCAGCGGGCTGACGCCCGCCGTTACACCGCTACTTTCGCCAGACGTTCCAACTCTCGCTCCGCTAGCGGTTTTCCCTGGCAGCGCATCACGCGCACGATATAGCGCGCCACCTGCAGAGTGTCTCGATGGGCGCCGCCAAGATTGACTATCCGCACCGCATAGGCCAGACGATAGACGTGCTCGGCATCGGGCCAGCGATCCTGCGACTCCATTAAATACCCGAGATCAATAAGCGGCGCGGCGATTGATATGTGCTCTTGTCCAAACCATTTGCTGCAAATCGTCACGGCACGCCAGAGCAGCCGCTCGGCTTCGCCATAACGTCCGCACACATAGTTCAAGTGAGCCAACTGCCCGAGCGACTCGGCAATTTCCGGATTATCTTCCCCCAGACTTTTTTCTTGGTTGCGAATCTTTCCTTCAAGTTCAACCATGATTCGCGAATACATAAATCCCCTCCCGTTGACCGCCCGGGGCACAGGCAGCGTATCTTCAAAGTAATGAGCGCTTATCCAACAAGCCAAAGGGAAAGGCGGCTTTTGTAACCGCAGGTTGCGAAGTATATGAGCCCAGCGCGGCGACATGTGCGGCGCGCTGGGCGGACGACGCGCGGAGCGAGCGAGGGACGCTGCTCGCGGAGCGCTTAAAAATGGAAAGGCTGACCTTAGTCAGCCTTTCCTGGTATATGCTAGCCACTCAAGTTTGGTTGGTTTTGAGAATCGAGTCGTACTCCTTTATTAGCCGCTGGTGCATTGTGTCGACCCATCCACCCCTGAACAGGCTGACCTTTTGCAGTTAGAGCATCCAAACCATGCTTTCCACCCCTGAAAAGAATCGTCTGGTGAGCCCTGTTGTGAGTGCATATATTCGCTGTAGATAATTCTTCGACAGTTAAAGCCAAATCCGATAGATTAAATGTGATGAGCGACGAACTGATGATGAATCTGGCACTTGAGGAAGCGCGTGGCTGCGGCGACGACGTGCCCATAGGCTGCATCATCGTCAAGGATGGGCAGATTATCGCCCGCGGCGCCAACCAGCGGGAAAGGCGCCAGGACCCAATCGGCCATGCAGAACTCATCGCTTTGCGTCAGGCCGCCGAGCATCTGGGCAAATGGCGGCTGGACGGCTGCATTATCTATTGCACACTCGAGCCGTGTCCTATGTGCGCTGAAGCCATCCTGCAATCGCGGGTGAGCGAAGTCGTGTTCGGCGCATACGATCAAATGTACGGCGCCATGGGATCAGCGTTTAACTTATACGTGAAGGGCCGACCATTCCCGCTGCCCGAAGTGCGCGGCGGCATTATGCAGCAAGAGTGTCGCAAGCTCGTGCAGGATTTTTTCAAACGCAGGCGTGCGGAAAATGAAGGCGCGCCCAAATGAAACCAAACCAAGCCGTGATGGGAGCGGTATTCTGCCTGATTCTGGGCGCGCAGCCGGCCGATTCCAGTCTTGGTGGTGCCACCACAGGCGATGACGAGCGCGTCGCTCGCGGATTTCAATACTTATCGGACTTGCAGTGCGACAAAGCACTCGGACAACTGACTGCGCCTTATATCGAAGCCGTCGCGGCCGGCGATCGCGCTCGTGCGTCTCGCTATTTATTGCTGATTGCCAATGCTTTTCGACTCGATGAAAACCACCTCGCCAGCCTCGCTTGTTGCCGTCAGGCGGAATTGATTGATCCAGATAACTTGCAAGCAAAAACTATGACCACCGATGCCCTCGCTCGCTGCGGGCGTCTCACCGAAGCGGAAGAACATCTGAAGCCGCTTTTGCCGCAGGCCGAATCGCAATGGCTGGTGGCAAGATCGGTAGCCGGCGTGTATGCCGTGGAAGGCGACGCGGACAACGCGCACAAATTCGCACTGATCGCGGCCAAGCTCAACCCGGACGACACGCGTACTCACGTCACCCTCGCCAAACTCAACTTCGATAAAGACGCTGTTGAACAATGGAAAAAAGCAGCTTCCAGTACATCGAGTATCTTTCTGCAAAAAATTTACTCCTGGCAGGCCGAGCTCAAGCAACATCCGGATAAACCGGACACATCAGCGCTCGATGAGGCGGCGCGCTTGCTGCCTGATGAGCCCTCCTGGCGCGTAAGCAAGTCCTGGCAACTGCAGAAGCAAGGCAAAGATGCCGAAGCTTACCATTTGATGGTGCAATCCGTGGCTTGTCCGCGGCTGTATCAGCGAGCATTCACACAACTTACCGGATATTGTCTGTTTCACAATCGTCCAAAAACCGCCAATCATGCCGTCGGATATCTGCAAAAATTGCACCCGTATTCGCCGGATGTATATTTCGCGTTGGGATTGCTCGCTGCCAATCGTGGCGATATGCAAGCAGCAAAAGCGAATTACTTAAAATCGCTGGAGCTCAATCCAAAACAGAATGATGCCTACATCGCTCTTTCCTCGTTGTCCGAGTATCGTGCAGACACGCCAGCGTCCCGAGATCTGGCGGCACGCTGGTTGAAAAACTCGGACTTTATGCCCGAAGCTTGGGTATACCGCGCCAAATTGGCTAGCCATCGCGGGCAGTGGCAGGCGGCACTCGCTGATTATCAAACCGCGCGTGACAAATTGCAGCGCTCACAGCGCAACAAGCAATCACGCCTGGATGTCTGGTTGCCTGTCGCTTACGGTGCAGGCACCTGTCAGTACGAATTGGGCAACAAGAATGAGGCGGTAAAGAATGCCCTGCTATTTAATCAGCTCAAGCCGGCATCAGATGCTTTGATACGCGTGCGTCCAGGCAAAATCGCCTATGAAGATGTGCAAGGGAAAGTGAAGTCCGCCGCCGAACATGCTTTGCTCGCCGACATGTTATATGAGGGCGGCCGCCTGGACGAGTGCATTGTCGAATACAAACAAGCCATTGACGCCGCGGACAACGTGGAGTGGCATCGCGGGTTGCTCAAAGCATATATCGACAATCACAACTACTCTTCTGCCGTCAAAGAAGATATGATCGTGGCCAACCATGCGGTCACCAGCGACATTCCGCAAGCGGCAGACCGCTTGAGAAAGCAGATTTTGCGCTGACTGCTGTTTTTAATACCAGCGGCGACGAGCTCGGTTTTGCACACCGTACGGGATGACGCCGGCGTAAGACCGCACGCCTGCGGCATATGGACTGGCGTATGGAGATGCATAAGCGGTACCCGCGGTGGCGGCTTGCAGTTGCTGTGTCACGCTCGTGAACATAAGGTTCAAGCGGTTGGCCTCGCCATTGCTGATGCCACCATAAGCAAGGTCGCCCTGAGTTTGAGCGTTAATCTGGTCCAACTTGCCGAGAAGTGCAGCCGCGGTGCCGGGATTCAACGTGCCGGCATTAACACCGGCCGAAATCTCCGATCGCAGCTGAGCTTGCCGGGTCGCGAAGTTACTCTGCACGAGCGACTGCACGCTGGCGTTTCCATAAGGATTTCTTGCCTCAGCAGAAACAAACAGCGAGCCAACCATGGCCACACCAAGCGCAGCAGTAGTTAGCTTAGAGACTCTGTTCATATCGACCTCCACGTTACTTTGCCGCTGAGGACGCTGGACATCTCAACAGGTTCCAACAGTTCGTATACGAACTATTTCCCGGGACTGGATTAATCACGGAATGCCGTTCGTATACCAGTTTTCAGGAGCCAAGTCTTCTGCCGCTGAGTTAGAATTAGCAGACACGGATTCAGTGGGCTTCGGCCCGTCCCCAAGATCGGTAACCGATGCCAATTAGCGCCAGCCCAGAACCTGCTTCCCAAAAGACAGAAGCGTTCATAGAGAAAGTTCGGGTGGCAGCCTATCAAAGCGGCGCGCTCACCGGACTGACGTTCGCCGTCAAGGATTTGATTGACATAGGCGGCAAGGACACGGGATGCGGCAATCCAATCTGGCGTGAGAGCCACCCGCCTGCCGCCTGCCATGCAGTGTGCGTCGAGCAACTGCTGTCCGAGGGCGCCATTTGCCTGGGCAAAACGATCACTGATGAGCTGGCTTTTGACCTGATAGGTGAAAACCACTTTTATGGAACGCCGATGAATACCCGCGCTCCCGAGCGCGTGCCCGGTGGTTCTTCCAGCGGCTCAGCTTCCGCCGTGGCGGCAGGCTATGTTGATTTCGCGCTCGGCACCGACACGGGCGGATCAGTGAGAGTGCCGGCGAGCAACTGCGGTTTGTTCGGCTTCCGGCCCAGCCATTCCGCTATATCGGTCGCCGGCGTCCAGCCATTCGCCCCCGGCTTCGATACCGTCGGCATCCTCGCCTCTACAGCCGAAACGTTGACTAAAGTCGGCGGCGTCTTGCTCGCCTCGAGTGTGCCGACAGCACCACCGGTGAAGCGATTTTTCATTCTGAAAGAGGCCTTTGAGATTGTCGACTCTGAAGTTCGCAACGCGCTCGAGCGACCGCTACGCGACATCATCAGCACTCTCGGTCTAAAACAAGACGAGCTTTCTTTGCGACGCATCGACCGCAAGCCGACTGAAGGCTGGTTTGAAGACTGGCTTGCCACATACCGAACCATTCAAGGCGCAGAGGTATGGAGCACACTGGGGGCATGGATAGACTGGACGAAGCCTTTCTTCGGTCCGCGCATTGCGAAAAATTTTGACTACGCAAAGGCAACGGATCGCAAAAAATTAGGCGCCGCCATCAAGTTTCGCGAGACACTTTTCAGGCGCTGTTTTGAATTGATGGACGACGGCGATCTGCTCTGTATGCCCACCGTACCAGCGCCGGCCCCGCTCAAAGGATCGATCGGCAACGATCGTTATGGCAACGACTACGTTTTGCGGGCGCTATCGTTGACATCGGTGTCGGGAATCTGCCGGTTGCCGCAAGTGACCATACCGGTTGCATCGATCGACAAGGCACCGATCGGGATTTCGCTGTTGGGTAAATACAACTGCGACACCACGGTTCTCGGTGCAGCAATGGTGGCAAGCAAATTCGCGCAAAAGGTATAAGCTACGCGATGTGTCCTCTGCTTTCGATCCGCACCACCGTGGTGATAGTTGGGCACTCTAGCTGGCGCCGGCAGGGGCGATGCGTTCTTGCTTGTTTAGCTCTTCCAGTTGCTTTTTGATCTCTTCAAACCGCAGTTGCCGCTGGTTGGCCTGCGCAGCTAAATGCAGGTTTTGCGCCCAACCGGTATGCATATAAGCAGTAGCGCCGACCAATGCCACCATCGGCAAGATCGCGCAACCGAGTATGACCCGCGACAACTTAGCGAACAGCTTAGGTGTGCGATGTCCAATACAGCAGCTGCAATGAGTATCACGCGCGCAGCTATGATGACGTTTGGGGCCTGCGCCCGTGTCATTGTTCGCCTGCGTAGAGTCCTTAGCGGATGCCACAGCACGAGCGGTTATACCCAAAACCATAGCAGCAAAGGTAATCCCGAGTAGCACTGCCATTTCGATCAAGCTCAGGAGCCAGTCAAACTGCGCTGGATGTTGGGCAAGCGCCTGCGAGATCCGCGTAAATACCGCCATCAAAAAACAGCACGCAAAAGACAGGCATACGTAGCCGAAGTGTAGCAGCCACAGCCGTGCTGCGCGCCGATCGACACCACCAGCTTTCCATAGACGTTCAAAACCGGCCCCGGTACATAACAGTGCCAAAGAAATGACGAAACCGATTAAGAAAGACAACATCGAACGATCGTGCTCGCTCCTCATCAGCGGGGCGAAAAACGCTATGGGAACCGTTGCCAGCAGACAAACTGTCACCGCGTCTGCTGACCTGATAAAACCTGTAGCTTCGTGCTTCATGATCAAACCTCCACCCAACCAGCCTAGTCGACTGCACATCCGGATGCATCGGGCGGAAGTAACCGCGAACCATGACTAAAGTCATGCGCTTGTCCAGTTTGTGCGATGTCGTATAGTAGCGTCGGAGTCAATAGATAGAAAAAAAAGAGAAGGGCGGAGACGATTCGAATACGATCGTCCCCGCTCTCCAAGCCCGTAGGGGCGATGCATGCATCGCCCCTACAGTGCAAGCTTACTTGCCGGCGAGCTCCTCGTGGAGCTTGTCGACAGCAAACTTCAGCTGCACGTCCTGCTCGGACAGCAGCTTCATCACCTTCGGCGCCTCGACCTTGAAGGTCGGCTCGATGCCGTGCTTGTTGCTGTTGCCATCACCAAGCCAGGTGCCGTTGGGCGTGTAGTAACGCAGCGAGGTGACGTGCAGCTCCGTGCCATTCGGCGCCGGAACCACCGTCTGCCCGATGCCCTTACCGAAGGACGTGGTGCCTTCCGCTTCAGCGCGACCGTTGTTGACCATCGCGCCGGTGAACATCTCCGCCGCTGACGCGGTGTTGCCATTGATCAAGATGATCATCGGCTTGCCGCCCGTGAGATTCTCGGTGTTGCCGGCAGGCACTTCGTAGTTCTCCGTGCGCGTGCCACCACCATGTTGATGCTGCTTGATCGTGACGATTGTCCCCTTGTCGAGGAACAGCGGTGCAAGATTCAGCACAAAGTCAACTCGGCCACCGGGGTTGTTGCGCAGGTCGAGAATGTATGCCTTCGACGTCGACAACTTTTGCAGAGCATCACGCATCTCGTCGACGGTGCTGTCCTGCTCGAACGAGGTGAGGCGGATGTAGCCAATGTCGCCCAGCTGCTGCGTTTTCACAGCATGCAGGTGGACTTGGCCGCGGACGATGTCCACCGAAAACTCTTTCGAGCCTCTACGCAGGACAACGTGCGCGGTGCTGGCGGGCGTGCCGCGCAGAAGCTTCACTACTTCGTCAGCCCCCACATTCTGCAACGAGGTGCCGTTGACGCTGATAAAAGCGTCGCCCGCCTGGACACCAACCGCATTGGCCGGTCCGTCCAGCACCTCATCCGCCACCGGGTAACCGTCGGCGGTCGAGGTCATCAAAGGCTTGCCGGCGGCGTTTTTCGCCACCTTGCCGTCCTTGTCGATTTGCATTCCGAACTGCACACCGATGCCGGCGAAATTGCCGTGCATAGCGTCGTGCTCGGCTTTCGTTTCGCTGGCACTCAGAAGCCGCGTGAACGGATCGTGCAGAGTGGCGAGCATTTCATTGGCGTCTTTGACGGCGTCTTCGTCATTGGAAATTTGAGCGTCATACTTGTGCTCAAACCTCGACCAATCGCCCAGCGCTTCTTGATCGAACGCAAGGGACTTGGTGACGCTCCAGGCGTAAGAGTACACGCCGATTGAGCTTGTATTCATCACACGCTGATAGCGGAAGACGCCGACACCGACGAGCAATCCGATCAGCACGACAGCCGACAGCAGCGTCCACATGACGCCGCGTGCTATCCGCGCGACGACGCCGCGCGGTTTCTTTGGCGAACTCATGGTTCCTCCATGTTTCTAGAAAAAAGCGGAAGCCACTACGGCTTCCGCGAGATAGGCCCCGATGGCTTGCGCAGGGGCGATGCATGCACCGCCCCTACAAATGCAAACTCAACAGCCAAAGGCTTGCCGGAAGAAGCTCGACAGGCTCATGAAGAGCATGGCTTCGTTTTCCGGTTTGCAGATGCCGTGACCCTCGTTGGGGAATTCGAGGAGCTGGTAGCGAATGCCTGCTTGCTTAAGTGCTTTGCAGACCTGACGCACATTCTCCGGCGTCACATTCGGATCTTGCCCGCCTTGCACGATCAAGAGCTTTCCCTTGATCTCGGCAACGCGGTGAATAGGTGAGCGCTCGCGATATTTGTCCGGCAATTGAGAGGGAGAACCGCCCATCATCTCCTCGCTGAGAGAGCGAAGATCAGGGCGCGTCGTCTCGTAGTCGACGACGAGATCGGTCATCCCGCAAATCGGAGCAGCAGCAGCCACCAGCCTCGTGGACAGGCGAACGATCGCCAGCCACGACGAGTAGCCACCATATGAGGTGCCGGTCATTCCAACTTTTCCCGGCTTGGCAATACCGGCCTTGATCAAAGCTTCGATGCCGCTGCGAATGTCATCTTGTTCGATGCCACCCCAGCCTTCGATTTTGATCAGGTCCTGGAAACGCAGCCCATATCCGGTCGAACCGCGATAGTTAGGCTGGAATACGTTGAAGCCTTGCGATACAAGGTACTGAACCTTCGCGTCAAAACGAGCTTCGCAACGGTCGCGCGGGCCGCCATGAACGATGACCACGGTGCCGGCCGGTTTGACCGCGCGGTATAGAAACCCGTGCATGTTCAAGCCGTCTGCAGACTGCCAGAAGAAGTCCTCGGCTTTCGCGAGATGGCGACGTCGAACCTCGCGCCGACGGTGCTTCGTCAAGCTGCGCGTTTTGACGCAACTGGTGCCCTCGGGCAGCGCGGTCAAGCCGGTAAGACAACCTGCTTGCGGCAGCCTGAACGAAACGAGATCTGCCGGGCGTCGGGAGTCATAGAAGACGCCGAGCCAAGTTCCGCAGACAGCGGGCTTACGCCCGCCGGTACAAGTTTCATGGACCACAGGCGCAAGAGGGATCAGCGTGCCGCCGGTTTGCGATGGGACGAGATGCACTTCGCGCAACGTGTTGACGTCGAGCAGGAAGCAGTGCTCGTGTGCGTTCTTCACTTCGAGAACGGCAACGTAATCACTGCCTGGGGGCGCCCATGCATGCTCGATGTTTCGCTGCGGATCATTTACCAGCCACTTGATTGCGTTCGTCCGTCGGTGAAACAAACCGACCTTGCGATAGTGACCGCTCTCGGCCACAAACAAAATGCGCTTGCCGTCGGGCATCCAGCAAGCAGTGACTTTCCCTTGCGGAAAGTCGAGAATCTTGCGGTCCCGATTGCCGTGAATGTCGACGAGCCAAACTTGCTGCGCGGCCATATGATCCTCAGCGCGGAAATAGAGAACGTGCGTTCCCTGCGCGTTGAGCGACGGTGCGTTTCTGCCGTTTTCCGGAGAACGTTTTGGCAACGCCAGTAATTTGCGCTCGCCGGTTTTCAGGTCTTGCCGATAGACGGCCGAGACATCGAGCGCAGTGCCGGTAGCGAAATCAAAGTTTGCTCCGTATACCAGCCAGCGCTTATTGGGGCTGCGAGTGCCACCGCGCAGGAAGTACTGCGGATGCTCGTCCGTGAGCAACGTCAGTTTGCCCGATTCGACATCGAGTTCATACAATCGCATGCGCTCGTTGCCGTCGACGCAACATTCGACAATGAGTGATTTGCCGTCCGCGTCCCACGAGACGACGAACATGTCTTCGCAACTGTCCGTGAGTGGCATAGGACGCGTCGAGCCGTCGGCGGCAACCAGATAGATATTGGCGCGATCGGCTTTGTGGAACCAGGACCAGGCTACCAATTTCCCGTCTGGAGAAACGAGCGGCTGGCACACAGCGGGCAGACGAAGCAGCGCTTCAAGGAAGCTGTAGGCGGCCATGAAAGCCTCCCTCGTTTGCGCGGTGAATACCGCTCGGTTTCTCGAATTTTTGTAGCGGCGGGCGGAAGCCCGCTTTTGGATTAGTTCCGGCGCTGCAGAATTTTCACCGCGTAGGGTTCGAGCTTCAGAGACGGAGCGTCCGTCTGCAGCGTAATTTCAGAGCCGTCCAGGAGATCTTTCAATTGCGTCCCGCCCAGCTTGGTGGCAAGTTCTTTACCATCACCGAGCCCGACGTCCGTTTCCTTGTCGCTGAAGTTGATGACGACGAGGACAGCGCGCGAAGCTAGTTTTGACGGACGCGCGTAAGCAAGAACGAATTGCGGATTTGACGTGTCCACAAAGCTGATGTCCGGTGACCGCAGCACGGCCAGCTCATGTCTCAGCGCGACTAGTTTTTTGAGGTAGGGTCTCAATCCGTGCGGATCAGCATCAGATAGAAGATGCGGGCCGCCATAGGGGAAATATTCGGCACCGACCTCTTCGCCCATATACAAGGCGGGCAAACCGGGCACAGTCAACAGCAACGCCGCGGCCGCGCGTGCCATGCCGACACCATGCGCGGTGATAAACCTCTCGCCGGTATCGTTGTTGTTTAGGAAGTGAAGCGTCAGTATCCTCGGCGGTTGCCGGCTATCGCCCGCCGGTACCAAGTTGGTGGACAGCGCCTGACGCAACTTAGCTGCAGGTTCTTCGCCGAAATTAAAGGCACTTGCCCATGCCCACTCGCCGAGGTGGTCGGTCCAATCGTAAGCGACGTCGAAGCCGCTTTCGAGAAGACGCGGGTCACGCGCCGACGCCTCAGCAATCAGCATGATGTCCGGCTTGATTCGTTTCAATCGGGCGAAGCATTGAGGCCAGAAATCGGGAGCGCGTTCATTGATAGCCCAGGCGGCATCGAGACGAAAGCCGTCGATGTCGAATTTCTTGAGCCAATGTTCGAGCGCGCCGCAGGCGTACTCGCGGACTTCAGGATTCTTGTAGTTGAGGTTTTTCAATCCGGTCCAATTGAAGTAAAACGTTGGCTCCCCGTGCTCGTCACGCTCGAAGAAATCGAAGTACTGGGATTGCCGACCGTGCTCGAGCACGTCGCGATAAATTGGGCTCTTTGCCGACAGATGATTGAGCGCGATATCGAGAATGACGCGCACGTGGCGCGCATGTGCTTCCGCGACAAGCCGCCGTAAATCATCCTCGCTGCCCAGAGACGGGCTGATTCGATAGTGGTCGAGAACATCGTAGCCGGAGTCGCGCTCGGGGGCGTCCATGATGGGCGCCAACCAAATCGCGTTTGCACCGAGTGCTGCCACGTTGTCGAGGTTGTTGGCGACACCTGAGATTCCGCCGTAAAACGCCGGAATCATGCCGTACAAAACGACGTTGCGAATCCAGGGCGGATGACGGCGCACAACGGCGTCGTCACTTTGGCTGCCCAAGCTCGCGTGAAACAGCCACGTGGTAAAAGCGGCAGCTAGAAGTGCCATCGACACTGCTGCCGCCCAACCTCCTCTGATGCGTTTCACGGAAAGCCTCCTTGTAAGAAGTGTAATTCAGCTAATCGGGAAGCGGCGCAGGGCCGCTTCCAAATTCCGTGAAAACGCGTTAAGCCCTCGTCGAGAGGCGGCTACTTCTCGTTGTTCGGGCGGTTGAGCACGCTGTGCTTGCGTCCAAAGGAGAAGTAGATGATGAGCCCGATGGCCAGCACGATGATAAACCGCAACCAGATGGCGAAGGCGACGTTGAACATCAGCACCATGCACGACACAATCGCCAGTCCGGGGATGATGTCATAGCCGTGAATCGTCACGGTCCGGAAGCCCAGGTTGATGTGGAAGTCACGCCCCGCGAAAGGCACGCCGAAGCGACGCTCATGCGCCGGCTCCAGACGTCGCAGGATCATGACACCGACGGCAACCATGAAGAAGGCGAAGAGCGTCCCGATGCTGGTGAGATTCACCAGATCATCGAACGGCACGATGCCAGCCGGAATCGCCACCAGGACCAGAATCGCGGACAGCGCCCAGATAGGAGTGCCGCGCTTCGGATTGATGCGCCCGAACTCCTTTGAGACGAGCCCATCGCGAGCCATGTTCATGAGGATTCGCGAAGGTCCCATCAGCAGAGTCATCAACACAGTCGTCAGACCGACGATGATGGCCACCGCAATGTACGGCACAAGCCAATCCATGTGCACGAACTTGATCGCCGCGATGAAAGGCGCGGCAAGCAGCGGCCCGCTGAACATCGACCACAGCATCATGCCGACCAGCACTGCCGAAGTGGCCATGTAGACAACGGTGACAATCGTCAGGCTGCTGACGATAGCGAAGGGCACGTCCGTCTTCGGATTCTGCGACTCCTCAGGCAGCGTCGACAGGTAGTCGAAGCCGATGTAGGAGAAGAACGCAGTCACCGCGCCGGCGAAGGTCGGTGCGATCCCATGCGGCAAGAAGTCACTGAGGTTGGCAGGGTGGAAGTGGAACACACCGACCGACAGCAGGACGGCGATAACCGCCATCTTGACGAACACGAGGTAAACGGTGAACTTAGCCGACAGCTTGGTGCCAAACATCAGCATGCCGCTGAGCAGGACAAGAATGGACATCGCCGGCAAGTCGATGCTCGTGATGTTCGCCAGTCCGTAGAAGTAATACGCCGGAACCAGAGCGGCCATGCTGAGCGCAACTACCACTGGTCGGAATTTGCGTCCGCCCCACGGCAGCGAGGTCCACAATCCCACGCCGGCTGCAATGGCGAAGCCGCACAGTAGCGCAATCATGCCCCACTCAGGGTGAAGCGGTGCGTGCTGCAAGTACTCCGGTAACTTGTAGCCGGTGAGCTCGCTGACAAGCAGCTGCGCGTGTGTACTCCAGGCGCCGGAAACTGCTCCGGTGCCGATGGCGTACTCACCGACGACGAGGTCAAAGCCGATGATCCACGCTGCCAGCTCACCGAGAGTGAGTCGAGCGTAGGTGTAGGCACTTCCGCTTCGATTGACGAGACCGGCAAGCTCGCGGAAACAGAACGCCACGAGCATGCTGGCGATGCCGGCCCAAAGATAGGACAGGATGACACCGGGACCAGCATGGGACGCAATGTCGCCAGGGGTCTGGAAGATACCGGAGCCGATCATGCACGCAACGCCGAGCCAAACGAGGTCCCAGCGTGTGAGCACCCGCTTCATCTTGTGCGGGTTTTCCTCCATGTCTTCATGGACTTGGTCGATTGTGGCGCGCCGGAATAAACCGGAACGTCCGAAGAGTTCGGTCAACTTTCCCATATGAGTCTCCTCTTCGATCACGGTTTTGGGAAAACCGCGATGTAGGTAACGTCGACCGAGCATCACCACAAGTGGTGCTCGGGTGGGCAGGACATCTCGCTCTAAGTCGCTATCCGGCAAATTCCACTGCGCATGCGCGCGCGGAAGAATGTCGTAAAAGCAAAGGCGGGAAATGTTTTGAGAGCGAACCTAGAACGTGATGTCGGTAGTGAAGAGTGCTTTGGATCTACAGAATTTTTGGATCAGAACTCAAGTGGCGTGAAATAAAGTTTTTGAGAGATCACATCTGCAAGGGATCACGAGTGAATCAACCCATTTATTGTGCAAGCCGCGCTAGCAGCCGATTCGCGCTTGACATGCAGACAAAAGAGTCAAGCGTGCCGTCACTTGGCAAGAGTATTCACTATTTGCATTACGAACGTGTGCTGAAGTGTAGTGCTGGCCGAGGTTTTGCTAAGCGCAAGTTCTCAAGAGATTGAATATCCAAACGTACGCATTGTGAATTTCTCGGTTGTCCAACGTGTAGTAGTCAAGCTAGGGTAGTGGTCCATTTTCACTTCCCGCCACATTCAAGAATCCCTACCTACCTAGATTCCGCTCTATTCGAAAAGCGTTTCTCCTGCTTGCTGAGCAAGTCGTCGAGATCCGCTCTGCATCAGGGATTCGCGCGAAGTGCGATAGACGTCATTACCGCACCATTTTCACGCAGCGTGAGCAGTCTTCACGAAGCGTTGATGGTTGCGTCACATTTTGCCTGCCCGCGTTGATTCCACGTGACACAGGCAACCCTCGTAAGGGCGATGCATGCATCGCCCTTACTGAACAATCCGCCATGGAGGTCAAAGATGTCGAATGTGAAAAACTACATCTCCTGGTGCGTTCTCCAGTTGTCCGGCGCTGCCGTTCACGAGAACGCCAAGAACAACCGCCTGGTTCTGCGCTCTGCGCAAAATCCGGAAACCGTTCATGCCACCATCGAGGTCAGCTTCGACGGCGTGCTCAAGGCGGCGGTCACGACAAACGTTCACGGTGTGGTGCAAGAAAGCCAGACCGAGCACTTCGATTGGGAAGCTCTGCCCGCGGCGGTCCTCAAGACTTTGCCCGAAGAGCTGTTCAGCGAGAAGGCTTTCTTTGCCGTATTCAACGGTGAGCGTGCCGATGGCACACCGATGACGCCGGCGCATGGAAATTCGCTCGCTTTCACGATCGTTCAGGGGCAACCCCCTAAGGAGACCAGCATGAGCATCAGCGCCGATGCAGTCAGCCGTTTGTTCGACAACGCCGCTATCGAAGCGATCGAGTTTGTCGCTCCGACCGTGGGCCGCTTCGCACAGATTTGCGCGCTCGGACTGAACAGCCCAGTGTGGATCAGCATCGATCACTATGAGGGCAAGGACGGCGCCTACTTTTCGTGCGAGACCAATGACCGCGATTTCATGATCGGCGGCAACCCCACCTTCTGGAAGAACAGCAAGGATCCCGCCGAAATCAAGGACGCGATCGTCGCTTTCTACGTCGAGAAGTTTGCCGGTGTCACGGATGTCACCGTTCAAGTGCACCGTCGCAGCGCCAGTGGCACCGAGCCTGTCCGCGAGGGCAACTCGAAGTCCGTCGAGCTGTCCGACAAACAGGTGCTCGAGGCCGTCTGATTGACTGACTAATCGGCTGGAGCGGTTCGAGCAATCGAACTGCTCCAGTTTCTCCTCTGTCGATTTTCATTTTCGCCGATTTTCGACATGGCGTAGTATATGCCGGCAATTGCAAGCGGGCTGCCGCCCGCCGCTACAGAAGGTAGGAGCGGCTCGCCTGCGCGTCCTGAGACTAGTCGTTGCCGGGCAGAACTGTCGGTTGGGAGTTGGCCAACTGCTTCGCCTTTGCCGCTTTTTCTGCTTTTTCCAACTCGCAGCAGGCTTCGTTTTTCGCAGCACACTGAACGGCAACCAATGCTTTGAGATCTTTCTGCTTCCCGATAGCTTGTTTGTACTCGGGCGACAACGGACTGAGCTCCGTAGCGACGTAATTGACGAGCGCGTCTTCCGTCTGCGAGGCCTGTTCGTAGTTTTTCGTCTGCTCGTAAGCCGTCTCTAATAATTTCAAGACTCTGACGTTTTCGCCGGCAGACATCTTGGTAGCAGTAGCGAGCGAACAAGCGGCAAGCAGATATTGCTGAGCTTCTTCGAATTTGCCTTCTTTGCTCAAGACCTCACCAAGCATGGCAATGGTGTCAGCATACTTAGGCTCGGGAGTGCCGGCTTTGTAAGCATCGGTCATCGCTTCTTTGATCCCCAACTCCGCTTCATGTAGTTGCGGCGGGTTGTGACTCGCCTTAGCTGCAGCAGCCTCATATTTCGCGCGCCAATTGCTGGAGCCGCAGGCGGTCAGCATGCTGCCGGCGATCGCAGCAGCAACACCAAATGTGATCGCTTTGTTGAATGACATAGACGCAGCTCCAGTAGACGTCGCCATATTATCTGCCAAAACACAGTGCCAATCAGCGCAGCACTAAGACGGGTTTCTTTGAATTCTCTTACCTGGGACGCCGCCAGGGTTCACTCGGCACTCTGGGCGTCGATAATTGCCTGAGCACGCGCGATCAGGCTCCGCAGATGTGCTAAATCTTGTTCGGGTGGTGGTTGCGCTGTTTCAAGAAATTTGTCGCACAGCTGCTCGCCGGTTTCGCCGATTTGCGTAATTTCAGGCAGTTTGTAGGTTCCACCGACGCCGGCGAGCCAGTGCATGTCTTTCCTGATGGCGGCAAGCGAATGCGCATCACCTCGATTTTTCGCCAATGCATCTAGTGTTTCTACGGTCTTGACAAGCCGGGGTTGAGCACGCCCGAAGAATTGCAGGCGAATTTCATCGAACTTCTTTTGCCAATCGGACATCGATTCGTCCTTGAAAGCAGGATTCCAACCGCCCTTGCGATAGCGGTAAGTTTACTCCTGCTGGGCATATTTTTTTCATGCGGAAGTTTTTGCCAGAGTGGGGAGAATTCGCACTGTCATTGATGGTGGGACTTTTGGTTGCCTGCCTGGTCGCTCATTACTTGCAATGGCTCGACGTGGAAAT
>DATNQY010000073.1:0-19616 GCA_036703785.1 Candidatus Obscuribacterales bacterium
AGACTGGGCAATTTCGCGTACATCGCCTATCTTTCGGGCGATGCCTGACTTGGGCACTTCCAACCCGATTTCGAGCATCTTCTGTTTGAAGAGCTCGCGGTCTTCCGCCAGCTTGATTGCCGGCAGCTTGGCGCCGATGAGCTCGACGTTGTATTGATCGAGCACGCCCGATTCGGCAAGCTCGACGGCTACGTTCAAGGCTGTTTGTCCACCCATTGTCGGCAAAAGCGCGTCCGGCTTTTCGCGAGCGATCACCTCTTTGGCAATGGACGCTGTCACGGGCTCGAGATAGGTGCGATGGGCGATTTCTGGATCAGTCATGATGGTCGCGGGGTTGGAATTGATGAGGATGACCTCATAACCCTCTTCGACCAGCGCCTTGCAAGCCTGAGTCCCTGAATAATCAAATTCGCAAGCTTGCCCAATTGTAATGGGACCGGCGCCGAGCACAAGAATTTTGCGGATATCGGTTCTCTTAGGCATTAGCTTCCACGGATAGCGACATAAGTTTAACACCATAGCTAGCGCGCTTAGGGCCGCCGTTACGGGATTGGTACCGAGGTTGCCGACCGAGATTTAATCGGCTGAGGTTTTAAGGCTGTTGGATTCTTGGGTACATGACAGGTACGGCTGTAAATAGAAAGCAGATTGCATGGCAAAAGGGCGCCCTCTTTTGGCATGGCCGTCATGGGTTTCATGAGGACAGTTGATGCGTATCGAACAGAGGCAACGTCGCTTCAGCCTGAGCTGGCTGCAAGCGGCCTTGGCGGTTTTCGTCGCACTTATTTTTTCGGCGCAGGGCGTCTGCGTTGCTAAGACGCAGGGGTCCATAGGCCAAAACTTAGCGTACGAGGAAGACGGCGTCATAGGCCAGCAATTGAAGCTGCCCGTTTATCACTGGTGGCAGCCTGGAGTTGTGCCGCGCGGCGTCATTCTCGCCGTGCATGGAGTCGTCATGCACGGACGCAGCTATAACACCATGGGCAAGACGTTGGCGTCCGAGGGGTTCGCGGTATATGCAATGGACCTACGCGGTTACGGACGTTGTGTGGCGGACGACCACCGGTATTGCACTTCGGTGGACGATTGCAAACATCGCATCGATTACGACAAGAGCTTTGAGGACCTTGTGCGTCTGGCGCGCACACTGCGCGAGCTGTATCCGGCGGTGCCGGTATTTGCCGTCGGCGAAAGCCTGGGTGGCGGCATGGTGATTCGCTTGGCGGCGAAAAATCCGGACCTCGTCGATGGGCTGATTCTGTCAGCTCCGGCGATCAAGCACCACAATTTCATCGATCCTTACATGGTTGCCGACGGCGCTATGGCCATCGCGCATCCTCGAGGACAATTGGACTTGATGCCGTTCGTACGCAAATTCAGCTCTGACGATCCGCGCGTGATCGCGGAGAAGGAAGCGGATCCGTTACTACGGCGCACGCTTAGCGCGTACGAGCTGATGCTGTCGAGCAAAGAGGTGCGAAAAACCGTAAGCTTCATCAACGAAATACCGGCTGAGAAGCCCGTGCTCGTTATTCAAGGCAGTGCGGATCGGTGCATCAAGGCTGATGCTGTTATGGTTCTGTTGTCCAACCTGCGCTCATCGGATCAAACCGTAAAGTGGTTCCACGAACGCGGCCATATTCTGCTTGAGACTGACTATGTCAAACCTGACACGATGGATGCGGTTTCTATCTGGCTCAACAATCATGTTGATTCTTCAACGATGCAGCTGGGCGCCAACCGGCTGCCTGATGTATCTGTAGAACCGAATTCAACTGCGCAACCACTCACTCAACTCAACCTTAATCTGGGCAATTTCGAGCTGGTGGGTGTTCGCTAGCTAGTCGCGGTTCGCTAGCGGATTAGCCGAAGAGATCGCGCAACGAGAAGTTTTTGATCTTGCTCTTCCACCAATCCAATGAGTTGTCAGCCGATTGCTGTTGGGTGCCTTTATCGCGCGAGCCGTAGTATGGGCTGCCTTGTGGTGCGGGTGTTCGTCCGAATATGCGATCGACGATACCGCTGACGCTCGTATCATTCGATGGCGCCGCTGCCTGTGCGCGCGCGACTGTCGTTCCGTCCCGTCTGACCTGATTAAGCAGGTCCTGGATATCTTCGGAAGTAGTGATGTATCCGTATTCGCCGTCTGGTCCCGGCTTGCCGCCGTTTCTTCCATCGAGCAAGGCGAAATCTATTGCCCCGATTACACCGCCGGTTTTTTGGTTGACTACAAGCTCGCCTGAATTGCCCGGTTGGATGTTCGCTTCCATGACTTTGAAGTTTTGATGGATGTCTTGCCCCGGTGGCAAGCCGCCTGTGATTTTGTTAGCGAACTGTCCCAGGGTGATATCACCGGTGTAAGTGCCGGGCGATATGCTGAAGTCATCGCTTTTCAAAGCATAGCCGGCCGCTAGCAGCGGCGTGCCGGCGGTGATTTGTTGGGAACTTTCCAGGCGAACCGGCTTGAACTTTTCGCCTTCGTAGTTGGGAATTATTTGCAGGAGCCCGGCGTCTTTTCTCTGGTCATTAGCGATTACCTGGGCCTTGTGCTTGTGGCCATTGATAGTAACTTCGACCTGGTCGTTTGGATTGATAATGGCATGTCGGTCTGTGAACATAATGCCGTCATCGGTGAGCACAAAACCGGATGCCCAATCCTGGTGGTCGGTGCCTGGAGTTGTGACGTGAATGCGCCCGGTACTGTCCTGAATGTCCTTGACGATTTGAGCTGTTTTGGAATTAGCGGCATACCAGCCATGTGTTTCCATGTTGCCATTGCCGACATAATGCGTGCGAATGTCGGCCACACCTGCGCTGGAGGACAAATCGGCCAACGTCTGAGCGGCCGGTGTGTCGTTTCGGACCATATCCGGAGTAAAAGCGGCCTGCGTGATCGAGCGCGAGAATTGGTAATCGGGAACGTCGGAGTAAGACGCCTGCGTTACCAGATGCTCGGGCTCAGCTGAGGATTGTCGGGTGCTTTCGAACATTTGGGGACCATGATGCATGCTTCGCAACTATACGCCCGGCAGCTGTTTCAGCGTGAGGCGGTTATTACGAATTACACCGTAAATTCTGTATCAAGGGATACAAAAGGTTTCTGCCTTCGTCTTGGCGGGTATGTCTATATCAGGCGGAGGATGCTTTATGAGCGATGAAGAGCAAGAGCAGAAGCAAGATCCAAAGGAGATACAAGAATTTCTGCAAAGGCTCTCGAAAGATAAGCATGCCTTTGGCGCGCATTTAGGCATGCGTGTCGAACACGATTTTGACGAAATAGAAAAGCATGAGCGCGCCAAGCAGGCTGCGCGCCGGCTGCAGCAGAAGAAAAAGCCGTAAGTTTTAGTTCGTTACTCGAGTGCGGATTTGGTGAAGCTGTCGCCTATGCGACCCAGCACGTGCACTCCAACCATGGCGCCTACTGTTTTGGCGAGGCCCCAGGGTTTTGTGGTGAGGAATGCCGCGCCGACGTCGGCACCCCACGTGATGAGACCAGGTGACGAGCCTTTGAGCATCGTGTGCTCTAGTGCGAAATCGGCTCCGTACCCAAATAACATTTTGCGCAAATTAGCAGCGCCGGCACCCTTTAACGCCGCGCCTTCTTCGCGGGCTGCTATGGCGAGATCGGCAGCCAGTCCTTCAGATGCTTTGCTGAAGTCGCCGGCAGCAATGCTTGGACTGCTATCGATTTTGACAGCCCACGGGTTCTTCGCACCATTGCCGAAAAGCGTGCCCGGGGCATCGGCAGTCAGCGGAATCGTTGGTTTGGCGACCGGCGTTTGGAAGTTGATTTCGTCGAGCGGGCTGTGGAATGTTTCCAGTGAGGTCTTCATCGTGGAGCTTTCCGCCTTGAATTGGCGGTATACGTCGAACTGGGCGGCCTGTTCGGCGTCTAACGACGCTCTATAAGCGCTCGCCGCTTTCTCATCTTTGATCGTTGAAGGTAAATCGACGTTTCTTTCGGCGGCAAGCTTTTCCGCTTCGCTCTGCACTTCGTCATATCGTGCTTGCAGCATGTCGTAATAGCGTATGCCGCTTGTTCCATATTTGTCGAGGCTGCCCTCAAGCTTTTTCTCTGTCTTGGGCGTTAATTTGTCTATGCCCTCTTTTAATTCGTCGAGTTTGTGCGTGCGCACATACCACGCGCCGCCTGCCTGCGCACCGACATCAGCCCACTTGCCCCAGGCGATGCCAGAGTTGTCGGAGGCTGGGCGGAAGTTGATGTCGTTGGAGCGATCGCTGATGCGTCCGTTTCCAGGCGAGCCCATTTGTGGACCGGGATTCACCGTTACTCGCGGCAAGTCCGTTGATGGTGCAGGCGTTGCCGGGGCCATTGGGTATTGGCTATACGGAGCTCCATGCCCGGGATAAAGTCCTCTGGGATCCACTCCATAGGGTGCTTTCCCGTCATTCGGCTGGTTGGTGCTTACCGGCGGTCCGTTGTCCCGCAGCGCCGGACGCCGCGTGTAGATGAGTGAAGGGAGATCATCTTGCTGCGCGGCAGGGATGATTTGATTCTGCTGACGCGCATCCGAGTACAACAGGTGTCCGAGATCATCTTGTTGCTCGACGCGTTGCGTTCTATCTATATTGCCGTCGCCGAATCCCATAATTTCCTCTGCCTAGCGCGTTGGGAAAGCATAGAAGGATCGTGCCGCCGTGACCATACGGTTTCCCACACTGACGTCGCAAGAAGGCGCCGGACTGAAACATTGGCACAACCGATCTGAACAATTTCCACAACCGATCTGAACACTAGAGATCTAGATATATGTGCATGCTGGCGCACCAGAATTATTTGGCTGATCCCAACTGCATTTTGTACGACTCGGCATACCCTATGTAATTGCGCCAGCCCTTCATGACTCGCTCTTTGTCCTCAGGCGTCAGTTGACGAATTACTTTGCCCGGCGTGCCCATCACCAGGCTACCTGGTGGCACATTCATATTGGGCGGCACCAGAGTGCCGGCGGCGATTAGACTACTCTCACCGATGACGGCGCCATCAAGGACAATCGCGCCCATTGCGATCAAACAGTCATCATTGATCTCACACCCGTGCAGAATGGCGCCGTGTCCGACCGTCACGCGATCCTTCACTATCAAAGGATGCTTGTGTGTGACGTGCAACAAACAGCCATCTTGAATGTTCGTCTGGTTGCCTATCGTGATTGAGTTGATGTCGCCACGTGCAACGCATTGGAACCAAATACTAGACTCACGGCCGACGGAAACTCTGCCCACGATTACGCTGCCCGGCGCGATGAATGCGCTTTGGTCGATGCTTGGGGCTGCGCCATCGAATGGAAGAAGCGTCATGGTGGGCCTATTTGGGCGGCATGCAATGCGAGCTTAGACTATATCGTAAGCATCAACATCTTGACAGCCTGGACTGAAGCGGAGACCCGATCATGGCGATACGAAAATTTCCTCCAACGAAACACGCTCAATCAGGGACATTTGCCCTTAGCAGCGGGTTCTAGCCTTTTTTTGTGCGATCAAGCCGTTTCGTCAGACGAAATTTTCCGATCGCGGGAGCAGGGGACTCTGGCGTGCCGATGGTGGTCAAGAAGAATTACTGCTGTTTTTTGACTAGATTTTTTTCAATGTGATTCATCGAGTTCGTGCTCTTGTGCGCATACGCGTGCAGGACTTTGTCTCTTATCTAATACATGAAATGGCGTGCAGTCGATATGCCACAAGTAGCTCGTCAAGACCAATAACAAGCCAGTCCGCCGATGCGAGTCTGGCTGGATTCTGGTTACGGGAGTCGCCAAGATGTTACAATCAAATGCTTGTGGGGAGGAACTTTATGACTGCTTACTATGACCAGCCGCTTCGGAAGCTACTCGGTGTCCTTTCACCGACGATCAATTGGCTTACGGAGAAGGGGACTGTCGAAGTCAACGGTGTTCCCGGCGAGCACGTCGATGCGATAAAACAGCTTGAGCGCATCGGCGTTGTGCATAAGCGTAACAACCGTCTGTACGAACTGCAAAAGATTCGTCTTAAGAAACTCATGGACTCGATGGGAATGGACACGCTTCCGATAATGCCCGTCGTCGTGAAAGCCGAGACGGCCATCGGCACGCTCGAGCCGGCCGGGGCACCACCGATAGCACCAATCGATCCGGGCCTCAATTAGTTATTTAACCTCGTGGACATCGAAGCACGCACCAGACGTTCACTTGAATGGGAGCGGCTGAAAGGCTATCTGGCCGCCGAATGTTCTTGTGCTGCCAGTCGTGAGCTGGCGTTGCAAGCCCAACCTTGTCGTTCCAGAGAGCGGGCACAGATTTTGCTCGATGAAACGGCGGAAGCCTTCGCCATGCTGTCTTCCGGATTCGGCTTATCGCAGGATGGATTGCCGGAGCTGGGCGAAGTTCTATCTCGTTTGCGCACCGGTTCACAAATGAGCGCCACGGAGTTGGTGGGCATTAGGCGCATGCTGCAGATGACCAGGCGTGCGCGCCAGCAGTTGGCCCAGCTTTCGACCAATGATTTCCCGCGACTGACGCTCTTGCCTGCAGGTTTGCATGCACAGGAAGATCTAGTCGCGGCGATCGACGACGTTTTCGACGAGGACGGCAACATTCGCGAAGATGCTTCGCCTTTGTTGAAATCGTTGCGGCGCGAAGTGGCGCGCCTCAGTAATCAGACGCGCGAAGAGTTGCAGCGAATCATCAACTCATCTGCCGCCTCCAAAGCGCTGCAAGAGCCACTCTTTACTCAGCGCAACGGTCGCTACGTGCTGCCGGTTCAGGCAAGCATGCGCGGGGCGATTCAAGGCATCGTGCATGACAGCTCGGCCTCAGGGCTGACGGTATACGTGGAACCGCTCAGCGTCGTCGAGTTAACCAACAAAGTACGCCTCAAAGAATCCGAAATCGAACGTGAGATAGACAGGCTGCTAAGTGCGCTGAGCGCGCTCGCGCAGCAACGCCATGAGCAGTTGGAAGTCAGCTACGCCGCGCTCGTGGAGATTGACGCAATTGCTGCACGCGCCCGCCTGGCGCGTAAATATAATGGCGTCAAGCCTGAGCTGGCCGAAGACGGACGCTTGAATCTGAAGCAGGCGAGGCACCCGCTGCTGGTCTTGCAGAATCCGCAGGCGGCATCATCGGTGGTGGCGAACGACATTATGCTTGGTGGCGACGTTCACACCATGATCATTACGGGACCCAACACAGGCGGGAAGACGGTTTATCTGAAAACGGCGGGGTTGCTGTCCATGATGGCCGGCATCGGGCTGCTGTTGCCGGTGTCCGCTGGATCGAAAGCGGTGGTGTTCCAGGCTGTTTTTGCCGACATCGGAGATGAGCAGTCAATCGAGCAAAATCTGTCGACATTTTCTTCTCACCTGACCAATATCATCGAGATCGTCAACCGCAGCCGCGAAGGCACGCTGGTGCTGCTCGATGAGATCGGTGCAGGCACGGACCCGCGCGAGGGCGCGGTGCTGGCTCGTGTGATTCTTGAACATTTGAACGCTGCCGGTGCTCTCACGATCTCGACCACGCACTATGGCGAAATGAAGTCACTGGCCTACACGACGCCCGGCTTCCTCAACGGCAGCTTCGAATTCGACGATGTTCATCTTTCGCCCACTTATCATTTGCGCATAGGCGTGCCCGGCTCGTCGAAAGCTGTCACCATCGCCTCACGACTGGGTTTAGCACAGCCTTTGATCGAAGCCGCCAATGCGATTTTGAGTTCGGGAGAGACGGACATTCAGCAGATGATCGACGAATTGGAACGGCGTCTGACCGCACTCCATCAAGCTGAGCAAGAGTTTGCTGTGCGCGCGCAGGCGCTTGAAGAACGCGAAACCATGAGTGCTCGCACCATGTCGCAGATCCAGCACGATAAGGACAAGCTGAAGGCTGAGGCTGCTGCGCAAATGCGCAAAGAGTTTGACGAAGCCCAAACGCTTGTCCGTTCGCTGATCGCTGATTTGCAAAAGCAGCCCTCAATTGCCAGAGCACAAAAATTGCAGAAAGACCTCGAGCAACTGCGTGCGGATCTCGGCTGGATGGCGCCTGAAGAGTTTCGCGAAGCGCAGGCACAGTTGCAGGTCGGACAGAATGTGAAAGTGCTGTCGCTCAATCAACGCGGCATCATCGAGTCTTTGCCTGAGCAAGGCAAAGCGGGCGCGGATGCGCAAGCTACCGTGCGTGCCGGTGCTATGAAAATCAAAGTTCCGCTTTCAGATCTGCAGCCGTTGCAGCCTGCGCAAGGCAAGCCCAAAGCCGAAAGTGCCGTGCAACACACGCGATTGAAATCCGGAGCCGCTCGCCATCAGACTCTTAGTCGCGTCTGCGCCGGCTCCGGCCAAGTTGACGTGTTTGTGCGCACATCGCGCAACACGATCGATATCCGCGGGCAGCGGGTGGAAGAAGCTTTGGGCAATGTCGAGAGCTTCGTCGATTCCGCTTTTCTCGAAAAACTTTCGCCGATCATGATCATTCACGGGCATGGCATGGGACAGTTGCGCGCTGCTGTCCGCAAGTTCCTCAAAGAGTCCTCCTATGATGCGTCATGGCGGCCGGGCGAAAACTACGAGGGCGGCGACGGCGTCACGGTGGTCCAGTTTAAGTAACCTGCGTTCATCGGATTGGCCAGCGTTTTTCGCAACGCCTTTGGTACCGGCGGGCTTGGCAGCAGTGCGTGCTCGCGTAGCGAGCCGCCATGCGCCCCTCGGGTAGCCCGCTATTTTTCGTATTCCTCCCACCCTCGACGGCGTTTTTGTTCAATCCCTCTATTGCTGCGCTGGTGCAGGGTTTAGCCGATCGTCTTCCCGCAGGCGCCTGTCTCTACGTAATTCCCGTACTTACAAAGCGGCTTGACGCCGCTAATGTATAGCAACCTGATTTCAGCAGGTTGAGGAAAGCACAGTCAATGACCGCCGATACCCCCCCACGCAGGCCGGACGCAGCTTTGGATAAGCCCGATGCAAATCAGGCAGATCTAGCAACCCGGACCAGATTGAGCCAGACGATGCTCGACGGCGTCAATCGTGGCGATCGCGTCGTGCAAGCGGCGCAGACTCAGGGCACCGATCGCGCAGCTTTTCGCCAGGACATCGCGCGACGCGCTCAAGCTATGAATGATTCACTTCATGCGGCCAGCCAGAGCATGAAGCAATTCAACCTGGAGGCCCAGAATGGGCAGTTGCGCCCGGGCACACAAGATTATCTCAAGGCATATCAACAAGCGATGGGCGGCTACAAGCAAGCCATCGACATGGCCGCCGGACAGTTGCTGCAGGCAGATGCACAGGGCAAACCAGTCGCAAGCGATCTATCCAAGCAAGTAGCTGAAGAACAACAATTAGTCGCTAAAGAAAAACAGTTTCTCAAGCAAAAGGTTCAGTCCGGACAGAATTTGAGCACTGAAGAAGCCCAGCAACTGGGCGTCAACACCACCGATGCCCGCCAAGCGTTCAAGCAGAAGAAAGATCAATCGGAAATGCTGAACGACTTCCAGCACGCACTGGTCTATGCTCAGGCAAACTGCGGATTGGCGATGATTCGCTCGAGTGCCACTATGCCTGGTCAACAGAAACAGCAACGCATCGAAGCGGGCGAAATGATGATCCAGCAAGCCGGCACCATGGATGCCGCCATGGACGGCTCGATGGCTCGCGATTCGAATTTCTGGGCGCACTACATTAATGATTATCAGAAAGCCGGAGTTGCCCCCAAAAGGCAACCGCCGCAAGACCTCGACCGCCCGGATCCCACCGATCTGCCGCCAAACCCAGGCACGCCGGCAACCGCTGGTGATGGTCGCGACCAAGCACAGCTACCAGGCAATTCCGCGCTTCCCCAAAACAACAATCGCTACCGTTTGCCGTCAGGCAATGCTAATCCCGACGCCGACGGTTTTGTCGATCCAGGCGATCTATTAAAGAAAGCGGACGACCAAGTAAGACAAGAAACCGCGGCTGGTGCCAAGCTCAGTCAGGACGACATCAATAATTACAAGGCTGCCATGGCGGCTGCCGATTCCGTCGACCGCAAATATCTCGAAGGCCGCATGCCGAAGGAGAAAGCTTTCCTCGACGAAAAAAGGAACGGCAACGCCGACCTCAGGTCAGCCGTACAAGCCGAGCAGACTTTGATCGCTGCCGACGCCAACCTGGAAAAGGGCATCAAGAGCCTGGCCGCTAACGTAGCTAAAACGGCGGGCGATGGCGTTCTGCCCATGATCGATGATATGAGCAAACTGCAAACCGTTGCCGATCTGCAAAAGTTTGCCGAAGACAATAAAGATGCAATCGCGGCCATGAGCAAGGCGCCGGCCGGACAGCAACTCTTCCAACAGATCAAGACGCGCGTCGCCAACAACGAGCAGCTGAATGTCTTGGATCAAAAGATAGCAAAAATAGATCCGGACTACGCTAAGGTTGCAACTGATCTTAGCCGCCATCAAAGACTGTACCTCTCATCTGTGGACGCTCGTGCTCATGCCGTGCTGGCACTGGGCGCGCATGCCCAAGAAGATGCCAGCTTCGCCCCGGCGGCACGCAATATGATGTTGCAAATGGCGTCGATGGACAGAGCTTTGCCGAAGGACGCGCAGTTCATGCAGATGTCCCGGGCTTTTGGCATTGCGCCGGAAGACTTGAATCGGGTGGTGACCGGACAGACTAAACCGGGCGATGCCGCCTCTAGCGATCAACTGAATCCTGTCGGAATCAAACCGGACACCAGCGATAGTGCGACGATTCCCGAAAAAGCTCTGGCACTGTACAACTCGGTGATGCAGCACGTCAAGCAAGGACAGCCCATTAACGATCAGGAACAGAAACAGTTCGAAGATATGATCCAGCAGGCCGGACAGCTGGATCCCGACGGCGTCAAGCAGCAAGATCAAAAGTTGCAAGAGCTCAGTCGCCAATTGGGCGGTGGCAAGCCGGTCGAGCAGACCGTGGCAGCGCTGGCGCAAAGCAATGGTCCCGACGCGCAGCAACGACTCAACCAATATATAAACAGGCAAGACGTTTCCGACTACCTGAAGCGTCGTCAGCGTTTCGATGTCGCCGTGCACGGCGACAAAGTCACCGAGGGCATCTACGGACTGGCTTTGTTGCGCGGCAGCAACGATCAGACAAAGCAGGATAAGGCGAAGGCATTGCTCACCGACGCTGCAACTGATAAGGTCGCGTCGCAAACGCTCAAGCTCAACGCGATCATGGACCAGCTCAGCTCCGGACATGGCCCCGCCACCGATCTCGGAACACCAGGCGCGCCGGCAAAACCGGGCGACACGACCAATCAACAGGGTCCGAAACCGGGACAACCGCAGACAGATCCGCTCTATCAATATGTCCCGGGCATGGAAAACCGGGTGAATGCCGAGCAAATTCTCAAGAACACGCCGAATCCGCAGGAAGCCCTGACAAAGGTGCGCCCTGAGCTCGACAAGGCTATACAACTTAGCGATCAGATCAATCCACAGCAAGAACAACAGAAATTTGCCAATCCGCAGGCGATGGTAGGTAAAGACGGCAAACTCACAAACGACGCCGTCGTGGCCATGAATCGCGATGCCGAGCCAGTGCGCGCTCGCATCCTTTATGCCAACGCCCTCAACCATGCCGCAGTCGATCTCTACCAGCAAGCCGACAAGGATCCCGATCATTCAGGCGATTTGCGCCAACAAGCAGACAAGCTGAATACTGAGGCAATCCAAAAACTGCAGGAGATCGGACAAAAGGACAAACAGTACGGCACCCTCAACCCGGACAATGTTGAGCAGGCCAAACGCACCGTTGATGGGCTGATCATTCAAGCTCAGCACCATGAAGCCATGGATGGCAATACGGCCGCTGCGCGCAGCTACGCCGAAACGGCCAAGACCGGTGTCGATGTCGGGCTGAATACATTCGGAGCTACGGGCATCGCGCCTGTGTCCGCAACCCTCGATGGCTTGGATGTCACCATGAGGGCAGCCTCTAAAGTTCCCCTTCTCGGACAAGGGCTCACCGCCTTAGGATTGAATGGATTCCCCACGCCATCATGGGAAGTGCGCCCGGGCGTCGTGAAAGATCTCACGATGGCCAAGCTGAATGATCCTGATACGGCAAAGAAAATAGTCGCAGAAGGGAAACAGCAGACCAAAAATACTTGGGTACACACAGGTATCGATCTACTGAGCGGTCCCGGTGCAATTTATGCCGCCGAGAAGGCCGGATCTTTCCTGGCAAACTATATCCCGAATCCGGTCGTTCGATTGGGCGCTCAGGGATTGCTGGCCATCGGCGGCGGTCTAGCCGCTGAGAAAGGACTGGATTGGGCGGCGAACAAGACAATTGGATCCGATCAACTGACTACAGATCAGTGGTTGTCGCACTCTCTGGCTTCGGTCGGAATGGCTGCGGTGGGACGCGGGGCCATGGAGCTGACGTCCAGATGGGCGGCTGCAGGCGTGGCGGACGGCGCCAGTGTTAAAGCGGCGAGTCAACTATCTCCGAAGCTTGCCGGCTCGCTCGAGCTGAATGGCAGCACGGAAGCCGCACGCGCATACCAATTGGGCAGAGGACTGAAAGTCGCCAGCAGCGATGCTCAAGATGCTGTCGTTGCGGCGCGCACAAGACAAAATTGGTTTTTCCAGAAGGGACAGCACTGGGGCGAGGTGGCCGCCGATCAAAAGTTGGTGGATGCTGCCAAATTCTCTGAGCAGGCGCCGCAACTGGGAGACAAGGTCTCGACAGCTCAGTTCGTCAAAAATGAAACCGGCGCCGAGCTTGGCAGTCGCTGGTCTTACGTGAAGCCGCAAAACATCTTGGACGGCTTGAAACAGCGCACCCTCCAAATTGGAGACGACGGAAAGCTCGTAGGCTCAATTCGCGATCTCAATTCGCGCATGATCTGGTCTAAAGTCGCCCCGGCGGCAGCAGGCGGCGGACTCGCCGCTGGAGTATACAGCTGGTCGGATGTTAATCCGTGGCTGACGAAAGCGGACGGCACGAAATATACCCCTGAAGAAATTGCCCAACATACGGCCTGGAACGGCGCCATGGGCGGTTTGGCTTCCGGCGTCTTTGCGCCGGCTGTTCCTGCGATCGGACATTTCGTTGCCGACCAGTTCATAGGCACCGGCAAGCTAATTGGACGCGGTCTGCAGTGGGTGGCTCCGGACACTTATAAAGCCGTCGCCGCCTCAAGACCGGCGCAGGCGGTGGGTTCGGCAATTGAAGGCGTCAGCAACACGGCCGGCGCTTCACGCGATTGGCTGCTCGCCCCGCAGAAAGACCTGAGCACGATCATGGCAGAACCGCGTGGCGTGCAGAATGCCGTCAATACGTGGACTCGCGGCTACGCGCCGTACATGTCTCTGCCAATCTACAACGGCGTGGCGAGCCGGCTATACGGCAATTACGTCGAGTGGAATGAAGTCGACAAAGAGTCCGAACGCAATGCAGCAATCATTCGCGAGCGCAATGAAGAAGCGCAAAAGAAGGATAAACCGGCACAACAGCAAGGCAAATAGACACAAATCCGACCGATCGCCAGGCAATTGCCTCGCCCTATCGGGATTCTACGAAACGGCCTCTTCCCAATTCGGCGGGGAATATCTAAGATTAGCCTAGTCTAGAGCCTATCTCGACTTTTCGACCTTCTCGACTCTGTCGAATTTTTTTCCACCCTGTATACATCCGGCTAGTTAATTCCCTTGCTCGCAACAGTTCTTTGAAGGTGCCAAATGGGCAGCGCTGATACTACTCCAACCAAACCGGAAACTAAGCCGGACAAATTCAACAAGGACGGCGCGCCGGACGCCGACAAACCCAACGTCACAGCCATTCGCGACAAAATTCTGCACCAGCTGGCAGGCGGCGGCGGTGCCGGTCACGACAATACAGGTACGCCGCAGCAGACGGCAGCGCAAAGAGGGGCAGAACTTGGCGCCCATCTCGATGTTCTTGGACGTGAGCTAAATGCGCTCAATCAATTGGGCGACCGTCGCAGCGGATTGTTTCGCGACGGCTCAGGCAAGGTGCATGATGTTCACACCGTTATCGAAGATGCCGACAATCACTTCCAGACCCTGGACATCGCCGCGCAAAGAGAGGCCAGAGGCAGCGCCGGCGTCATGTGGCAGGCGATGCAAAATCAAGAACACTACATCGACAAGCGGCTTCCCGAGCTGCAGCAAACTCTCAAGTCCGAGATATCGCCTGCAGATCAGCAGAAGTTAGGCATAAACTTCGACAAGCCTCTAACACCCGATCAAATTCAGAACGCCATTATTAAGCACGGATTGGATAGCGATCCCAAAAAGCCGATGGATCCGGTAAGCCAACACCTTACCGAATATCTCACGCTCAATGAGATGAACAATCTCTACAGCACCGTGAAGACTGCTGCCGATGTCGCCAATAAGGCGCCGGCGATGGTCAATCTCGCTTATGCCGATTTCTTGATGAAGTACAAGAACGGAGTTACGGAGAAGCAAGGTCCGGATGGAAAAACTTACGCCACGACAGCAGCTGATATCGTAAAGGCAATCTCTGCGGCCGACAAGGCGGCACTTCCAGGGTCCCAAATCACCCAGGAGCAAGCCGAGAAGATGACTGTTGATTTGATGCGCAGTCACGGCATATCCGACGACAAGAACCCGCTGATTCCGCTGCTTGACGGTCAGAAGAAAAACGACATCGGCTTGCTGCAAAAGGCGGCCGATCTCTCGAAGGATGACAAATTCGACAAAGATAAGACCGCGCCCGAATGGAATGCCAACCAGAAGGCTATAGCCGAGCTGAAGGCGAGCGTTAAAGATAGAGAGCCCACAGCCGACGAGCAGAAGAAATATCAACAGTTGTTGGATGACAATGCAGTTCTGCAGGCACGCATGTTCGTGCGTTCAGATGCGTACAAGGCGCTCGGCGAAGCCGAACTGAAGCAAAAAGATCCCGATCTCAATAAAGCGATGGGCGATCTCCGCACTTCGATACAAAGCGATCCGCGCAATACACCCAAAGGTAGCGAAGGTTATAAGGCGGAAACCGATCCCGATATTCGATGGGCGAACTACCAAAAGCAAGCCCAAGCGATTAAGGATGGCAAATTGCTCGGCGATCATCCTGAGCTAAAAGATGCCCTGAAGATGGCCGAAGAAAATCCCGAGTTCAAAAAGAACTTCGTAGGCGCGTTTGCAGACGCGCAAAAATTCCAGGAAATGTTGAAGCAGCACCCGCCTGGAGCGAAGCCGCCTACCGATGAAGAAATGAAAGAGATGAGAAAGACTCTCGATAGTTGGAACGCGAATGGCGATGCCGTGCAGAAAGCGCTGGGCAACTCTATTCCGGCGATCGACAAAGCCTATCAGGACATGTCGGCGAAGAAAGACCTCAGCCCTCAAGAGAAGCAAGAATTCGAAACAGTAAAACAGCTGTACTTTGGCGCGCATCAAAAGACTTTCGCGGAAATGGAGCAAGGACGTTTTGATGCGCGAACCGGACACATCGACGATGCCAAAGCCAAAATGGAAGACGCCGGAAAAGACGCGGCGTTGTTGCAGAACCCGGCTGTGAAGGAACAGTTGGATGCTTACAACGGTATCGTGAAGCAGGCGCAATTCGACAATTCACCCTGGTACGCCAGATGGGGCAAGTACATAGGCGCCGGCGTTGCCGCAGCCGCCGTACCTGTGCTGGCATGGGGCGCTGGCGTGTTGCTCGCTCCTGAAACGATGGGAGGATCATTAGTGGCTGCGGCCGCTGTCACTGGTGTCGGTCTTGGTGCCGGTGTGGTTGGCACCGCTGCTGGTGTCGGACTCGAACGCGTGGGCGGAGCAAGAGATAGCACGTGGGACGCTGTGAAGGACGTGGCTCCGTGGGCGATGACTACAGGCGGTTTGGTCTCAGGCGTGTACGGATTTGCAGCGCCGGCTCTGGCTACCGGAGAGGCGGCCGTGGGTGCGACAGGCGCCGCAGATGCTACCACTACTCTTGCTGGAACAGCCGCCAAAGCTGGTTTGGCGAGCAAAATACCGTTCATGGGCAACCTCAACGAGTTCATGGCGACGAAGACGATTTTCACTCCAGCCAACCAGATCAATGTGTTCGCCAACATCGCGAAGGGCGGCGAAGCGCTGCCGAGCGCGTTCGGCGCGGCTCGTCCGTTGATGGCATACACTGCTGCCAACGCATTGCGCAACGGCGCCATGTTGGTTCCCGGAGCAATTGGGGTCGGTGCGACAAGCGATCATCCATTCATCGACTCAGCCAGCATGATCGGCACAGGCATGGCGGCTGCGCCGCTAGGTGTTCTTGGTAAGACTACCGGAGCTATACTGCCGCGCGGACTGCAAACGATCGGCGGCCTTGCATTGCCGGTTGGCACTGCCGGTGGCGCTGACTACCTGAAGAACCTGGCGCTAGCCCCGCTCGATTCACGTGGCGGTGATGCCACCATTTGGGATAAAGCCTTTCTGCCTACCTTCTATGATGTAACGAAGGCCATGCCTGCGGGAATATTCGTTCCGGGCATTCCGGGTATTCTCAGTGCCAACAATCGTGATGAGGCGATGCGCGCCGCGGCGCTCCAGGCTGCCGAAGAGAAGGCAGCCAGACAACAGCCGGACGACGACGACCAGAAAGATAAGTAAAGTCAAGGGACAGACCCGGACGGGTAGCTCTCTGCCAGCATGACATAATAGTTGCCGTACTACCGGCAACAGTTGGCATGCCAGACTTTTCGGTTATCATCCCCGCGTACAACGAGGAGCAACGGCTCCCTGCCACTCTGGCATCCGTTTATGATTACTTGTCGCGTTCGGGAAAGAGTTTCGAGGTGCTGGTTGTCGATGACGGCAGCCGGGACCGCACCGTCGATGTAATCGACAACTTCGCCAAGGATCATCCCGGAGTAAGAGCTATAAGTTATCAGCCGAACCAGGGCAAAGGACACGCGCTCAAGACAGGCGTCATGAAGGCCGACGGCGAGCTGATTCTCATCGATGATGCGGACGGCAGCTCACCAATCGAAGAGGTGGCGCGCCTGGAAGCTGGTATCGCATCCGGTGCGGACATCGTCATCGGCTCTCGGGCGAAGCCCGATCCTTCGCGCAGAGTTGAAGCGCTCGTTCACCGCAAGTTCATCGGCAACACGTTCAACCTGATCGTCCAAAGTCTTTTGCTGCCTGGACTCTATGACACTCAATGCGGGTTTAAACTGTTCAAGAAGCAGCCTGCCAAAGACATCTTTTCGGCATCGGAAGTTCGCGGCTACGGGTTTGATGTGGAGATCTTGTTTATTGCCAGGCTGCGTGGCTATAAAGTCGAGGAAACGGCCATCAACTGGCACAACGTCACCGGCTCTAAAGTGAACGTACTTGTTGACTCGCCAAAGATGCTCTGGGACGTGTTCAGGATCGCCGTCGGCAGTTTGTTCGGGCGTTATCGCAAATAGCGGGCTTACGCCCGCCGTTACAGGAGCAGGCTGACGCCTGCGATCCCAGTGCAAGAACGGTGCCGATAAATCTAAGCCTTGAGGGCTTCGGCGCCGCCGACGACTTCCAGGAGCTCCTGCGTGATGCTTGCTTGACGGGCTTTGTTGTAGACCAGCGTCAGCGCGCCTATCAGCTCGGAGGCGTTCTTCGAGGCGTTGGACATGGCGTTCATTCGAGCAGCCAGTTCAGATGCCGACGCTTCAAGCAATGCCTGGAAAACGACGTTCTCCACGTACTTCGGAATTAGTTCGTTTTGCAGAACTTCCGGAATGCTTGGATCAAAAAGCATGATCGGCTTCGGCTCGCCTTGCTCTTTATCGGCTGCCGGCGGCAATTCTACAGGCAAGAATTGGAAATTCACCACCTCGGAGCGCAACATCGAAATGAAGCGTGTAGAAATGAGTTCCACGCGATCGACCGTGCCGTTTAGGAAAACTTCTTCGGCATTTTTGGCGATCAACTTAGCTTCTTCGACAGTGGGAATGGCCGGCAGCAGAGTGTACGTCTTGTGCTTGGTGTACTTCTTGAAGCTGCGGAAGAAGCCGACTCCCTTCAATCCGACCATGATCAAGGACACTTCCATGCCTTGGGCTTCTAACTCGCGCAAGCGCTCCAGTGTCTTGCGGAAGATCGTGCTGTTGTAAGAACCGCACAGACCGCGGTCGGAAGTTATGACCAGAAGGGCGACTTTCTTGGTTGGACGGTGCTGCAGCAGCGGAAGTTCGTTGAGATCAATCGGCTGTACTTCCCGCACGATCTCGCGAAGCATGCGAATGACTCGGGTTGTAAACGGACGAGCGGCTAGCGTTCTTTGCTGCGCGCGGCGTACCTTCGCGGCGGCCACCATCTTCATTGCTGAAGTGATTTTCTTGGTCGCTTGCACGCTTTTGATGCGGCGTCGGATTGCTTTCAGGTTTGCCATTCTTTTTTGCCTTCGCTCGAGGGCGATCTACAGGAGATTTCGCCACTACTGTTGCTTACTTCTGGAAGAAGTTTTGTTTGAAATTGATCAACGCGTCTTTGAGCGCTTTCTCGTCCTCAGCACTCGGCTTGGCGCCGGAGTTGAGCTTGGTCTCGACGTCCTTGGCTTTCGCGCTCAAGAACTTTTTCCATTCTTCTTTGAACTTCGGAATGTCCTTGTTATCGACATCATCCATGACACTGTTGTTGGCGGCGAAGATGAGCGAGACTTCTTGGGCGAGAGTCAGCGGCTGGAACTGCGGCTGTTTCAGCACTTCCATCAGCTTTTGACCGCGGCGCAATTGGTCTTGGGTTGCTTTGTCGAGGTCGGAGGCAAACTGGGCGAACGCTTCCAATTCACGGAATTGAGCGAGGTCGAGACGCAGTTTACCTGCCACCGTCTTCATGGCTTTGGTTTGAGCGGCACCGCCCACGCGGCTTACCGAAATACCGGCGTTGATAGCCGGACGAACGCCTGCATAGAAGAGGTCTGTCTCAAGGAAGATCTGACCGTCGGTAATGGAAATGACGTTGGTCGGGATGTACGCCGAGACGTCGCCGGCTTGTGTTTCCACAATCGGGAGCGCCGTGAGCGAACCGCCACCGAGCTTATCGGAGAGTTTGGCAGCGCGCTCGAGCAAGCGGCTGTGCAGGTAGAACACGTCTCCGGGATAGGCTTCGCGACCTGGCGGACGACGCAGGAGCAACGACATGGCGCGGTAAGCCGCAGCGTGCTTGGAGAGGTCATCATAAACGCACAGAGCGTGTTTCATTTCCGGGCCGGCGCCGCCGTGCATAAAGAATTCGCCGATGGTGGCGCCTGTATACGGAGCCAAGAATTGCACCGCCGGCGGTGCTGTGGCGGAAGCCGAGACGATGATGCTGTACTCCATGGCGCCTTTTTCTTCCAGCAGGCGCTGGATGGCGGCCACGTTGGATTCCTTTTGACCGATGGCTACGTAGATGCAAACCGGACGGTCTTTTTCGAAGTTTTTCTGGTTGATAAAAGTATCGAGCGCGACGGCGGTTTTACCGGTTTGGCGGTCGCCGATGATAAGTTCGCGCTGTCCGCGGCCGATCGGAATCATGCCGTCGATGGCCGTGATGCCGGTCATCAGAGGTTCGCACACAGACTGGCGGGCGATGATGCCGGGAGCTTTGAATTCGATTGGACGGAATTGATCGGATTGAATCGG
>DATNQY010000074.1:0-13002 GCA_036703785.1 Candidatus Obscuribacterales bacterium
TTTGGCGCCGCCCAGATTCTTGGTCCTCACCTTGCCGCCACCAAATTTGGTTGTCTTTGCCACGAGCGGTTCTCCGAGATTTATGTTGTCAGTACAGTGTACTAAGAGTGCGTGCCGTGGCGCAGGAAACAATATGCTTTGTTGGTTAGAACTCGTTGAGCTGGCGTCGCTTTTGGGGTTTGGGCAGCTCAGGTATGTGATGACAGGCTTCCAACAATTGCTGCGCGGGCTGTTTGATCGAGGTTAACACGCTCATAGATACGAGCTGCTGAAGTTTGTCTTCGTTAGCGACCTTGACGGCTCCTGCGGCAAAAGGATGCGCCTTTACGATTGCCAGCAAGCCCTGCAGTGCCGCTGCCCGGTCGACATAGGAGGGGCGGGTCAGTTGGCGCGAGTAGGCTTCGACGAGGTTCTGTATTGGAAAATTATCAGGCAGCATGCTCAGGCGTGGCAGCAAATAACGGTCTACCTTCGCGCGGACAGCGGCAGAGCCGTCCTCGAGCGCCGCAGTCAAATCGTAGCAATTTCGCACCGGATTAGAATCCCAATTGAGTAGCTCCACTGCGGCGCTGCGCCGCGCAGGGTCCGGATCGCTTCCGATCACCTGAAACAGTTCGTTGCGTATGGGCGGCACGCAGCGCTGCAATTTAAGCGCTAGCTGATTGAGCGGTTCGTCACTGAAAAACTCGATGCCGTCCTGAAAGTTCCTCGTGTACGTGCGTCCCTCGGCAGCCAGCTTCTGCGCGCGCTCAGACATGTCTTCCAGCAGGCTCAAAGGGCGTTCATCGGTAAGATAAACGTGGTGCGGCGCAGTCAACTTTCGTCCGGAGGCGCCGGCGCCGTCTTCCATGACATCGACGGTAATGTAGAGTTTGTCTTGCTCGGACGCGACATCAATATTCGCTTGAATGCGTCTGTTTTCGAGTTCTTCCTTGAGTCTCGATGCTGCTTTTAGCGTTGCTTTGAGATCCGCGCCCGGCTTGAGTCTGGCTTCTTTTTCCAGCTCCGATTTGCTGACTTGCGAAGATCCGTAAAATTCCAATCCGGCATAGCCCGGCTCATCATGCTCCGCGCCGGCCCATGAAGGCAGCTGCAGGCATGCCAAGCCTGTTACGAGCGCCGCAACCAAGAGTCGTTTGCCCATGTTCCAACATTATATAATGTCCGGCTATGCCCGCGAGGAAGCCATAGATGCCTGACTATCTGTTGGAGGTTGGAACCGAGGAGCTCCCGGCTAATCAGGTGCCGGAGGCGCAACAGCGCCTGAAGATGCTGCTCGGGGACGCTCTGCAAGAGTGCAATGTCAAATTCGACAATATCAGCACGATGAGCACGCCGCGGCGCCTCACTTGCATCGTGCACGGTATTGCAAGCATGCAGGACACGGTGCAGAAGAAGGTGTCGGGCCCGGCAGTGAAAGCGGGTTTTGATGCCTCGGGCAAGCCCTCGCCGGCCGCTGTTGGATTTGCGCAAAAGCACGGGTTAACCGTAGAACAATTGTCGCGTGAAGATGTAGGCGGCACTGAGAAGCTAATTGCCAATTTGACGATCAAGGGAAAACCGGTAGCCGAAGTTTTGAGTGAAGTGGTGCCGAGCGCGATCATGCAATTGTCCGGCGAGCGTCCCATGCGTTGGGGCGCCTCCGATCTGAAGTTTTCTCGTCCGATTCGCTGGATCGTTTCCTTGCTCGATGCGCAGGAAGTTGCTGTCGCGCTCGATGGAATTCCCACAGGCAGAAGCTCTTTCGGCAACCGCGTCCTGGCACCAGGGGTGGTGACGATCAGCGATAGCAAATCTTACGCCAAGGCGTTGCGCGATGCTCGCGTAATTGCCGACCCCGGCGAGCGCGAATCAACCATCCAAAAGCAAGTGCAGAAAGCAGCGGCCGGCGTCAAAGGCAATGCCAGACAACTGGGCGGCCCGTTGCTGGAAGAGGTCGTAAATATCACCGAATGGCCTCATGCCGTCCTCGGCGAGTTCGAGAAAGAATATCTCGAGCTGCCGGAGAAGCTGATTGAAACCATCATGATTCACCATCAGCGCTATTTCCCCGTAGAGGATGCCGGTGGCAATGGTGGAAGTAAGAAATTGCTGCCTTATTTCATCACAATCGCCAACAACGATCGCAAAGAAGCAGAACCAATCATCAAGCAAGGCAACGAGCGCGTTATCCGGGCGCGGCTCGCCGACGGCAGGTTTTTCTATTTCGACGATCAAAAATCCAATCTCGAATCGCGCAAAGAGCAGCTCGGACACTTGCAGTTTCAGGAAGGACTAGGCAGTTATGAAGCGAAGGTGCAGCGTCTGGTTCGCACCGCTCGTATTTTGATCGATAGCCTCCACCTGGAGGCAAAAATTGCCATTCCCCTCGAGCGCTGCATGGAGTTGTGCAAGCTCGATCTAGTCACCAACCTTGTGCGCGAATTACCGGAGCTGCAAGGCTACGTCGGCTCCTGGTACGCCGAACGTGAGGGACAGCCACCGGAGGTGGTGCAGGCTCTGGCATCGCATTACGCGCCGCGTTCGCAGCAAGACACCATGCCGGCAGACATAGTTGGTAGATTCGCCGCGCTCGTCGACAAATTGGACAACATTGTCGGACTGTTTGCCCTCGGTAAGAAGCCCAGCGGCTCTAGCGACCCGTTCGCTCTGCGCAGACAGGCGCAGGGTCTGATCGACATTCTTATGGACGGATTGACCGACTACACCGTCAACGCTTCTGCCTTGATCGAGACTGTTCTTGCTGAGATTGAGTCGCTGCTGTCCACGAAAAAAGGCTTCGATGCCAATAAAACTGTTGCCGATGTTCGGGAGTTTCTCCTGCAGCGCGTGCGCAGCAAGTTGCTGGAGCGCGGTTATCGTCGCGAGATAATCGAAGCGGTGCTCGGCACTTACGATCCGCTTGCGAATTTGCCTGACGTGATGACGCGCTGCGCAGTGCTTGAAAAACTGCTTTCGTCCGGACAGGGCGTACACCTCGTGCGTGCCGCCGTGCGCGTAGGCAACATTCTTAAGCCGGAGTCTCCGACAAGCGTCAACCCGGCATTGTTTGCCGACGAAGCCGAGAAGCAGTTGTGGACTGCATTTCAAACCAATGTAGTCTCCAAATGGGAAAGTAATGGACAATTCAAGCAACCCTCGACGCCGGCAGAGTACGGCGCCATGCTCGCACTATTGGAAGCGATGGTTGATCCGATCAATCTGTTCTTCGAAAAGGTCATGGTCAACGATGAGGATGTGGCGAAGAAAAATAATCGGCACGGAATGTTGAAAAACGTCAATCACTATTTCGCTGCCCTTGCCGATTTCCCCAAGTTGCAGCCGCTGCTGCCATAATGGGAAACCGAACATGCGCATAATCGTTTCACTTCTAATTGCTGCTCTCTGCGTCACAGCTTGCCTGATGCCTGCGATTGCATATGAAAAAGTTCCTGAAGCCACTTTGAGAATCCCGCCCATGGTGTTGCCGGAAAAATCCGTCAGCACCTGGATTGTTAGCGATGCGGCAGGCAGCGAAGGGCTGGCGGTAAATGTCATTTATCCCGACAAGCCGCGCTACAAAGAGGGGGCACCGCTGGCGGTGGTAGTCCCGGGCGGCAACGAAAAAAGCGGACTGGAATTTTCCACTCATGCCGCGCAATCAGGATTTGCCGAGGTTCGTTTTGCTTTCCCGGGCGGGGGCAAACCAGGCTTCGCCTCCGGTGGCGTTTACGACTACCGCGGGCCAAAGTGCCATGCGGCTTTGCGCGATGTTCTCTTATTTGCCGGCGGCAAGGGCAAGGATATTCAAGGAAAAACCATTTCGCAGTTGGTGCCGGCAAAGCTGGATACAAAAAGCGTAGGTATCATTGGTTGGTCGAACGGCGGCAACACTGCTGTTATTGCCCTCGCCAAGTTTGCGGATCAACTGAAGTTTGTCGATTGGTTGGTATTCTACGAAACTCCGCTCGGTTCCATTTTCTATCCGCCGGCACTGGGCAGCGCGCAAGATCTGATTCAAAACCGGCACTATCATCAAGGAAGCGCTGCCACCGGGCATGTGCTGGTCGACTATCGCAAGCTGTGCTGGCAGCCAACCGGGCAGCGCAATCCGGGCGCGCACAAGAAACAAGGACAACCTGAAATCCCCGGGGTCGTTTTTTTTGATGAAAATGGCAACAAGCAGTGGGACGAGGAGATCGAGTTTGCCTTGCCTTATTCGGTTGATGCCGCCGGCGACAAGCAAATCTATCCGTCTGTGGTTACGCAAGCACTCCAGCGTTTGAAAGTCTTTTCGGACAAGTGGCCCAAGACACTGGCTACTCCTGGACAGTGCGAAAAGTACTTTCAAGAGCGGGACGGATCGCTCTATATAAATGAATTGGCGAAGCAAATGCCAAATCTCTTTGTTTGCGTTTTTGCGAGTGTCCTGGACCATCTCCAGCGCCAACCCGATCATCCGCACATCTGTCTCAACTATAATGCCTGGCTTGCCGACAAGGTGCGCTTCGTGCGGCTGAATCCCGACCCCGTGTACGTCAGCAAGATTGCTGCCATGGGCGCCGGCACGTTTGTCGACAACAAACCCAACGCCTCGATTGATTCGTCGACAATTGAAGAATTTCTTGAGCCGGAGGGGCTGCTTCCGGACTACGTCTATATCGAGGCTGCCGCTGCCGAACTTGCCGACCGGCAAAGAGCCAACAACGTGAGCGATTCGCTGACGGAGCCGTTAGTCACCTATTCCAACGGCGCCGTCGCCCCGTCTTTAGAGAAGCTGGACGGTGCGAAGCTGGCGCCGTGAGGAATTCGTAAACGGCGGGCGTAAGCCCGCTTCTTGCGGAATACTTAAGCCACGAGGGCGCTTGCCAAGCGCCTGGTATATTGGACACATGCAACCGTACATGCAAGTTAGATTAATCGGAGTGGCGCTGGTCGCGTTCTTCTTCCTTGCATACCTGCAGTTGCAGCACGCTGGTCCGCAAAACGATCGCGCCATCGAGCAGTCCACACAACGACTTTCGGTGGATCCCAAGGATTCGCGAGCCTACAAGATGCGTGCCGAGGCTTATCTGCGCGATGGAAAGACTGAGCAAGCCCGAAGCGACTTGCTGGCCGCTGTTTTGTATGCGCCGAGCGATCCTGATTTGTACTACGACCTTGCCACTGTAGAGAAGGACAATCCGACCGCGGCGGCGCAGTACCGCGAAAAGGCTCAGCAGCTTCGAATGAGCGGCTACAACGGCGGAACGACCAGCAGGCTTGCCGATCCGGGCGTCATGATTGTGTTCGGCGGGTTTGCTGTGCTGCTTATCTTGATGATGTTCTTTATGCCGCAGAGCAACCGCGAGGCTGTGTATTTCGGTTCGTCGAGTCCCAGTGGCGGAATATTTCCGGATTAGATTAATAGTTGCTATTGAATTGAACTTTTTTGCGACCGGCGACGTTATATGTCTTAGAAACAGCAAATAGCCTGGGTCGCCAGGCGTCCTGTGTTACGATCGTGGTATCCGAGTCGGAGAGGTGCTTGCAATGATTGGTCCTGGCACAACAGCGTTACTTTTCGGGGTCGCTTTATTGGTATTCGGTCCGAAGAAGCTTCCTGAGTTGGGAAAATCCATCGGGCAAGCGCTCGGCAGCTTTAAAAAGGGATTGCAGGAAGCAGAAAGCGAAGTGCGCAGCGCGATGAACGCCGAGACGTCCTCGGACGGCGCCAGCCTCAAGCCTGCCACCGCCGCCCCGGCGCCCGCTGCAACCACAGCCATAGCCGCGGAGACCGACCCGAAAGCATCTTCAGGTTAGCGCAACCGTAGAAGCACAAGTATTTGTACGGGGCGGCGCATCGCGCCGCCTTTTCGTTCCTCAGCGGGGTGCCGACAGCCGCTACGGTTGCCGTTCCGTGCAAACACCTGCCCACCTGCGCGATAATGAGAGATTCGATGGCAAACAAAGCAGAAAAATCATCTCAACCATCAAGCTCTGACTCGAAGAAACAATTCGAGGTGATCTCGAAGTTTCGGCCGGCAGGCGATCAGCCCAAGGCGATCAAAGAGCTCACCGAAGGTGTGCGCCGCAACGACCACTACCAAACTCTGCTTGGGGTAACCGGCTCAGGCAAGACGTTGACCATGGCGCACGTCGTGCAAGAGACTCAGATGCCTGCACTGGTGCTTGCGCACAACAAGACTCTTGCCGCTCAGCTGTGCAACGAGTTTCGGGAATTCTTCCCCAACAATGCCGTCGAGTACTTCATCAGCTACTACGATTATTACCAACCGGAATCGTACATCCCGTCGACGGACACATACATCGAGAAAGAAGCCAGCATCAACGACGAGGTCGAGCGGCTGAGGCACTCGACTACGCGCTCACTATGGGAACGCAACGATGTGATTGTGGTGGCATCGGTAAGTTGCATATACGGTCTCGGAGTTCCTGAACGCTATTTGTCGGCCGCCATTGAGCTTGAGGTAGGCCAGGAATTCGAGCGCAGCAAACTCTTAAAAGGGTTGGTCGGCATCTTCTACGAGCGCAACGATATTGTGCTCGAGCGCGCGCGTTTCCGTGTGCGCGGCGACGTCATCGAAGTTTATCCCGCTTACGAAGAACGCATCATCCGCATCGAAATGTTCGGCGATGAGATCGAGCGCTTAACCATCGTCAATCCGGTAACCGGCGAAATCGAAGAGCTGCCGAACATGGTGCGCATCTATCCGGCCAAGCACTATGTAACCGATGAGGACGATCTCGAGCGTGCCATTAAGCAAATCGAGATGGAGCTTGAAGAGCGGCTAGCCGAGCTGGCGCGCGACAATAAGCTTGTGGAAGCGCAACGGTTGAAACAGCGCACGGCGTTCGACATCGAAATGCTCAAGGAAGTCGGATATTGCAACGGCATTGAAAACTACTCGCGCATTCTGGAAAATCGCGACGCCGGGTTGCCGCCGCAAACTCTGATCGATTACTTTGTACGGAAGTACGGGCAAGACGGATTCATCACATTCATTGATGAATCGCACGCGAGCGTCCCGCAACTTCAAGGCATGTACCATGGCGATCGTTCGCGTAAGGATACGCTTATCGATTACGGCTTTCGTTTGCCGTGTGCCCGCGACAATAGACCTTTGACCCACGACGAATTTTTTGCAAAGGTCGGCAAGGTGGTGTTTGTCTCCGCTACGCCCGGCAATGCGGAGCTTGCTAAGAGTACTCAAATCGTCGAGCAAATTATTCGACCGACCGGATTGGTTGATCCGGAAGTCGAAGTGCGTCCGATTCAAGGACAGATAGACGATTTGATCAAAGAAATCCGAACCCGCGGCGAAAGAGGCGAGCGCGTGCTTGTCACCACGCTCACCAAGCGCATGGCGGAAGACCTCACGGAATACCTGCAACAAATCGGCATTCGTGTTCGCTGGTTGCACAGCGATATCGTCGCACTGGATCGTATTGAACTCTTGCGCGACCTGCGTCTGGGTGCATTCGATTGCCTGGTGGGCGTCAACTTGCTCAGAGAAGGCTTGGACCTTCCTGAGGTGAGCCTGGTGGCAATCATGGAAGCCGACAAAGAAGGATTCCTCCGAGCAGAACGCTCTCTGGTGCAGACAATCGGCAGAGCCGCTCGAAACGTCGGCGGTCGGGTCATTCTATATGCTGATCGCGTGACTGATTCGATGGCTCGGGCGCTCAGCGAAACCAACCGGCGGCGTGTGCTGCAGATTGCCTACAACCAGGAACATAACATCACGCCACAGACAATTGTTAAGGACACTACCAACGCCCTTCTTGACCAACTGAGGGGGCGCGACGTATTGCCTCAAGCCAGCAAGGGGCGGGCGCTCCAGCCCTCGGACATTGAGGCGCAGCTTGGTGAAATCAAAGCCGATTTGCCCAAAGTTATTAAGAAGCTGGAGCAGGAAATGAAACAAGCGGCTAAAATGCTCGACTTTGAAAGAGCAGCTGAGCTGCGCGACCAACTAATGTTGCTGCAGCAACACGCTCAGAAAAAACGTCAAGGATAAGCATAGGTAATTAGTATGCAAGCCAGTCTTTGTAGCGGTCGCTCCAGGCGACCTGATTCCGACTGCGCACAGTTTTTTGCAGCGGTGGCGGGAATTTTGCTGATTGCTCTGCCGGCTATGGCTGCATCGAATGTATCGATGCACACTTCCGCCGCATTTGACGGACACGCCCACTGGTACGGCGGACAATTTCATGGGCGCCGCACCGCATCTGGTGCGGTATTCGACAAGCGCAAACTGACTGCTGCTCATCCGTCTTTGCCGTTCGGTACCAGGGTAAAAGTTCACAGCAAGTACAGCGGACGGGATGTCGTCGTGACGATCACCGATCGCTGCCCGGCGCTGAAGCAGCGTTGTATTGATTTATCCGAAGGCGCAGCCCGCAAGTTGGGAATCTATCCATATGCACCATGCGCGGTGCACTGCGTCGTTCTTAAGTAGGGGCGATGCATGCATCGCCCGTGCAGATGCATCTTTAGGTAGGGGCGATGCATGCATCGCCCCTATGGTTCTACCAATCTGCAGGATTGTCGAAGCTAGTTGCCGCGAGGACCGCATTCAGTGGATTCAATTCATCCAATGCCCATTTTTGCGGATTGTCCAAAACATACTGGCGGATCAACCCAAGAGCTCTTTCGGAGCGAACTATATGATCAAAATATCCTCGTTGCCAAAGAGGTTCCGTCAGTAGGTTCGCTTCGTTTGCAATCCGAGATGCTGCCGCTTTTACGCCTCCGACAATTGATCTCAGCGAATGACGGCGTTCCAATATGTGCAGTATGCCGTGAACATGGTTGGGCATAATCACGAACTGATCAAGTTCGACGTTTTGGAAGTGTGCAGGGATGGACACCCAACAGTTGAATACAACCTGGCCGATTCTAGAAAGACTGCTGACTCCATCTTCGTTGATCTCGCCCATTAAACAACGGCGGCTATTCGTGCAAACGGTTACAAAGTAAGTTCCTGGTTGCGCATAGTCATATTCACTTAGCCTGAGGTTCTTTCTTCGAGGGACGTTTGTTTGGGCTGACATAGGCGGGTTCCTCCGTGCGAGTCTGGATAAGAAACGCTGGCTCACCCGAAAAAGTTCAATACGCAGAGTTAAGCAACTGTAATATTCGGTTCTTTGCCGGGCGATGCATGCATCGCCCTACAGGGCGGTCGCTACCGGAGCAGAATGGCGCGCAGAGGGCTCGCTTCGAGTTCCATGAACTTGAGGGGTGCGGCTACCAGGAAATAAGGACCCGACTCGACGCGTGTGAGGTCCAGATTCTCCAGCCAATACATGTGGCGTTCGTCCAGCGAGTGATGAGTCGATAGTTCTTTCGAATCGATCTGATCAACACTGGGTGTATCGATGCCCACCAAAATTGTTCCGAGCGAGTTCAGCCACTTGATGGCTCCTACCGAGAGATACGCGTAGTTGTTCTGCCATTTTTCGTAATCGATTACTTCGAGAGTCTTTATCAGTATGCGTTTTACTCCGATGTCGGATGCCATCGCTTCACCGATGTGCGGTCGCAACATTTCTGCCGTGATCATTCCCGACGTGAGAGGCGCTACATCGACAACAAGGCAAGCACCGACGTATGGTTCGAGCGGTGCAGCACCAATATTGGTGGCAACCTCTTCGATCGATCCTTTTATATGAGATACGGCATCCGCATGAGTGCCCACGTGTGGGCTGGTTGTCATGGCGGTCAGGTTTATGATGTTGCTTTCATGATGACTTACCGTCAGCTTCTTGCTAAACGGCACATCGCCCGGAAAGCACGCGGTGCGCGAGTTTACGGGTTGGGATATATCGATTATCTCGAAATCACTTGGAAACAAACTGCCATCTCCGGCTTGGCTCCTGGGTTTAAATGTTGCACAGATTTTTTGTCTTACTCGCAAGAATCAACGCTGTTCACGCAAACCCTGATTAGTAGCTGTTAATGCGGGTGTTAATGTCACTTAACACGACGCGCACACTCTGTAGTGCGCACTTATACTAGCCCTACAGGCGTTGCCAAGGCAATGTTGATCGCGCCAGAATCCTGGGACAAAATCGAAATTCTGAAACAACCATTTAGATCCCGCTTGGATTCCAATTGCGCACCTATCATACTCGCAGACTAATCTTGACAGCAAATTCACGACGTGCTTGATCGGCTGATTCATGGATCGGCAGAATATTCGGATCGCTAAGTAGTAATTAATAACCGATCGTCGCGCCCCAGTTGCTGAATGTCTCAAGCGAGTGCCTTAGCACCGCCAGGTGAAGCCAGTCATGGCTTATGTCGCAAAAGAGGGGACTACATGGCAAAAGCAAAAACGCCGGATGCAGAACGATCCATGAATTCGATGCTCGTCGAAGACGAAAATATTGCCAAGCGCAATGAGTTAGAAGAGCTTGATCTACTCGACGATGCTGACACATTTACGATCATTGATGACGACAACAACGATCTCGACGATGACGACGAGCCGGTAGAGCTACCGTCAAGCAGAGAGATCGCGACGGAAGATTCCGTGCGCTTGTATCTGCGCGAAATCGGTCGCATTCAACTTCTGAAGCCGGACGAGGAAATCGAGCTCGCTCGCAGAATTCTGCAGGGCGACATGATGGCCAAGCGTAAGTTGGTGCAAGCCAACCTCCGACTTGTCGTATCCATCGCCAAGAAATACATCGGACGCGGACTTTCCTTCCTTGATTTGATTCAGGAAGGCAACCTCGGTTTGATTCGCGCCGCCGAGAAATTCGATCACGAACGCGGCTACAAATTCTCGACATACGCAACGTGGTGGATTCGCCAGGCGATCACACGCGCGCTTGCCGACAAGTCGCGTACGATTCGTGTGCCCGTGCACATGGTCGAGACAATCAACAAGCTGAAGAAAGTGACTCGCCAGCTCGCACAAGAACTGAATCGCAAACCCACCGAGCAAGAGCTCGCCAAAAACATGGGCGTCTCGCTCGTGAAATTGCACGAGATCATCAAGGCTGCCAAAGAGCCAATCTCGTTGGAAACACCAATCGGCAAAGAAGAAGATTCGCGCCTTGGTGATTTCATCGAAGACAGCGAAGCCGAACGTCCGGAAACTACTGTGACGCACGAGCTTCTGCGCCAAGATCTCGCGCGCATGCTCAACGAGCTTACGCCCAGAGAGCGTGATGTCCTTCGCCTGCGCTTCGGCCTCGACGACGGACGCCAGCGCACTCTCGAGGAAGTCGGACAATTGTTCACGGTAACACGTGAGCGCGTTCGCCAAATCGAGTTCAAGGCTCTGAGAAAACTCAGACAGCCGGGACGCTCGTCACGCTTGAGAGAATATCTCTAAAAATCATCGTAGCGGCGGGCGGCAGCCCGCTTCTAGCTGACAGGAAAAGGCAAAGCGGCGGGTGAAAACCCGCCGCTCTGTTATTACCGCGGGTCAGATTGCTGCAAGTCGACTTTCGATTTGTGACTTTAAGACGTCGCGGCGCGCGCGTACGAATAGCGCTAGTAAATTTGCCGATGCAAAATCCAACCTCATGTATGCAGTCTTTCTGTGCCTTTCGGCACGCATTAAATTTCAGTAACTTGATGAAGACGATGTTCTAAATCAGTGAATTGGTGGCATCTGGCAGTACCGGTCGACTGATGACATTTCACGGCACGGCACTGGTGTTTCGCCCTAAGCATATGTAATCATGGCTGAACTTGCAGTCATCGGTGCGAATGCAAACTAAAGTTGGCGCACCACATATGGTGGCACAAGCAAATGTATCAAGGTATCCCGGAGGCTCGTTTGAATAAGGCACAAGTCCCCCAAGAGCGGCAAAACGAACCAATCGCCTTCATACGGGAATTCCTTTCCAGGGCACCAGTGAATTTATTTGTTCCGGACGGTACGCGATGTACCGCCCGGTTTTTAAGCATTCAGCGATTGCGGACTAGTTCGGACAAGAAATCTCACACCACGAAATCGAACGGAGCCAACATGAGTAAATCGACAGCCAAAATCTTGAAGCAAGGCTTTGCCGCGATGCTCGGGATGTGCGTGATGACGTCATACACGGTGCCTGCAAATGCCGCTGCGCTGCCGTCGAATCTCAACCTGGCTTCGACGCATAAGACCGTGATCGCTCCGACGAACATATCGCCGACGTTAGTCAATGTCGGCGGACATGCCCAGTTGATTAGTCCTGGTCAGGCGATTACACCGGCCGAGTCTGCTGCACTGACACAAATATTGAACGGCGGCGCGCAAACTCTGAATATTGGAATTCGCGGAAATGCCGTCGGCGGCAGCTTGGTGCTTGATCCCGGCAGCGTGCTTAACTCGATAGCAATTCCCTCGCACGTCAATGTGCTTCGGAATTTCGCCGGTTCCGCAATGAATTTGACCGGCGACCTGACAAACTCCGGCAACTTCTACGCAGTTTCCACGAATCTTGCCACCAGCACCGCAGCAATTAGTGCTCTTGACCTCACCAACAACCGTGGCGCCTTGCTAACGAGCATCATGCCAACCGGAGCGTTGGCGTCTGCCTTCTCCGGGCTCAATCCCAACCTAAGTCTGTCCTTGACGGTCGCCAATAAGTTCACCAACCACGGCACCATCTCGAGTGCAGGCGACTTGACGATTACCGGTGGCCAAAACCTCTTGGTGCAAAACGCCAATGGATCATTGTCTGCTAATAACATAACGATTCAAACCACCAATTCCGGCAGCAACAATTGGCTGAGTGTCATTGGTGGCAACCTGCTAAGCAATGTCCTCAACCTCAACGCCGGTGTGGGCACCCTAACGGCTGCTGTCAGCAACATCACAGGTCTGGTCAATGTCACAGGAACCAACGCTCACGTTGGCGCTCATGGTGCCAACCTCAATCTTGGCGACTTGAATGTGACTGGTGACCCGACATTCTGGAACACAGGTACGATCACGATTACTGGCAGCCCCGCGGATTTTGGTGAGTCGATTGCGATTTTGGCCGGACAAGACATCAAATTCGATACAACAAGCAACG